>NZ_JARIDQ010000023.1 GCF_029256985.1 Otariodibacter sp. | reverse complement strand
AAGCAGAAAATATTAGCATTGATGAAGACTCGTTACAGTCGAGGAAGATTTAGATTAAAATAAAATAGTTATTTGTAAACTTTATTCTATCTATTATTTTATAACTTTTCTCTATTAAATAGGTAAGACTAACTATTTATCTAGAGTTAGATTCGCAATTATATTGAGCCTACCTTGAGCCATTAAAATACGATCTTTACTCGTATTTGCTTCTATGAGTAGCTTATCTATTTCATCTAACACCTGCTTTGTCTGACCATACATATCTTGTGTATCATCTTCTGGAACTTGTCCTGCTAGATATACGACACTATTATGAATAGCCATTTCTGATAGGTGTCTACCAACATTGAATCGTTTTATCATTATTCTTCTTCTCTGAATAATAAAAACAGTTAAATCGGTTTATTTTTAGATTTAACTGTTTTATTTTACTGAGTTTATTCTACTTTAACTATCCAACCTTCAGGTGCTTCAATATCACCAAATTGGATACCTACTAATTCATCATATAGACGTTGAGTGATAGGACCCACTTCTGTTTCAGAATAGAACACATGGAAATCATCACCATACTGGATACCACCGATTGGCGATATTACAGCAGCCGTGCCACATGCGCCAGCTTCAATAAATTGATCAAGTTTATCAATATAGATATCGCCCTCTATTGCTTCTAAACCTAATCTTTCTTTTGCAAGGTAAAGTAGAGAATATTTAGTAATACTTGGCAAAATAGACGGAGAGTTTGGGGTAATGAACTTATTATCCGCTGTAATACCAAAGAAGTTTGCTGCACCGACTTCTTCTATTTTGGTGTGAGTTTTAGGATCAAGATAAATACAGTCAGCAAAATTTCTTTCTTTTGCTAATTTCCCTGGGTATAAACTTGCTGCGTAATTTCCTCCAACTTTTGCTGCTCCTGTACCAGCTGGAGCGGCTCTATCATATTCTGAAATTAAGAAATTAGATGGTTGCATGCCATTTTTGAAATAAGCACCAACTGGGCAACAAAATACGCTAAAAATAAATTCAGGAGCAGAATGTAGCCCTAGATTTTCTCCTACACCAATAACGAATGGACGCAAATAAAGTGTTGCTCCACTGCCATATGGGCCAAGCCACTCTTTATTTGCTTTTACAACTTCTGTACATGCTCGAATGAATAATTCAATAGGAACTTGTGGTATTAATAGACGAGCACAACTTTTTTGAAGTCTTTTCGCATTTTCTTCAGGACGAAATAGATTGATGGAATTGTCTTTACAGCGGTAAGCTTTTAAGCCTTCGAAACATTGTTGTCCATAATGCAGAGCAGGAGAACCTTCATGAATATGAAGTGTATCATCTTGAGTAAGTTCTCCCTCATCCCACCTTCCATTTTTCCAGTGAGCAATAAAGCGATAGTCTGTTTTTATATAAGAAAATCCAAGGTTTTTCCAATCGATATTTTTAGTCATGTTTGTTTATCCTTATTTTTTATTTATTACTTGTAATGGGAATGAATTTACACCATTAAAGATAGTTTTGAAAAGAGGAAGATATAAAAATTAGGTAGATTTATATAAAAAAATGGATTTACTGACTAGAATATTTAGTTATGGTAGAATACTTAAAATTTTGATATAAAAAAACCGCCTAAAATAGGCGGTTATAAACCAAATAAAGAGGTTCAAAATATACAGGAAGTGAAACGAGTAACTTAGTTACTCTTGTCTAGTTTCCTAGACCAATATGCAAACACAACATCATACTTAAATTTGAAGTAACTAACAAAACCTTCATATGAAGTTATCTGCTAATTACCACCTTCCATCTAAGTACGAGAGTATTTTAGTTGGATTTAATTGTTCTAACAAACGATATTTTTTTATTTTATTAATTAAAAAAATTAATGAGATAGTTTAAAATAACTATATAAAAAACAACTACTAGTGAAAATATATGAGTAATAAAAAACTTCCACCATTAAATGCGTTAAAAGCTTTTGAATCAGCTGCTCGTCACTTAAATTTTACTAAGGCTGCTGAGGAGTTGTTTGTTACGCAAGCAGCTGTGAGTCATCAAATTAAATTATTAGAAGATTTTTTGAATGTAAAATTGTTCCATCGTAAGAATAGATTATTGGAACTAACGGAACTAGGAAATCAATATTTTGATGACATTAGACCGCTATTAGAACATATTGCTACAGCTACAGATAAAATTAGGCAAAAAAATAATCGCCAAGTATTGACTATTAGTGTTCCTCAAACATTTGGCATGCATTGGTTGGTACCTAGATTGAATGATTTTCACCAAAAATTTCCAGATATTGAAGTTAGAATTAAAGGTGTGGATCAAGATGAAGGATTATTAGGTAAAGAGATTGATGTTGCCATTTATTATGGTACAGGACATTGGCAAAATGTTGAATCTGTCCGATTAAATGAATCTCCTCTTGTCATCTTAGCTTCTCCTGAATATTTGGAACAATATCCTGTGAATGGTCCTGATGATTTAATTGGTAAGACATTGCTTCATGTATTTAGTCGCAATAAATGGAAAAGAGTCATAGAACATTTTGGCTTATTATCAGAGATAGATATTGATGAAATTGGCACTATGTTTAGTCATACATTTATGGCCTTACAAGCTGCAATGCATCAGCAAGGGATTGCAATAGCAAATAAAATTGTTGCCCAGCATGAATTAGAGCAAGGTCATTTAATTGAGCCTTTTTCTACGGGACTGTATGATGAAAAATCTTTTTATGTTGTTTATCCTCCAGAAATGTCGGAAATTACCAAAGTAAAATATTTTGTTGAATGGATTGTTGAAGAAATTAATCTTTGTTAGCTATTTATGTTCAAAGTATAGATGAGTCAATAATTAAGTACCCTTTTTGCCTATTAGGCATAGAAAACGAAAAATTTCCTACACTTTTGTCTACTATACCTATAAATTTTTTTGGGGGAGCTAGTTACATAACTAGCTCATAAAAATCACACAAAATTGGTATTGTGCGATTTTTTAATATTTATTTTATTATTTGTTACCTAATTGCGGTAGTTCATTATTTTTGACAGAAAGTAACCCTGTATCACTGTAGATTTTTAGTTTTTGGCGAGTATCAGTAATATCTAGGTTACGCATAGTTAATTGTCCAATACGATCAGATGGATCAAATGGTGCATCTTCAACTTTTTCCATGCTTAAACGTTCTGGTTCATAAGTTAAATTTGGTGATTCTGTATTCAAGATTGAGAAATCATTACCACGACGTAATTCTAGAGTTACGGTTCCTGTAATTGCTTTTGCCACCCAACGTTGAGATGTTTCTCTAAGCATCAATGCTTGCGGATCAAACCAACGACCTTGATACAATAAACGACCTAGTCTTAAACCATTAATACGATATTGTTCAATAGTATCTTCATTATGAATACCTGTTAATAGACGCTCGTAAGCAATATGGAGTAGCGCCATTCCTGGAGCTTCGTAAATACCACGACTTTTTGCTTCGATAATACGATTTTCAATTTGATCGGTCATACCTAGCCCATGTCTTCCACCAATTTTATTGGCTTCCATTATCAGATCAACCGCATCATCTAAACGTTTCCCATTAAGCGCAACAGGCACACCTTCTTCAAAAGTTACAGAAACAGTTTCCGCTTTAATCTCTACTGATTCATCCCAAAACGCAACGCCCATAATAGGTTTAACAATTTTGATACCCGTACTTAATAATTCAAGATCTTTAGCTTCATGGGTTGCTCCAAGCATATTAGAATCTGTTGAATAGGCTTTTTCAACGGACATTTTGTATTTGAAGCCATTGTCAATTAAGAATTCAGACATTTCATGTCTTCCACCTAATTCATCAATAAATGTTTTATCCAACCATGGCTTATAAATTTTTAATTGAGGATTAGTTAATAGACCGTAACGATAGAACCGTTCAATATCATTTCCTTTAAATGTACTACCATCACCCCAAATATTGACATTATCTTCTTTCATCGCTGCAACCAACATTGTTCCAGTTACTGCTCTACCTAGTGGTGTAGTATTAAAATATGGCATGCCTCCAGTAGAAATATGAAATGCTCCACATTGAATAGCGGCAATACCTTCGTGAGCTAATTGAGTGCGACAGTCAATTAGACGTGCATTTTCAGCGCCGTATTCCATTGCTTTTTTAGGGATTGCATTGTAATCGTCTTCATCAGGCTGACCTAAATTTGCGGTATAAGCGTAAGGAACTGCTCCTTTTTGACGCATCCATAGAAGAGCTGCACTAGTGTCAAGCCCTCCAGAAAAAGCGATACCAACTTTTTGACCGAGTGGGAGTGTTTCTAAAATTGTTGCAGACATATAGTTTCCTATAATAATTTTTGAATAGTAATAAATGAGGGTTTCACACAAGGCTATTCCTTGTGTTCAGATTCAACATTCTATCCTAAATTTGTAAAAATTAAAGCCCAGTCATTAGTATAATTTGAAATATGTGACTGGATTTTATATTTCTCGTGTTTTATCCCACAGCTCAGCATATTTTTGAAAAGTATAGTTTGAATATAAAATGGCAAGTAATAATCCTTGTTTACCATCCAAAAATCCTAAATTTAATAAGTACATTTTTACAAAGCAACCTATGGAATGAATACACGCTTCAAATATTGATCCTTTTTTTCCTTGATTAAAACGTTGTTCTGCCCAAGCATGTGAATATCTGGTTGATTTTATAAGATATTGGTGAATATCTTTGTAAGTATAATGTAATAAATCTCCAGATAATGTTTTTACTAGAGCTGATTGTGGATAGACTACTTTTTCATGCACTAAATTATCGTTATATCTAGCCAATCCTGTAGGATACATTCTTACTACATAATCTGGATACCACCCGGAATGGCGAATTTTTTTTCCAAATGCCTCACCTAATCGAACTATTCTGTATACAGTATTAGGTTCATTGTGATTAATGGCTTCTTGTATCGATATTTTTAATTCTGATGTGACTTGTTCATCTGCATCTAACCATAAAACATAGTCACTGGTTACATATTGTTGAGCAATTTGTCGTTGTTTACCAAATCCAGGCCATTCAAAGTTTTCAAAAAATTTTGCATTATAGCGGAGAGCAATTTCTTTTGTATTATCTGTGCTACCACTATCAAGAATGATGATTTCATCGACCCAATTATAAATGGACTCGAGGCAGCGAGCTAAATTCTCAGCTTCATTTTTTACAATCATTGCGACAGAAAGAGTTGGCATTATGTAACATTTCCTATTTGTATTAAAAAATCTTGGAAAAGGATAATCAAATCCTTCTTTAAAAACTAGTCTATTTATGTTATTTTTCCGCAGATTTTATTCAGAAAGGCAAAATTAAATGTCAATTACACTAACTACAAAACAAAAACAATATCTTAAAAGTTTAGCTCATCATCTTAATCCAGTTGTCATGCTTGGAAATAACGGCTTAACAGAGGGGGTTCTTGCGGAGATTGATAATGCACTAAATCATCATGAATTAATTAAAGTGAAAATTTCAGGTGTAGATCGAGAAACAAAACAATTAATTATTGATGCCATTATTCGTGAAACTAATGCTAGCAATGTACAAATAATAGGACATATTTTAGTTTTATATCGTCAAAGTGAAGATAAAAAAATAAGCTTACCTAAAGCAACTAAGGCTGTTTAAAAATTATTCTGTAGATTTAACCGCTTGTATGTTCAAGCGGTTTTTTGTGTGAGGATTATATGCTAAGAAAATTATCTCTTTTTACATTAGTGATGCTTTTTATTCCTATGGTTGCATGGCTAAATAATTGGCAATGGCTATTGAATACAAATTTACAATATCCTGATTTAGATAGAGGTTTATTACTTTTGACTGAAGCAGGTTCTAAACCATATGCACTCATAACTTGTGTAGTGTTTATGCTATGGATTATGTGGCTGACTCGTCACCGTTACTCATGGTTACTTGTCGGTTTTATTTGTGCCAGTACTATCATAGGAACACAAGTAATTAAAGAAGGAGCAAAATTAACTTTTAAGGAACCTCGTCCTTTTGTAACCCAAATGTTCAGTACTAATCCAGAACAATTTTATATGTTATCTAAAGAGGTACAAAAAAATGAAGTAATGAAGTTTGCGACTGAGGATACTATGTCAATAGTTTCACATCAAGCAGATGAGCTTGGGTATTCATTTCCTTCAGGGCATACTATTTTTGCTGTATCGTGGTTATTACTATTTTCAGGATTTTTGCTAGGGTTATCTGGGCAAGCGGTCTTTTTCTCACAAGTTTTTGCAATTTTCTGGACAGGCTTGATGTTGATCAGTCGATTACGATTAGGAATGCATTATCCTATTGATCTCTTCGTAAGTACATTAATTGCTTGGGTATTTAATCTTGTTATATTTATTTACATAGTACCTTATTTAGAAACTTGGAGCTTATTTAAAAAAAGAGGTTAAAAATGAAGTTCTATTATGGTTTAGATATTGGCGGTACAAAAATTGAATTGGCTATTTTTAATGAAAAACTAGAGAAATTACACAGTGAGCGAATTGCAACCCCTCAAACAAGTTATAAAGACTGGCTAACTCAGATTGAAATATTAGTTAATAATGCAGATAAAAAATTTGAAACAAGAGGATTTGTCGGCTTAGGGTTGCCAGGATTTGTTCATAAAGAAACAGGTATCGCAAAAATATCTAATATTAAAGTGGCAGATGGTAAGAATATTTTAAAAGATTTATCTAAACGCTTAAATCGAGAGGTTAGAGGAGAAAATGATGCTAATTGTTTTGCGCTTTCAGAAGCTTGGGATAGTGAAAATCAGCAATATTCAACAGTATTAGGGCTCATTATTGGGACTGGGTTCGGTGGAGGACTTGTCTTTGATGGTAAAGTTCATTCTGGTAGTATTGGGATGGCTGGTGAAGTTGGACACATTCAATTAAATTATCATGCGCTAAAATTACTCGGTGGAGATAGTGCGCCAATTTATGATTGTGGATGTGGTAATACTGCCTGTTTGGATACTTATCTTTCTGGACGAGGTTTCGAGTTTTTATATCGAGATCTAGTTGGTGAGAGTATCGATGCAAAAACTATCATTAGCCGTTTTTATCAAGGTGATCAAAAAACGGTTGATTTCGTGAATAAATTTATTGAATTAATGGCAACAGGTATTGGAAATCTAATTACAATTTTAGATCCTGATATGATCGTTTTTGGCGGGGGATTATCTAATTTTGATTATATCTATGAAACACTACCAAAATATTTACCTAAGTATTTATTAAATATTGCTAAAGTACCGGTTATTAAAAAAGCAATTCATGGTGATTCTGGTGGTGTGCGTGGTGCTGCGGCATTATTTTTAAAGTAAACTAACAAGGTAAATAATGAGGTATAAATGGGCAAGAGATTTGTCCATTATTATATGGAGCTTATGATGATAAAAATTACCCCAATCCCAGTATTATCTGATAATTATGTTTGGATTATTCAAAAAAATAGCAATGCTATTATCGTTGATCCTAGTCAATCACAACCAGTATTAGCATTTTTAGCTAAAAATCAGTTAGAACCGACCGCTATACTACTTACACATTATCATGGTGATCATACTGATGGTGTTTCTGGTGTTTTGTCTGCATATCCAGATATTTCAGTTTATGGTTCAAGTGAAGTTCAAGATCTTGCAACACATATTGTTAAAGATGCCGAACACTTTTCTTTACTAGGGTTAAATATAGAAGTTATGGATAGTGCAGGACATACTTCAGAACATATTAGCTATTTGGTTGGACGAGAATATCTATTTTGTGGTGATTCACTTTTTTCTGGCGGATGTGGTCGAGTTTTTACTGGGGATTATTTGGCTCAATTTGAAACATTACAGCGTTTTAAACAATTGCCTGACTTTGTAAAAGTTTATCCAGCTCATGAATATACACAATCAAATTTAAAATTTGCAGAGAAGGTAATGCCATCTAATTGTATATTATTGGAATATCAAGAAAAGGTTGATATTTTACGTTCCAAAAATATCCCATCTTTACCGACAACAATTGGATTGGAGAAGCAAGTTAATCCATTTTTATATGCAGATACATTGGATAAATTCATTCAATGGCGTAAAGAAAAAGATAATTTCTAATTAATGCTTAATATCAGAGCATTTTAGAAAGATCTGTATTATGATATAGTTGCGACCATTTTGCATAATATTGACTAAAAAAGAAGAGAGCTTTTGTGGATTATAATACTCAAAAAATGCCTAAACATGTCGCTATTATCATGGATGGAAATGGTAGATGGGCAAAAGAAAAAGGAAAACTAAGAGTTTTTGGACATCAAAATGGTGTTAAAGCGGTCAGAAATGCCGTAAATTTTGCAGCAAGAAATGAAATAAAAGTATTAACTTTGTATGCTTTTAGCAGTGAAAATTGGAGTAGACCAGAGAGTGAAGTTTCGGCATTAATGACATTATTTATGAAGGCACTAACATCAGAAGTTAAAAAGTTACACTCCAATAATATTAAACTGAATATTATTGGTGATAAATCAGCGTTTACCGAAGATTTACAAAAGCGTATTATCGAATCTGAAATATTAACTGCTAAAAATACGGGCTTAATCCTTAATATTGCTGCAAATTATGGTGGATATTGGGATATTGTGAATGCTACAAAAAGCTTAGCTGAAAAAGTAAAAGCAGGAGAATTAGAGCCTCAAGAAATTACTGCTGAATTATTTCAATCTAGTTTGGCAACAAAAGAACAACCACCTGTTGATTTATTAATTAGAACAAGTGGAGAACAACGTATAAGTAATTTCTTACTTTGGCAAATTGCTTATGCTGAATTATTTTTTACATCGGTATTATGGCCAGATTTTGACGAAAATGTTTTTTCTGAAGCAATTAGTGTTTATCAACAGCGAGAACGTCGTTTTGGAAGTTGTTAGTTAAGCGTTTATAAGGGTAAAAAATGTTAAAAGAACGAATTCTATCAGCTATTATTATGATTGTTATTGCAGTAGTTGCACTTTTTGGGTTAACACCGCTACCTTTCACCTTAGCTTTATCAGCAATTGTTGTATTGAGTATGTGGGAGTGGGCTCAGTTTGCAGGGTTTAAACGTCCAATTGTAAGAGCTATTGTTGCTTTTGTTACTGTTGGACTATTACTTTTTCCCATTATGGCTGCGAACAATTATGTTAGGGCAGCAAGATTTTTAACAGATGAAAGTACACCATTTCTTTTCTTAGGGTGTATTTGGTGGATTGTTTCATTTGTTCTTGTTATCTCATATCCCAAGTCGGCTAATCTCTGGATGAAATCGATCAGTGCGAAGTTTATTTTTGGTTTTTGCACATTAATTCCATTCTTATTGGGTGTGTTGGCTTTACGATTCTATCAGTATAATACAAATAATTATCAAGGCGCTTATCTTTTATTATATGTTTTTGTACTTGTTTGGGGAGCTGATTCTGGAGCCTATTTTGTAGGTCGTAAATTCGGTAAGCATAAGTTAGCCCCTAAAGTTTCCCCAGGTAAATCAGTAGAAGGTGCAATTGGTGGAATTATTACCTCAGGGATTATTGCTTTTGTATTTTTACAATTCGCACCATTAAGTATTTTAGGAAGAGAAGTCTCTACGTTATTTTTTATTCTATTATCAGTCTTAACTGTAGTTGTTTCTATTTTAGGTGATTTAAGTGAAAGTATGTTTAAACGACAAGCAAGTATAAAAGATAGTAGTAATTTGATTCCAGGGCATGGCGGTATTCTAGATAGAATTGATAGCTTAACTGCTGCCGTACCAGTATTTGCAACTGGATTCTTTTTCTTTTTATAAGTGGGGATTTGTGTGTTTTCAATTATTACTTTCTTTGTATTAATTTGTATTTTAGTTTTTGTGCACGAATATGGGCATTTTTGGGCTGCAAGAAAATGTGGAGTTGCTGTTTTACGTTTTTCTATTGGATTTGGAAAGATACTTTGGAAAAAAAAGGATAAACAAGGTACTGAGTTTGTTTTTTCTATGATACCTTTGGGTGGATACGTCCAAATGTATAATGAAGAAGAGGAATATAAAAAACAAATAGAAAAATCACATTCCTTAAGTCAAAAGAGTATTTTACAGCGAGCTTTTATTGTTATTGCTGGCCCGTTAGCAAATATTATTTTTGCAATTTTGGCATATTGGGTTGTTTTTAGTGTTGGTATGCCAACAATAAAGCCTGTTATTGATAGTGTTGTTAAACATAGCATTGCTGATGAAGCTGGATTAAAACCTAATTTCCAAATAACACAGATAAACGGCAAAGATATTCAGAATTGGGAAGATGCAGTGCTTGTTTTGATTGGCGAAATAGGCTCATCTAAAGTGGAAGTAAAAGGCAATAATTTAGATCTTCCAAAACAAGAGCAATATCAAACTACTACTTTAGATTTGAGTCATTGGAACCTAGATAGCAACAAAGAGAACCCACTGACATCATTAGGTATTAGCCCTAAAAGTGGTAGTGTTGAACCTATCATAGAAAAGGTAGTCGAAAATTCAGCATCAGATAAAGCAGGCTTGAAATCTGGCGATAAAATAATTAGCGTAAATCAAAGAGGATTTGATTGGCAGAATTTATTGAGTGAAACTCAAAAAGGTGATCAACTCGAATTTGTAATCGAAAGAGATAATCAACAATATAATTTCTTAATAATGCCTGAAATGTCGAAAGAAGATAATCGCTATTTAGTGGGAATAGTTCCTCGGGTCAAACCACTAGAAGAGCAGTATCGAACTTATTTAAAGTATGATATTCTTACAGCATTTGCAAAAAGTTTACATAAAGTAAATTCATTAATTGAGACAATTATCCAATTTATTGTCAATTTAATAACAGGGGAGCTTTCAATAAAAAATATAGGCGGTCCAATTTCTATAGCTAAGGGGGCAGGCGCTACTGCAGAAATTGGTATTGTTTACTATATTGGGTTTATGGCACTAATTAGTGTTAATTTAGGAATAATGAATTTATTTCCGATTTTACCACTGGATGGTGGTCAGTTATTTATCCTTTTAGGGGAACTAATTAGGGGTAAATCTTTACCAGATAAGTTTCAATTTATATTCCAACAAGTAGGATTTATATTGATTATTAGCCTAATGGGATTTGCTTTATTTAATGATCTAATTCACTTCTAACTACTGTATAAGTGGTTAGATAATTATACAATTTTATATTACTAGGGTTTGTTCAATGAAAAAACTATTACTTTCAACGTTGCTTATGGCAAATGGCATAGCAGTTGCGACACCATTTGTTGTTCAAGATATTCGTGTTGACGGGATACAGCCTGATGCAGGTTCCTCTCTTATTTCTTCTTTACCGATAAAAATTGGACAAAAAGCAACAGATAATGATATAGCAAACGTTGTTAGGCAGATTTTTTTACAGAATCGCTTTCAAGATGTAAGTGCTGATCGTGAAGGTAATACATTAGTAATTAAAGTTGTGGAATTTCCAGTAATTAATAATGTATCTATTGAAGGGAATTCTGCTATTCCAAAGGAACCATTAAAAGAAAATTTAAAAGCTAATTTGATTAGCCGAGGTGAAGTTTTTGATGCAGAAAAATTAGAAAGTTTCAAAGATGCATTACTTGAGCATTATCATTCAATTGGTAGATATAATGCAAAAATTGATTCGGAAGTAACACAAGCTGATTCAGGTAGTGTTAATATTAAACTTATTATAAAGGAAGATGAGATATCATATGTAAAAACAATTACTTTTGAAGGTAATAATTCTTTTGATTCAGATGAGTTACTTGATCAATTGGATATTCAACCAGATGTTAAATGGTGGAATATTTTCTCAAGTAGTAAATTTGAACAGCCTGTTTATAAGCAAGATATAGAAAACCTGCGTAACTTCTATATGAATAGAGGATATGCAAAATTTAATATAGAGAATTCAGATGTTTCATTTAGTAATGACCAAAAAGAAGTGTATCTAACATATAAAATTAATGAAGGAAACCAATATAATATTAGTGAAATACAGATTATTGGTGATACTGCTAATATGGATAACGAACTCAATAAGGTATTAGATGGTTTTGAGCCAGGTCAACAATTTCGTCGTAGTGAACTCATAAAAATTGAAGATGATATTAAAGATATATTAGGTAATAATGGATTTGCATCAGCAAAAGTAGAAATTTACCCTGTTTTTGATGATAAGAATAATACTGTTCGCATTAATTATGTTGTTGAAGCAGGAAAGCGTATCTATGTAAGAAAAATTCGTTTTGAAGGAAATACTGTTACTGCAGACTCTACATTACGTAGAGAGATGAGACAACAGGAAGGTGCTTGGTTATCTACTAACTTAGCTCAACTTGGTAAGTCTCGCTTGGATAGAACGGGATTTTATGAGTCTGTTGATGTTAGTTATCCAAAAGTTGAGCAATCAGATGATCAAGCAGATTTAGTCTACAAAGTTAAAGAGCGTAATACTGGAAGCATTAACTTTGGTATAGGATATGGCACAGAGAGCGGATTAAGCTACCAAGCTGGAATTAAACAAGATAATTTCTTAGGAATGGGTTCAACAATTAGTTTAAATGGGTCGCGTAATGATTATGGAACTACAGTTAGTTTAGGTTATACTGAACCCTATTTCACTAAAGATGGTGTTAGCTTAGGCGGTAATGTTTTCTATGAAGACTATGATAATTCGCGAAATGATAATGTTTCAAGCTATAAACGTCAAACTTATGGCGTAAGTGGTACATTAGGATTTCCCGTTGATGAAAATAACTCATATTATCTTGGATTAGGGTACACTCATGATAAGATCAAAAATGCTCAACGTGAGTTTAATCGGGATTTATATGTAAGATCAATAGGAATTGATATTCCTCCAGGTTCAATAAACTATCCAAAGATTAAGGCTGATGATTTTGATTTTTCATTTGGATGGAATTATAACAGTTTAGATAGAGGTTATTTACCAACAGAAGGAACAACAGCAAATATTGGCGGAAGAATAACAATCCCTGGTTCTGATAATAAATATTATAAATTGAGTGCTGGTTTCAAAAATTATTATCCATTGAATAGAGACCATAGTTGGATCATTCAGACTGGGGCTGATATTGCGTATGCTAATGGAATAGGTGATAAACGTTTACCATTTTATCAAAATTATACTGCAGGAGGTATTGGTTCGTTACGAGGATTTGGCTATGGTGCAATAGGACCTAAAGCTATTTATGCGGACTATTCTTCAAAAGCTAAAAGAACGAGTAATGGAGATTTTATATTTAATCGATTGAGTGACGATGTTATTGGTGGTAATGCCATGGCTACAGCTAGCTTAGAATTAATTACACCAACTCCATTTATAGATGATAAATATCAAAATAATGTTAGAACATCAATATTTGTTGATGCTGGAAGTGTTTGGAATACAAAGTGGGATAAGAGTATTTATCCTAATGCTGTAGATTTTGGAGATTATAAAAGAATTCGTTCTTCTGCTGGTATATCGTTTCAATGGAATTCACCTATTGGACCATTATTATTTTCATATGCTAAACCAATTAAAAAATATGAAGGTGATGAAATTGAGCAATTTCAATTTAGTATTGGCGGAACATTCTAATTTAACTTCTATATGGACTACAATTATTTTGTAGTTTGTTATTTCAATTATATTTAAAGGACTTTTAATGAAAAATTTATTTAAAACAACGGCTATTGTAGTCGCTATGACTTTATCTATCAACGTTGCTCATGCGGATGAAAAAATTGGTTTTGCTGATCCAACTTATTTACTACAAAACCATCCTATCATGGTTGAGTTAAATGCAAAAGTGGATAGTTTTATGCAAAAAACCAGAGAAAAATTTGCTCCTGAAGAAAATGCATTAAGTAAAGAAGAAGAAAACTTAGTCACAGAAAAAAATAAAATCGATGAAGATGCAGATAAGCTTAAAAAAGAACAGGCTACAGTTGAGAAGTCTTTAAAAAAGAAAGTCGAAGCTTTAGAAAAAGAAGCTCCAAGATTGCGCTCTAAAGATATACAAGCTCGTCAAAAAATAATCAATGATGAAAGTAAAAAGTTTCAAAATAAGGTTAATGCATTGCAAAAGAGAGAAGTTGAATTTTCTAAAAAAGCAGAGGCATTCCAGAAAAAAGTTTCTGATCTACAAGCTAAGTTAGCTAAAGAACAAGATAAAGCTAATGCAATGATTTCTAAAGAAGATAAACAAAAAGCTGTAGATGATATTAATAATACAATTAAGTCTATTGCTGATTCTAAAGGGTTTACTTTAGTTTTATTACCTTCAGCTGCACTATATGCTAAAAATGAAGGAGCAGATATTACTGAGCAAATATTGACAGAAATTAAAGAACATTCAACAAAAAAAGCTCAGGATAAATAATAGATGAATACCTTCTGTTTAAGACAGTTAGCGGAGCAAGTCGAAGGATCTCTCAGAGGAGATCCTGATTTGATGATTATCGGTATTGCTCCTTTAGATAAAGCATCTTTAAATCAGATCACTTTTATTTCTAACTCGAAGTTTCGGTCTCAATTAAAATTAAGTAAAGCAGGCGCTTTAATTGTATCAGAATCTGATGTTGAGTATTGCCTAGATTCGCAGAATTTGATTATTGTAAAAAATCCTTATTTAGCTTACGCATTACTAGCTCAATATATGGATTCTACACCACTACCTGCAAAAAATATTTCATCATCTGCTGTCATAGCCGAGGATGTTTTATTTGGTACTAATGTATCTATTGGGCCTAATGCAGTAATTGAAAGTGGTGTAAAATTAGGTAATGATGTTGTTATTGGTGCAGGATGTTTTATTGGGAAAAATACTATAATTGGAGATCGCACCAAATTATGGGCAAATGTCACAATATACCACAGAGTGACCATTGGATCTGATTGTTTGATTCAATCTTCGGCAGTGATCGGAGGCGATGGGTTTGGCTATGCAAATGATAAGGGTAAATGGATAAAGATACCTCAAACAGGAAGTGTCATTATTGGTAATAGTGTTGAAATCGGAGCCTGTACATGTATCGATAGAGGTGCTTTGGATTCAACGATTATTGAGGATAATGTTATTATTGATAACCTATGTCAGATTGCTCATAACGTACATATTGGCTACGGTACAGCAGTTGCAGGTGGTGTAATTATGGCTGGAAGTTTGACTATTGGGAAATTTTGTCAAATAGGTGGTGCTAGTGTAATTAATGGCCATATGGAAATTTGTGATGGTGCTGTTATTACAGGTATGGGAATGGTTATGAGACCTATTACTGAAAAAGGAATTTATTCATCAGGTATTCCTCTGCAGCCTAATAAAGAATGGCGAAAAACTGCAGCGTTGACAATGAACATTGATGGTATGAATAAACGTTTAAAAGAAGTAGAAAAACAATTGGCTAAAAAAATTAATAATTAGGAATAGGATTGGTGTGATAATGAAAAATAAAGAAGAGAAAGCTATGATTGATATTCGTGAAATTATGGATATTTTACCACATCGGTATCCTTTTTTACTTATTGACAGGGTAATTGAATACAAAGAAGGGGAGTGGTTGAAAGCAGTTAAAAATATCACTATTAATGAGCCATATTTTACAGGACATTTTCCATCTGATCCTATTTTCCCTGGCGTGCTAATTTTAGAAGCAATGGCACAAGCAACAGGAGTATTGGCTATTAAAAGCTATGGAAAGTTAAAAGAAAATGAATTGTATTATTTTGCCGCAGTCGATAGTGCTAAATTTAAAAATCCGGTTGTACCTGGTGATCAAATGGTAATTGAAGTTCATTTTATCAAAGAACGCAGAGGTATTAGTGTATTTACAGGTAAGGCTTTTGTTGATGGAAAATTAGTTTGTGAAGCTGATTTAAAATGTGCTCGTAAATAAGATGTAATTCTAGATAGAGAATATTATTATGCAATTTATAGATCCTTCAACAAAAATTAGTCCTTTTTCTATTATTGAAGATGGGGCAGTTATTGGTAATAATGTAGAAATTGGCCCATTTTGTGTTATAGGAAAAGATGTCAAGATCGGGGATAATACCAAAATACACTCTCATGTAGTTATTCAAGGGGATACAGAAATAGGTGAAGCAAATCATATTTTTCAATTTGCAAGCATTGGTGAGATAAACCAAGATCTAAAATATAATGGTGAGTTAACAAAAACAATTATTGGAAATCGTAATAGAATCAGAGAAAGTGTAACTATCCATAGAGGTACTAAACAAGGTGGGGGAGTCACCAGAATAGGTGACGATAATTTATTTATGATAAATTGTCATATTGCTCATGATTGTACAATTGGACACCGTTGTATTATTGCAAATAATGGAACTTTAGCTGGACATGTTACTCTAGATGATTTTGTTATTGTTGGTGGAATGTCTGCAATTCATCAATTTGTTGTAATTGGAGCTCATGTTATGCTAGGAGGCGGTTCTATGGTTAGTCAAGATGTGCCTCCTTATGTCATGGCTCAAGGAAATCATGCGCATCCATTCGGTGTTAATCTAGAAGGATTAAAACGTAGAGGTTTTGAAAAAGCTACAATGCACGCTATTCGTAATGTTTATAAATTGCTTTATAGAAGTGGTAAAACATTAGAAGAAGTTATACCGGAAATTGAACATTATGCAAAAACAGAAGCTGCAATAGGTCTCTTTCTAGATTTCTTTAAGCGTTCAACTCGAGGTATTATCAGATAATCATAAAATTGATGAAAATATAAAATATATCTGGGGCTATTGCTGATTTGCATTAGCCCCATCTTTATTATTTTATTTTGATAACTTTGTTTGAATCTTTAATAAGATCTAGCACTTTAGGTTGTTCTGATAGCTGTTTTTCAGTCGTTGGTTCAATATTCCAGATATTCTTAGCATAATCAAGAACAGAGCGATCGGATGAAAAATACCCCATATTAGCAATATTGATAATAGCTGAACGAGTCCATGCTTTTTTGTTACTAAAATATTGAGCGACTTTATCCTGAGTATCAATATAACTACGGAAATCAGCACATGCTTGGTAGTAATCTCCAGAATCCAAGATAATATCTTGATAACGATAAGGTTCTTCTGGAGAAAATTTACCATTTAGAATCTGTAAAATGGCTTCATTAAGTTCTGTATCTGTTTCATAGAACGTATACGGAGAGTATCCTTTTTTTCGTAATTCTTCTACTTGTTCAACAGTATTACCAAAGATGAAAATATTTTCTTGTCCTACACGATCTAAAATTTCTACATTTGCACCATCAAGCGTACCAATAGTTAAAGCTCCATTAAGCGCAAATTTCATATTAGATGTGCCTGAAGCTTCTGTTCCAGCCAGAGAAATTTGTTCTGAAATGTCTGCTGCAGGAATAATTATTTGAGCAAGCGTAACACCGTAATTTGGTATAAAAACCACTTTAATTAGATCATTAATTCTTGAGTCGCTATTAATAACTTTTGCTACATCATTGATTAAGCGAATAACTTTTTTAGCTGCATAATATGCGCTAGCAGCTTTACCTGCAAAAATAAATACTCTTGGTTGCCAATTTGCTGTTGGATTTTTTAAGATTCGATTATATAAAGCTACAATATGAAGAACATTTAATTGTTGACGTTTATATTGATGAATACGTTTAATTTGCACATCAAAAATTGCATCTGTATTTAATTTGATACCTTGAGTAGTTTCAATGTAATGAGCTAATTTTCTTTTGTTTTCTATTTTGACTGCCGAAATTTGTTCTTGTAAATCTTCATCATCCACAAATTGATTTAATTTATCTAACTGACTTAAATCTGTTCGCCAATTTTTACCAATATATTTATCTAAGATAGATGCAAGGCCAGGATTAGCTATTTGAATCCAACGGCGAGGAGTGACCCCATTAGTCACATTTGTAAAACGATCTGGATAAATTTTAGCAAAATCAGCAAAGATTGATTCAACCATTAAATCTGAATGGATTTTTGCAACGCCATTCACTTTACCAGAAGCAATAACAGCTAGCCATGCCATACGAATTCGCCGATCACCATTCTCATCAATAATAGAGACTCTACGAATAAGATCATGATCCTCAGGAAATTTATCACTAACTTTTTTAAGAAACCATTCATTTATTTCAAAAATAATTTGTAAATGACGAGGCAAAATTCTTGCTACCATTTCTACTGGCCATGTTTCCAATGCTTCAGCCATCAATGTATGATTTGTATAGAAGAAAGTTTTACGAGTGATATTCCAAGATTGCTCCCAACTGTACCCTTTTTCATCAATTAATATACGCATTAATTCAGGAATAGAAAGTGTTGGGTGAGTATCATTTAGATGGATTGCTACTTTTTCTGCTAAATTTAGACATGAACCAGATTCAACTTCATGACGACGGATAATATCCTGTATAGAAGCAGAGGAAAGGAAATATTCTTGACGTAGACGAAGTTCTCTACCATTATAAGTTGAATCATCCGGATAAAGTACTCTTGAAACATTTTCAGAACTATTTCGTTGAACCATTGCTGAGAAATAATCTCCTCGATTAAAATCAGCTAATCCAAAAACTTTATCTCCTGCATGAGCAGACCATAATCTTAAGCTGTTAGTTGATGATGTCTCAAAACCAGGGATAAGATGATCATGTGCTTGTGCAATAATCTCTTCCTCTGCTTGCCAATGAGTTTTTTTCCCTTCTTGCCATGTTCTTCCTCCAAAACGTACAGGGAAACGTTTACTTGATCGAATATAAGGCCAAGCAAATTCTTTATCCATCCAATAATCAGGATATTCGACTTGCTCACCATTTTTTATTTCTTGTCGAAACATTCCATATTCATATTGAATCCCATAACCAATAGCAGGAATTTTCATTGTAGCAAGGCTATCTAAGTAGCAAGCAGCTAATCGACCTAAGCCACCATTGCCAAGGCCAGGATCACCTTCCTCATCAATAATATCTTCAAGCTTATGCCCCAATTCATCTAATGCAGCACGGATTACTTCGTAAACACCCTCAGAAATCATAGCATTACTAAAGGTTCTTCCCATTAAAAATTCCATTGATAAATAATATACTCTACGGCTCATATTTGCAGCTTGACTACGGCGATTTTGTAACCAAGATTCCGTAGAAAGATCTCGTACAACACGGAGCGCTGCATTTAGCCAATTGCGATTGCTAGCTTCTCTAGGTTCAACACCAAGGGCAAATACAAGTTTATACAAAATAGCATTTTTTACATTTTGTATATTTTCTGGACTTAAATATGCTTTAGATGAATAGTTGCCCATGAATTACTCCTAATTTAGTAAATGTGTAAGAATTTGTCGTATTTTACAATAATTTTGTACTCTATTGGTAAATAATTTGACCAATATTACTTTTATAATAAAATATGGGAAGATATATTGAAAAATAGTTGGATTTTTTATCTTTTCAGATTAGAATTGCACCTCGGCTTTTAGCCGTAAAAATTTAGGGAATAGCTGGGTCGCCTGCTATTTTTGATTAACGGAGCAGAATTTGTTCCAACTATTTATGAGAATTTAATAATGTCATTCAAATTTGAAGCTGAAACTCGTTTAGCGCAAGGTAAGGGTGCGAGCCGCCGCCTGCGTCACAATGGTCAAGTTCCTGCAATTATCTATGGTGGTAATGCAGAGCCTGTATCAATTATTTTAGATCACGATAAAGTGAACAATGCACAAGTTAGTGATGAGTTTTATAGTGAAGTGTTAACTATCATCGTTGCAGGAAAAGAAGAAAAAGTTAAAGTTCAAGCTATTCAACGTCATCCAACTAAGCCTAAACTTTTACATTTAGATTTTAAACGTGTATAAATATAAATAAGTTTAATTTATATAAAGCCCTTATAATAAATAAGGGCTTTTTTTCAAACTTATTTAACTATTACGATTATCATTGCTGATATAAAGCTAATAATAGAAAGAATCAAGTACTTTATAGAAAAAAGCTTATTTTTCCCAAAAGTTTTTATAGAAAATATGATGTAGAGAATAATAAATAATATTTTTAACCAAATCCATATTTCGAAAATTGAAAATCCATATATAACAAAAATACTAACACCGCTTATCAGTAGTAAGCTATCAATAAAGTGAGGAAGTATACGCAATACTTTATATTGTCTCCAATTCACATTTTTGATAGAAAGTATTCCTCTAATAAGTAATAATATTAAACTTATATAAGCAAAGGTAATGTGAGAAAAAAATAAGATTTGCATAAGAATTATTCCAAAATACTAGATTTTAAATATTGAAAAATTTCACGATAATTTTTAGGTGATTTGTTTGATTGTTTTTCTTTATTTGCACCACGAATTAAATTTCGTAAATGTTGACGATCAAGTCTTGGATATTGATCTAACAAAGTATTTAAAGCTGAATCACCTTGCTCAATGAGTTGGTCTCGAGTTACTTCTAATTTTTGTAATAGAGCTAATTGTTGTTGATGACGATTTTCTACTTTATCCAAAGCATCCTGAATTGGTTCAGGATCGATATTTCTTAACAATTTCCCTATATACTGAATTTGACGACGACGGGCTTCTAACCGCAAGCGTTGAGCAAGTTCAATGGCTTCTTTTAGACTTTCATCAAGTGGAATTTTAGCAAGGTTGGCTGAAGTCAAGTTTACTAAACTATCACCCAGTTTTTTGAGATGTTCGGCATCACGTTTAATTTCACTTTTACTTACCCAAATGATTTCCTCGTCTTCATCTGTCCAATCTATTTCTTCATGTCGTTTTTTTCTAGCCATAGAGATTTATTTTCCTGATAGTATTGAGTTAAAAAGCCTATCGCAAAGGATAGGCTTTTCTGCTATGATTTTTTCTTATTGCATTCTATGCTGAAATGCGAATTAGGTCAAATATTTGACATAATATATTGATTTTACTGATATTCAGGAAATACTTATGAGTTTAATTACAAAAAAAGAATTACAGAAACAAGAACAACAATTAAGAGAAGCGGTTAAATTAGCGTTATCACTTGCAGAAAAATCAGGCGCAACAGCAGAGGTTGGGGTAACAAAGGTTGCAGGGTTATCTGTTTCTACCAGATTAGAGCAAACTGAAAATATTGAATTTAACAATGATGGATCTTTAGGTATTTCAGTTTATTTAGGTAATAGAAAAGGTAATGCGTCTACATCCGATTTACAAACAAAATCAATTCAACAAGCGGTCGAATCCGCATTAGCAATTGCAAAATATACATCAGAAGATGAATATAGTGGCTTAGCGGATAAAGAATTAATGGCATTTAATGCACCTGATTTAGATTTGTATCATCAAGTGGAGATCGATGTTGATCAAGCAGTGCAATTAGCTATAGAAGCAGAGCAGTATGCGCTAAATTATGATCAGCGAATTGTAAATAGTGAAGGAGCAACATTTAACTCACATAGTGGTATTCGTGTTTACGGTAATACCTATGGTATGTTGCAAAGCTATTTATCTAGCCGATACTCTCTATCTTGTAGTGTTATTGCAGCACATGACGAGCAACTAGAACGAGATTATGAATATACTATTTCTAGAGAATTTGATCGTTTAGATTCGGCTCAATGGGTAGGTGAAAAATCAGCTCAAAAAGCAGTAGAAAGATTAAATCCACAAAAATTATCAACACGAGAAGTACCAGTTATTTTTTATAATGATATTGCAACAGGGCTTATTGGGCATTTAGCCGGTGCAATAAGTGGTGGAGCGTTATATCGTAAATCAAGTTTCTTAGTTGATAAGTTGGGAGAAAAAATCTTACCTGATTGGTTTGAAATTAGCGAGCATCCACATTTACTTAAACAACTTGCCTCGTCCCCATTTGATAGTGAGGGTGTAAAAACCCAAGATAGAACTATTATTGAAAATGGTATATTACAGACTTATTTACTAACAAGTTACAGTGCAAGAAAATTGAAAATGCAAACAACGGGACATGCAGGAGGAATTCATAATTGGCAAGTAAAACCTAACCGTCTTGGTGGATTAGAGACATTATTAAGAGAAATGGATACAGGGTTACTGGTAACAGAAATGCTAGGTAGTGCGATAAATGGTGTAACAGGCGAATATTCTCGAGGTGCTGCAGGTTATTGGGTTGAAAAAGGTAAACTTTGTTATCCCGTTGCTGAAATTACTATAGCAGGTCAATTACAAGATATGTATAAAAATATTGTTGCTGTGGCCAATGATATTGAACACCGATCAAATATTCAAACTGGTTCAATTTTGCTTGAAAGAATGAAGATCTCTGGCCAATAACATTAAATAAAAACTAAAAAGTAGGCGATAGCCTACTTTCGTCTATTCTAGTGCATTAATTGCATTTATACATTTTTGCTTTCTATATTCTGTTTCATAAATTTTTTCTTGATAAATTTTTTTTTGTTTATTATCTGAACATAAATAAATTTGTTCAATTAGCCAACTTAATTTTTCATTAAGTGCTCTTAAAGCCTTGTGATATTCTTGTAGTTTTTGGGTAGAAGATAGGTTAGAAAATTTCTTATTAAACTGATAATTAGAGATAAATTTAGGGAGAACCATATTTGTCTGAGATAAGAGTAAGAGTTTGTCTGTAGCTTCTTTTAATTCAATAAACTGAGATATTAGTTTTTGTACATAATACTCTATATGCTCTTGGCTCTTTTTTTGTATAGTAAACCTTGCTGTCAATTTTATTTCATCAACAAAATCCTTTACATATCCTTTATTCTTTGTGAAAGAATTGGATGAAATAGTAATTTCATATGAAAGCAAATGTTCAAAAATAGAGCATTGCTTCTCAATAGATTGTATAAATTTATTCATAATTATCAATTAATTGGTATTTTTCCAAAGTATAAATGAGTTTTGGAGATTTTCAACCATCCTTCTTTGCTCTTTATTTAATCATAATATGTATTGATTTGTAAAAATGTGAAATATATCACATTTTTAATGAACTTTTATTGATTTAATTAAATTCTATTAAAATCATATAGTTATATACTATTTTAAATTGGAGTAATACTCGGAATAAGTATGTATTTTTTTATTTTTTCTAACTATTTAATTTAACATATTGTTTTTAAAGATTATTTTTGTTAATTATAATAAGTGGTAATATATTGACACTTTATACTTATTCTGACAGTATACGCACACAATCGGAATTTGCTCATGATGATTACAAATGGAGTGAATGGTAGATTTGGTGATTATTCCTATAACCTTAACTAGGATGATTTAGCAGAACTAAAATAATTTTAAGGTGAACACTATGAAAAAAACACTAGTAGCATTAGCAGTAACAGCATTTGCAACATCAGCTTCAGCTTTGACCATTTACGAAGCAGATGGTTCAAAAGTAGTATTTGATGGTTCTATCCGTATGCGTTTGGATAACGAAAAATCTGTAGAGAAAAGAAATGGTGTTAAGAAGGTAACACAAAAAGCACACACTAATTTACATAATGATGGTACACGTTTTAATATCGCTATGAGCCATCAATTAGGTGAGGATCTTTATAGTTTTGGTCGTTTAGAGTTCCGTTTTAATGGAGATTCAAAAGGTACTGATAAGTTTGGGGATTTATTTACAAACAAAGCTTACGTAGGAATTGGTAGTCATAAATTTGGTGAAGTGGCTTTTGGTCGTCAAGCAACAATTGGCGATGAGATTTATCAAGCAGATTTTGAATATGCTTATGGCGTGTTTGATACTACTTTGAGTACATCAGGACGCTCAGTTATCCGTTATGATTATAAAGGTATTGAAGGTTTACATATTGGTTTAGATTATCGCTTTGCTGAACATCGTGATAACAAGGGTGAAGTAATTAAACCTAACTTATTTGCAGGTTCTGATGATTACAGTTCTTTATATCCACTAAAATCAGGTTATGGTGTCGGTGCTTTATATGAATTTCCTAAATTTGGTAACCAAACTGTAAGAGTTGGTGCTGGTTATACTCGTGATAATTTTGAATCATCTCCAGATCATCAGTTTGCAAGTCACCATCGTGATGCGTGGGGTGCAACAGCTAAGTATGCTATTGATGATTTAGAAGTAGCAATTGACTATAGTGGCCAATTTTTAAAAGAAGGATCCAAAAAAGATAAGATTAATGGTTTCCGAGTAGGTGCTTTATATAATGTGACAGATAAAATTGCGTTGTATGGTAGTTATGGTTATCTCAAAAATAATGTGGATAATATGTTTGGAGATGTTGTGAAAAATGTATGGAGTTTTAATGAACAGGGTAAAGCTCAAAATGATCCTAAACATACTAATGAAGATAACTATACAACAGAAAGAACAGAGCGTCATAAATTTATGTTAGGTACATCTTACCGAGTTCATAAAAATGTTGTAACCTATCTTGAGGGATCTATCGAAAACTCTAAAGAAACATATAGCTCAGATACGAAGAGATTGGTTAAAAAAATCCGTAATACAAATGTTGGCGTAGGTTTACGTGTTTTCTGGTAATTTTTTGATTAGGAATTTTTAATAATTAAAGCGAGTAATATTTATTACTCGCTTTTTACTTTTGTATAAGGATACTAGATGAAATATCAATGGATTTTATTTGATGCAGATGAAACGTTGTTTTCTTTTAATTCATTTTTAGGATTGAAATCAATGTTATTAAAATATGGCATTAATTTTACGCTTGAAGATTATGATGAATTTCAATCTATTAATAAACCACTATGGATTGCTTATCAAAATAATGAAATTGAAGCCAAGGATATTCAACAAATTCGTTTTAAAAAATTATCAGAGCAAACTGGTGTAGAGCCATTAATACTTAATAATCAACTAATGGAAGAGATGGCAACGCTTAGTCATCCACTTGAAGGCGTTAAAAGTACATTAGATAAGCTCTATGGTATTATTAATATGGGGATCATTACGAATGGGTTTAATGCACTTCAGCAGAAACGATTAATGAATACTCAGATGGATAAATATTTTGATATTGTTGTTGTTTCTGAAATGGTTGGTGAAGCAAAGCCTTCATCTAAAATTTTTGAGTTTGCCTTTGCAAAGATGGGGAGTATTAAAAAAGAAAAGATTTTGATGGTAGGAGATACGTTAACATCTGATATTCAAGGTGGAATAAATGTTGGAGTGGATACTTGTTGGTTCAATCATACACAAAGTGAAAATAATACTGCTATTATACCGACCTATGAAATTAAACGATTTTCTGATTTAATTAAAATTGTATGCGGTAAGATATAGCCGTAAATTAGTAAAAAAGAGTATAAAAATGAAACTACAACAACTACGTTACATTGTTGAAATTGTAAATCAAAATTTTAATATTACAGAAGCTGCAGAAGTACTTTATACATCCCAACCGGGCATTAGCAAGCAAGTTCGCTTATTAGAAAGTGAACTTGGCATTAATATTTTTGAAAGAAATGGTAAACATATCAAAGGGTTAACTCCATCTGGTGAGCAAATTGTTTCAATTGCGAGAGAATTATTATTGAAAACGCAAGGGATAAAAGCTGTAGCTGATGAACAAACTCATCCAAATAAAGGCACTCTTAGAATTGCTACAACCAATACTCAAGCTAGATATGTTTTGCCGAGTATTATTGAAAAATTTAAGACGCAATATCCAGAAGTTAACTTACATTTGCACCAAGGATCACCTAATCAGATTTATGATGCACTTATGTTAGGTGAAGTTGACATTGCAATAGTGACGGAAGCTCAATATTTATTCGAAAATGCAGTATTATTACCTTGTTATTTATGGAATCGATCTGTGATAGTGAAACCCAATCATCCACTTGCGAAACAAACTCAAAAATTAACAGTCGAACAGCTGGGTAAATATAATCTCATTACTTACACATTTGGATTTACTGGTCGTTCTGATCTTGATCATGCATTTAATAAAGTAGGAATATTGCCTAATATTGTATTTACAGCGACTGATGCGGATGTAATAAAAACTTATGTTCGATTAGGACTAGGAGTAGGAATAATGGCATCAATGGCATATACGCAATATGATAAAGATCTGGTTGCTATTGATGCAAGTCATTTGTTTCAATCCAGTATGACACAAATTGCATTTCGTAGAGGTATGTTTTTACGAAATTATATGTATGATTTTATTAATTATTTTTCTCCACACTTAACAAAAATGAGGGTAGAGGAAGCTGAGCAGTTAAGAGATAATAATGCAATATTGCGTCTATTTGAAAAAATTACTTTAGAGGAAAAATAATGAAATTATTTTATAAACTAGCATTACTAGCAGTGAGTTCCGTTGGATACATTACAAATGCATTGGCAGATGATTTTCATATTAAATATAGTTCAAATTATTTAATGCCTGCTTATGTACATTTTCATAATGATGCGGGTAAGTATAAAATTGAATCAAGAATCAACATTCCATTATATAAAATATTGTTTGTTGCTCAAGGACGCGATAATAACGATCGCTTGAGTTTAGAAAGTTATAAGGATATACGTAATGGTAAAAATTATGCTGTAGCAGAGTTAGATAAAAATACTATTCAGTATGGAAAAGTTAAAGATCCTTTAAAAAAAGAGAAATTGACTCTTCCTACTTTTGATTTGTTTAGTTTAGCTTTCCAATTAAGTTACTATGATAAATTACCTAATAGTTTTCAGACAACTAATGGAAAAAAATTATATCCATCAGAGAATGTAGTTATAAATAAATCTCAAGTAATGGTCAAAAATAATGGCAAAAATGTTAAAGAGATTACCTATAGTTTTAGAATGGATAATAAATATTTTACTATTAAGAAGCTAATAGGAGAGAGGTTCCCTCGATATATTTCCTACAGTCGTGATGGTGATAATTATGAGTTAGTGTTTGATGAATTTGTTAAGTAGGATATAAATTAAAAATGTATAGTCCCAATAAAGGTCATTTTTAATGTGACCTTTATTAGGTAGTTGATAATTAAATTGCACTTCGGTGTTCTACTCTAATATTTGTATGAGAAATTCCTTCTTGATTCTCATAATCATACTTAAACCCGCGAAGTTTCACCTGAATATTATTTTCTTGCGCATATACATTAGTAAAATCTTCAAGTAATTCTAAAATATCACTTGCTATATAGATAGCTTTTTCTGCATCAATAGTGATTTTTGAATTAGGTTGAATATTTTTTAAAGTTTTCTTTAATGCTGCTTTATTTAAGAAAGAAACTTCTTCTCCAAGCTCTAAAACAATTTGATCTGCATCTGCAAGTTCTTCTCTACTTAAGTAGTAAGAACGTTTCATATTACCATATAGTATGAATACTAGACTAATGACTAGACCTAATCCAACGCCTTTTAGTAAATCAAAGAAGACAACAGCAAATACGGTAGCTACAAAAGGAATAAATTGGTAGATACCTTTTTTCCAGTAACGAATATATACCGATAGGCGAGTTAATTTATAACCAATAATTAGCAATATTGTAGCTAGACTGGCAAGCGGTATTTGATTGAGTAATGAAGGAATTGTCAATGCACAAACAAGAAATAATATACCGTGGAATATGGCTGATGTCTTGTGTGTTGCACCTGCATTTGCATTGGCTGATGAGCGAATAATAACAGACGTTAAAGGTAATGCACCGACTAGTGCAGCAACAATGTTACCAATTCCTTGCACCCTTAATTCTTTATTGGTATCAGTGATACGGCGATGCTTATCTAATCTATCGGATGCTTCAATTGAAAGTAGTGTTTCCACAGATGCAACGATAGCGATTGTAATTCCTGTTACCCATACAATACTATTTAGAAAACCAGAAAAATCGGGAAAACGAATTAAATTTTCTGCTTCAAGTAAAGTATGTGGAGTTGGAATTTGTACTAATTGATCTGCAGGAATTGCAAGAGGACTTCCAATATATACAAAAATATTATTTATTATTATGCTAACGATTACAGCAATCAATGCTGAAGGCAATAATTTAATATTACGTAATCGAGGCACATAGTCCCAACCTATCATTACAAAAAGAGAAATGAGAGCAATAATAAGCGAACCGAGATGAATTTCAATAGTTGAAATATTCATAAAATCTGGATAATTTTCATTACCAAAGGCATAAGGAATTTGTTTAAGAATAATCATAATACCAATTCCTGCAAGCATTCCTTCTATAACCGCAATGGGAATATAGTTAGTTAGACTACCTGCTTTAATTATGCCTAATAATAATTGTGCTATACCAGCAACGATTCCCGCACATAGAAAGAGTTCAAAAGAACCTAGTTCAGTAATGGCATTAAGTACTATAGTAGCAAGTCCTGCGGCAGGGCCAGAAACGCTAATATGAGAAGAACTCAATGTACCAATGAGTATTCCGCCAAGTATACCTGATAATATACCTGATAGAGACGGAGCACCAGATGCAACAGCGATACCTAAACAAAGAGGCAATGCGATCAGAAATACGACTAATCCTGATGAAAAGTTTTGTTTAAGTAATTGTTTTTTGCTTTGTTGTTGGCTCATAGTTTAATAATCAATAAATAAAGTATTATTCTACTCTTTTTTAGTATAAGAATTTAAGTTTATTACATAAAAAGCAAAGATTATTGATAAAGCTGTAATAATTGTTCCATTAATCCACTTTGGCGTTGCGTTTTTGTTTTTACACCTTGTTCCCACGTTTTTCTATGGCTGAATAGAGTAAACTTATCTTTGGCTCGAGTAACTGCAGTATAGATCAGCTCTTTACTCACTACAGGGGAGTAGCTTAATGGCATGATTAGGAATGTATGTTTAAATTCAGAACCTTGGGACTTGTGTACTGTCATTACATAAGCAGGTTCATGATTTGGTAGTCGACTTGGTGAGATATTTAAGTTTTCATCATTTATTTTGGTTTCAAAATAGACTCGCAAATCACCTTTTTCATTGGGTAGGACAATACCAATATCCCCACTATAGATATTCTGTTGAGGCGAGTTTTGAGTGATTAATATCGGTTTACCAATATAATTTGTATTTTGATTCTTAAACTCTACAAGATTAGCCTCACGTAATGCCATTGCAATGGATTGATTTAGTTTTTCAGAACCTAGTTCACTGATTCTCAAAGCAGATAGAAATCTGACTGCCTGAAATGCTGTGAAAATATCTTCTATTGAAACATTCTTTGGATTGTTGCCTCGTTCATTAGCCTTAGATAAATAATTCTGATAGTGGGATACAGCTGATGAAACCACAAGCTTTACACTCTGATGTATCCACTCATTTTTATCTTGAGTAGAATTGCTTTCAGGATAAATCTCTAGATTTAGATCTTTATAGGTGTGATTTGCAATTATTTGCCAAGAACTAACCGCTTGTTGAGCATTGACTTGTGCTGCCAACTGTCCAATACCTGAATTTTCATCAAATCGAAAACTGTGTTTTAAATGTGAAAGAGAGTCACAAATCGGTATCACTTTTTCTCTTTGCGGTTTAATCGTATAGCCTGTTATTTTTTCTAAATAATGACAGTGTTCTTCGCTATATCCCCATTCAATAAATTGTCCAAGCTCTCCCATTATATTTCCTACCTCAACTGAGGCTAACTGGTCTTTATCACCTAACATAATAATACGAGTTGATGGTTTTAATGCATAGAGTAGTTTTTCCATAAGAAACAGATCAATCATTGATGCTTCATCAATAACGATTAAATCAACATGAAGAGGATTGTTTTCATTATAATAAGGTTGATCACTTCTAGGATTAATTCCAATAAGTCTGTGAATTGTTGATGCTTGTAAGGGCACTGCTAATTTTATAACTTCTGGCACAGACAAGTCTGATATATTTGTAGCAATAGATTCTTTTAATCGAGCAGCCGCTTTTCCTGTAGGGGCAACCAGAGCAATTTTCAGGAATGGTTGCTTTTGTTCTAGTTGTTTTTGTTGTAATGCAGTAAGTAAAGAGGCAACCGTTTTAGTTTTTCCTGTCCCTGGTCCTCCAGAAATCACGCTGAATGTTTGATTTAATGCAGTAGCTACAGCCATTTTTTGCCATTTAGCTCTTTCATCCCCTGTAAATAAGTTATTTAGAATCTTCTTGTCACGATCAAGATTATAGTTAGATCTTAATATTACTTTTTTATGTAGATACTTCGCAATATGATACTCTGCTTGCCAATAGCGATAAAAATAGAGCTTATTATTTTGGAATATTAATGGTGCAATCTCTGGCGGAGCATGGCTAAATGCAATATGGTTTTGTAAATTAGTTTGCCATTCAAGCGGTGAGATATGATTAATTTTTTGCAAAATTTCAGCGTAATATTTTTTCCCATCATTACTATATAATAAATCAAATGGATTTTGGATAAGCGTTAAATCTACGCAACTATGTCCTTGCATAACATGAAATGAAACTAAAGCACTTAGATAAACAGCTAGATTTTGTTGTTCAATTGAGAAATCGTATTTTTTTTGTTGAGTATCAATGAGTTTGGCAAATTGATAATTTAGTTCTGAAATAAATCCTTCAGATTTTAAATTAGATAGTAGTGTTAACATAATGGATAAGGTAGGAAAATAAATGACAGTATATAAAAAAATCCATACTTTTTGTACTTTTATACAATTAAGTATGGATTTCTTCTATTGAATTAAATTTAATATAAATAATTTTAGTCTACTGTAAGCATACGACACGTATTTGTGCCACCTTCTTTTAATTCATCACCATGAGTTAAAAGAACCATATCGCCAGCCATTAAATAGCCTTGTTCTTTTAATTTATTAATTGCTTTTTTTGCACCTTCAATTGTACGACTGTCATGATCGTAGAATACTGGAGTAACGCCACGATATAACGCACTACGATTAAGCGCTTGCTCATTACGAGATAATGCAAAAATTGGTAATCCTGAACTAATACGGCTCATGAGTTTTGCTGTTTCACCTGATTGTGTAAGCGCAATAATTGCACTGACTTTATCTGTATGATTAGCTGTATACATTGCAGACATTGAAATTGCTTCTTCAACGGTACTGAAACTATTATCCATACGATGACGAGAAACATTAATACTTGGCATTTTTTCTGCACCTAAACAAACTTCAGCCATAGATTTTACTGTTTCAACAGGATAATCGCCATTTGCAGTTTCACCAGAAAGCATTACCGCATCTGTACCATCCAATACCGCATTTGCAACATCCATTACTTCAGCACGAGTTGGCATTGGTTTTTTGATCATAGATTCCATCATTTGTGTTGCCGTAATAACAACACGGTTCAAACGGCGTGAACGACGGATTAATTTTTTCTGTACTCCAACAAGAGCGGCATCACCAATTTCTACACCAAGGTCACCACGTGCAACCATAATAACATCTGCACCTAGAATAATATCATTCATTGCTTCTTCGGTCGCTACTGTTTCAGCTCGTTCCACTTTAGCAACAATTTTAGGATCCAATCCTGCTTCTTTAGCTAATTGGCGAGCAAGATCAAGATCTTTACTAGATTGAGGGAATGAAACAGCAAGATAATCTACCCCAATTTTAGCTGCTAGTTTAATATCTTCTCTATCTTTTTCTGTTAATGCAGGTGCAGATAACCCTCCACCTAATTTATTAATTCCTTTATTATTTGATAAAGGACCACCAACAGTTACTTCAGTGAGAACTTTTGCTCCGTCAATTGATGTAACTTTTAATTGTACATTGCCATCATCAAGCAAAAGAATATCACCAGGCACAACATCATTTGGTAGATTTTTATAATCTAATCCAACTGCTTCTTGAGTACCTTCACCTTTTGGTAAATTTGCATCTAAAGTAAATTGATCACCAATATTTAAGAAAATTTTACCTTCTTTAAAAGTTGAAACACGAATTTTAGGACCTTGTAAGTCACCTAAAATTGCAACATGTTTACCTAAACGCTTTGCTATTTCACGGACTTTTTCCGCACGACTAATATGATCTTCTGGTACACCATGGGAAAAATTCATTCGAACCATATTTGCACCCGCCGCAATCACTTTTTCTAGTGTGTTGTCACGATCCGTTGCTGGACCCATTGTGCAAACAATTTTAGTTCTTCTGAGTTTACGAGACATTATTTATTTACTCCATTTAGTAATAGTTTGAATAAAAATCAGATTCTTTCAAGTTTAGTATTTGGTATAAGTAGCTTGAAACTACGAAAAATGAGGTGCATTATACGCCTAAATTATCAATCTTGAAACAGTTTATAGTTGGAAATTACATAATGAATATTTGGATAATGCGACATGGTGAAGCTGGATTTAATGCACAAACAGATCAGCAACGTTCTTTAACTAAAAAAGGATATAAAATGGTCTTTACTCAAGGACAATGGTTAGCGAAAAGATTAGAAGAACAAAAAATTAAATTAGATAGGGTTATTGTTAGTCCTTATTTAAGAACTCAACAAACTTTTTCTGAATTGTTAGAGGGAATGAAAGCGGTAAGTTCGCAAATATTTTTTACAAATGAGCAAGTAGAAAACTGGCAAGGGATAACACCTTCTGGAGATATTAATAATGTTATAAATTATATTAACTTTTTGCATACAGATAAAAACGTACAAAATATTTTGATTATTTCTCATTTACCTCTAGTTTTTGATTTAGTAAGAACACTAACTCAACATAAAAATTTTGTTCATTTTTATCCTGCAGTTATTGCAGAAGTTAGTTTATTAGGAAACGATAATTTAGAATTAGAAGATGGGATTTTAACAAATACACAAGCTCCTAATTTATAACATACAAATAAAAGCAAGTTATTTATTAATTTAAAATATAATTAATAAATAATTTGCTTTAAGTAAATTAATGTGTTCTAATACTTTCCAAGCTAAAGAGCTGGTTACATAAGTTTGTTATTTATTGCACTTCCTTTTATTACAAGTTTTAAATTTGTTTCTTGAAAGTTCTATTAATATCTATCTCTACTTAAATTCAAATTCTTAGCGTTATCGCTTACTTTCATAAGTATGCACAAATTTAATTTTTTTTATAAGGAAGACAATATGTCTAAGTTACAAGGTTTAGTAAAATGGTTCAACGCAGATAAAGGTTTTGGTTTTATCACTCCGTCTGATAATAGCAAAGATTTATTCGTACATTTTTCTGGTATTGTGGGTACAAACTTCAAGACCTTAAATGAAGGTGACCGCGTAGAATATACTATACAAAATTCTGATCGTGGTCCAGCTGCTATTGATGTAGTTGTTATTTAATTTATTTAGTTATTGATAAACTAATTATTTATTAATAATATTAAATCCCTACTTTATTAAATTAGAGTGGGGTTTTTTTATTATTAAATAAATATAAAATAATTTATTTAATTACTTGTATTTAATCTTTTTATATGTTCTAATGGGACCAAGCTAAAGAGCTGGTTATATTAGTTCGTTATTTATTGCACTTCCTGTACTACAAGTTTTAAATTTGTTTCTTGAAAGTTCTAATTAATACTAATTTCTATTCAATTTCTTAGCGTTACGGCTTTCAAGCCAACAGATTTAATTTTTAATAAGAAGGAAGACAATATGTCTAAATTACAAGGTACAGTAAAATGGTTCAACGCAGATAAAGGTTTTGGTTTTATCACACCATCTGATAATAGCAAAGATTTATTTGTTCACTTTTCCGGTATTATTGGTACAAACTTTAGAACTTTAAATGAAGGTGACAAAGTAGAATATACTGTACAAGATTCAGATCGTGGCCCAGCAGCAATTGATGTTGTTGTAATCTAATCTAGCATTTAGCTGAAGGATTTTAAACCCGAGACTTACATTGTGAGCCTCGGGTTTTTCATATCTATAACATAATATTGTACAGTTGTGATTCAGTTATCCTGATTGGTAAAGATATTTTTATCAAAAAGACTATCCGATTGAAATAAAAATGCGTAAAATGAATATATTCTTTAGTTACGCAAACGATTACCTATAGGAGAATCCAATGTTAAGACGTGATATGAATATCGCTGATTATGACCCAATTTTATGGCAAGCTATTCAAGATGAGAACCGTCGTCAAGAAGAGCATATTGAATTGATTGCCTCTGAGAACTACACAAGCCCAAGAGTAATGGAAGCACAAGGCTCTCAATTTACGAACAAATATGCTGAAGGCTATCCAGGTAAACGTTATTACGGTGGATGTGAATATGCTGATATTGTTGAGCAACTTGCAATTGATCGTGCAAAAGAGTTATTTGATGCAGATTATGTTAATGTCCAGCCTCATTCGGGTTCACAAGCAAATGCTGCAGTCTATATGGCATTATTACAGCCAAACGATACAATTCTAGGAATGAGCTTGGCTCATGGCGGCCACTTAACACATGGTGCATCAGTGAGTTTCTCAGGTAAAATTTATAACGCAGTACAGTATGGTATTACTGATGATGGTGTATTAGATTATGAAGATATTCGCCAAAAAGCATTAGAATGTAAACCTAAAATGATCGTTGGTGGATTTTCTGCTTATTCTCAAATTGTAGATTGGGCAAAATTGCGTGAAATCGCTGATGAAGTAGGCGCATATCTCTTTGTTGATATGGCTCACGTTGCAGGTTTAATTGCAGCAGGTGTTTATCCAAGCCCAATGGATCATGCTCATGTGGTTACTACTACAACACATAAAACATTAGCAGGTCCTCGTGGTGGATTAATTTTATCTAATGCAAAAGATGAGGACTTGTATAAAAAATTACAAAGTGCAGTTTTCCCTGCTGGTCAAGGTGGCCCACTTGTCCATGTTATTGCAGCAAAAGCAGTTTGTTTTAAAGAAGCATTAGAGCCAGAATTTAAACTTTACCAAGCTCAGGTCGTAAAAAATGCTAAAGCAATGGTAGAAGTATTTAAACAACGCGGATTTAATGTTGTATCAAATGGTACAGAAAACCATTTATTCCTTGTTGATCTTGTTTCAAAAGGTTTAACAGGTAAAGCCGCTGATGCTGCTCTTGGTCGGGCAAATATTACTGTAAATAAAAATGCAGTACCTAACGATCCACAAAAACCATTCGTGACATCAGGTATTCGTGTGGGAACACCGTCAGTAACTCGTCGTGGATTTAATGAATCAGATGTAATTGAATTAGCTGGTTGGATGTGTGATGTGTTGGATAGTATCAATCAAGATAATCATGAAGATGTAATTGCAAAAACAAAGGAGAAAGTTTTAGCGATTTGTAAGCGTTTACCTGTTTATGCTTAAATTTTTAAGCGATTACTTGTAATTTATTTTTTGTAAGTATTGAATAGCCTGTATTTTAGTTTTTTTAAGATTAGAATGCAGGCTTTTTTATTTTTTGCAAAAGAACGTTTTATGTGCATAAAATATTTAAGACATCTATAATGATGTCTTAAATACAAATATATCTGTATAAATTAAGGTACAGACTGAGTAAAATAAGAGAAAATCAGTGAAAAATTTTTTTAGTAAATTATGCCTTTTACTTCTTATTTCCCCATTAAGCTATGCAAAGCAAGAACCTATAAAATTTGGAGCATTAACTTGGGAAAGTGGTCAATTCACAACTGCATTATTACAAACAATTATTGAGAAAGGATATGGGTATCCTACTCAAGAGGTTTCAGGAGCAGGTATTGCACTTGAAAATGCACTTATCCAAAATGATATTCAAATTATAGGTGAAGTTTGGGCTGGTCGATCTGATGTTATGCAAAAAGCAATTACTGATGGTCAAGTTAAAGTTATTGGCGACACATTAAAAGGTGGAGCGACTCAGGGTTGGTATATTCCTCGTTATGTACAAGAACAATATCCGCAATTAAAACATGCTAGAGATTTAGCCAAATTTTCTTCCCTATTTACTGATCCTAATGATCCACTGCATGCTCGTTTTTTGAATTGTCCTACGGGATGGACTTGTGAAGTATTTAATTCACATTTACTACATAACTTTGGATTAGATCAACAATTTAATAATGTTCAACCTGGAACAGGGGCTGCTTTAGATAGTGAAATATCATCATATTACGAACAGAAAAAACCAATATTATTTTATTATTGGCAACCAGCGGGATTAATGGCTAAGTATGATTTTGTTCCTCTCGAATTTCCTGAGCATGATGCAACTTGTTGGTGGTCAGAGTTATTAAAAATAGATAGCAATGCAGATTGTTTGTCTGGTTTTCCTGTTTCTAAACTTGCTATCGGAGTATCTGAAAAATTTACTCAAGATTATCCTGAGCTAGTTAAATTTTTTGAAAAAATACAGTTAGAACCTAAAGAATTAAACCAACAAATTTTAGAAATGATAGAGTATCATCGTACTAGAGAAGAACAAGCGGTTATTTTCCTTCAAAAAAATGTCAAAAAATGGGAGACTTGGGTTACACCTAAAGTAGCAGAACAATTAAAATCTTCTCTTATACCGCAAACATCTAAGGAATTTTTTCCTGAATGGTCTGTACAAATACCTTTTAATCAATGGTTAAAAAGTTTTGTACAAAATCATGGAGATTTATTTCGTCAAGTTAGTCTTTATTTTCAACAATATTTATTAAACCCTGTTGGACATTTTTTCGCACAAATTCCTGCATGGTTATTTATTGGAGTTATTTCATTGGTTGTATGGCATGCGACTCGTAAATGGTATTTTACCTTATTGAGTGCATTAGGATTATTTCTCATTGGTGCTTTTGGTTTATGGTTTGAGGCGATGCAGACTGTTTCGCTAATGTTAGTGTCGATTGGTTTAACTGTAATAGTAGGGATTCCTTTAGGAATTTTATTAGCAAGATATTCAAAAATTTATCGGATAATCTTACCATTACTCGATATTATGCAAACAATGCCAAGTTTTGTTTATTTAATTCCCGTATTAATGTTATTTGGTATTGGCGAAGTGCCAGCGGTATTTGCTTGTATGATTTATGCCATAGTACCTCTAATTAGATTAACAGTACTGGGAATTCAACAAATTGACCAAGAACTGATTGAAACAGGGAAAGCATTCGGAAGTAGCCGTTGGCAGATGCTGAAATGGATTACTTTACCATTAGCAAAACCTCAAATAATGGCAGGAATCAATCAAACTGTAATGATGTCACTTGCTATGGTTGTATTAGCGTCCATGATTGGTGCCTCAGGGTTAGGACAAATTATTTTACAAGCTATTCAAACCTTAAATGTTGGCCAAGGATTACAAGCAGGTAGTGCAATAGTAGTTTTAGCTATTATTGTAGATCGTGTAACACAGGGATATGGGGGTAAGAAGTGAGCAATATTGAATTTAAAAATGTGACAAAAATATATGGAAAGAAAGTTGCATTAGATAATGTTTCGATGAGTTTACCCAATCAAAAAATCAGCTGTATTATGGGGTTGTCAGGTTCAGGTAAATCGACACTACTTCGCCATATCAATCGATTACTTGATCCCACATCTGGTGAAGTATGGGTTAATGGACAAAATTTAATTAAGTTGAGAGCTAAAGAATTACAAAAATTCCGTCAAGACTGTGTCAGTATGATCTTTCAACATTTTGGATTGTTACCTCATTTGAATGTAATTGAGAATATTGAATACGGTCTAAAAGTTAAAGGTATAGAGGCTAAAGAGCGACGTGAAAAAGCACTTTATTGGCTCAATGAAGTAGGATTAGTTGAAAATGTTTCCAGTTATCCGCAAGATCTATCAGGAGGAATGAAACAACGTATAGGTATTGCTCGTGCTTTTGCATGCGATACACCGATTTTATTAATGGATGAACCTTTCTCTGCATTAGATCCTATTACTCGAGCAGGACTTCAAAATTTAGTGTTAGAATTACAACATAAATGGCCTAAAACCATTGTATTTGTTACTCATGATTTAGATGAAGCAGAAAAAGTTAGTGATCATGTTATATTGCTAGAGCAAGGTAGGGTTGAACAAATAGGGAGTTTTGATGCATTACTTAAAACACCAGCAACAGAACACGTCATAACCTTTATGCAAATTAAACAAACTTAGTGATTATGCTTTAGAAAAAACTTGTGACTAAAAATATTTTAATCACAAGTTTTATTATTCAGGGATAGAGCTTAAAATTAATTCAAGATCCAAACACGCCCATAATGTTTCAATAAACCTGCTGTATGACCTGCTTTATCTCCAATTCCTTGGTATAAATCAAAATGTTGACCTTTTACAGCTCCACCTACATCTAATGCAACCATTAATCTCAATTCATGTTTACCCGTCCAATTTCCTTGATTATCAATGAGTGGCATTTCTACTAATAAAACACTTCCAGTTGGAACAATACGTTTATCCGATGCTACAGAAGCTAGAGGTACTAGAGGTACACCTGCTGATCCCTTAACATTTAAAGTTTGATCATACCTGAAATAGACAAACGAACGATTACGTTCTAATAAGGCTTGCAGACGAGATGGATTTCTCGCCCCCCATTCGCGAATGGCTTGTACAGACATTTGTTCTTTTGGAATTTCACCATCTTCAACAAGTAATCGTCCTACACTAGTGTATCCATATCCATTTTTATCTCCATAGGCAAAATGACGAAGATTTCCACCACCTAGATCAACAAATCCACTTCCTTGAACTTCCATTAAAAAATTATCTAGCATCGAATTACTATAAGCTAGCTCTAAGCCTTTTCCATATAATGCTCCGTTATAAATTTCAGCTCGAGTATATTTCTTTTGTCCTTTAGGAATAGCATAAATAGGGTGAATAAATTCACCTTGTCGAGTAAGACGAGCTTGAATAACAGGTACGTAATATCCTGTCATTAATACATTTTGAAATCCATCTTCGCCACGCATTTGGTTTGTACTGATACCATATCTAGACAGTTCATGAATATTTCCGCTTCGATTAAGCCAGTTAGTTATTTTCCCATAAGTACTTGCAAAGCGATTAGTTATAGTTGATGAATAGGAACGAGCATAATTTAATTGTTGTAAGAATTCCCTTGGATTAACAATTTTTCCATTTACATTAACAGTTGCTGTTGCAAAATAAGGATATTGTGGTGGAATAAATTGACGATTTTGGAAAATTGCACCTAATTTTTGTGTATTCGATGAATAAACTTTTGTATGTTTTTTAGTTGTGGTAGTTGAACATCCTACAATTAATAATGCAATAGCAGTTGTAAGTAATAATTTTTTATTTTTTCCCCAAGTCATAAATAAAATTCCTCGACAAGTTAGTAAACTAAGAATATTTGAACAGTGAGCATAACAAAAAAGGTAATTATTCGATAGTGATAATTTTTCTATGAATAAAAATAAAACATAAAGGTGTAATTTTGAGTAATTATTGTATTTGTTTAGGGCAAATAAATCATAATAGTAAATTAGTACTTGAATCTGTCATAAAAAATCGTATTATAGGGCCATCAGACGCGGGGTGGAGCAGCTTGGTAGCTCGTCGGGCTCATAACCCGAAGGTCGTTGGTTCAAATCCAGCCCCCGCAACCAATTCCAATTCTTATTTTCTATCTATAAGTAATTTTTCTCACAAAAATTTCTATTTTCTAGCAATTATTTAGATATTTATCTTCCATTACTCAAATTAATAGCTACGTAATGATAGCTAATGTCATTTACAAAATGAATGGAAATAAATACGAATCGTATAAGATATTATAAATAAGGTGGAGGCATTCCCAGCAAACCTCGGCACATAGAAATCCCAATTCTGGCTGCTTTCTTCCGAACCTGACCAAGTAAATTGAACACCATTGCGAGGAACCAAGAATGCCCCCATTGAGTTACACTGTCATGTGTAATGACTATGATTGTAGTCTATAAAATCCATTAACACAAGAATTAGAAAGTTTAAATATATAGAATGCTATAATAAATTACAATTTCTGCTAATTAATTGACCATTTGTGCTTATTAAATATTTAAATTAATTAAATTTGAGTTGTAACATCGTAACGAATGTAAAATTATTTAATTACAATATAAATAAATGTTGATTTTTATGTTTAGACTGATAGGATTGGGCAAGTTTTATTGATGTTCATTTAGGATATTGATGAAGCGGTTATATAACAAAGGAAATTTTATTCATAATATTTTCGGCTAGATTTTATCTAGCCTTTTTTATTATCCAACTATCTGCTTTTTGCAGAATATAGCGAATTGCATTAAAATTTCCAATATTCTAACCTTTAATACTAAAATCCTTATGATTGATTTTCGCCCTTTTTATCAGCAAATTGCCACAACAACTCTTTCTAGTTGGCTAGAAACTTTACCTTTACAATTAAAACAATGGGAAAAACAAACTCATGGTGAGTATGTAAAGTGGGCAAAGCAGATTGATTTCTTACCAAGTTATGCTGCAACTCTTAATTTAAAAGATCGTGTAGAATCTACATTAGATCAACCGTTACCATCGGGAGAACAGAAACGATTGGAGTATCACCTTAAGCAATTAATGCCGTGGCGAAAAGGACCTTATCACCTTTATGGTGTACATATTGATTGCGAATGGCGATCTGATTTTAAATGGGATAGGGTTTTGCCTCATTTATCGCCACTAAAAGATAGAACCATTTTGGATGTCGGGTGTGGTAGCGGTTATCACATGTGGCGAATGGTAGGTGAAGGCGCAAAACTTGTTGTAGGTATTGATCCAACCGAGCTTTTCTTGTGTCAATTTGAAGCCGTGCGTAAATTATTAAATAATGATCGCCGAGCTAATCTAATTCCTCTTGGCATTGAGCAAATGCAACCTTTGCATGCCTTTGATACGGTTTTTTCAATGGGAGTGTTATATCATCGTAAGTCGCCATTAGATCATCTTTCTCAACTTAAAAATCAATTAGTGAAGGGCGGAGAGCTAGTATTAGAAACGTTAGTGATTGATGGTGATATAAATGATGTCCTTGTACCAGCCGATCGTTATGCGAAAATGAAGAATGTCTATTTTATCCCTTCAGTTCCTGCATTAATAAATTGGTTAGAAAAAACTGGATTTAAAAATGTACGATGTGTTGATGAAGCTGTGACAACATTAGAAGAACAACGTAAAACAGAATGGTTAGAAAATGAATCATTAATTGATTTTCTTGACCCTAATGATCATTCAAAAACCTTTGAAGGATATCCTGCCCCTAAACGTGCTGTAATTATTGCAAATAATCCCTAAAAAACCACCGCTTGTCTCATAACAAGCGGTCACTTTCTTCTATTTTTCTGCTATAATATCTGTTAATTTTCGGTAAATGCCGTAGTCTTTTTTTAAGACTATAGTTTAAGATAATAGGAATGATAATGTCTGAACAACAACCAACAAATAGCTATGATTCTTCTAGCATTAAAGTCTTGCGTGGACTTGATGCAGTGCGTAAACGCCCAGGAATGTATATTGGTGATACCGATGATGGAACAGGATTGCATCATATGGTCTTTGAAGTAGTCGATAACGCCATTGATGAAGCATTAGCGGGTTATTGTAATGATATTGTCGTGACGATCCATTCGGATAATTCTGTCTCTGTACAAGATGATGGTCGTGGTATTCCTGTTGGAATTCATTCTGAAGAAGGAGTATCAGCGGCCGAAGTCATTATGACTGTACTCCACGCAGGCGGTAAGTTTGATGATAATTCTTATAAAGTTTCAGGTGGTCTACACGGTGTAGGTGTATCTGTTGTGAATGCTTTATCATCAAAATTACAATTAACTATTCGTCGTGAAGGTAAAGTACACGAGCAGTTTTATAGCTTGGGTGAGCCTGATGCACCGTTAACAGTCATTGGTGAAACTGAAAAAACAGGTACATTAGTTCGTTTTTGGCCAAGTCTTGATATTTTCAAAAATAAAACTGATTTTGAGTATGCGATTTTATCTAAACGCTTGCGTGAGCTTTCATTTTTAAATTCTGGTGTGTCAATCAAACTTATTGATGAACGTAATGATAAATTTGAGCATTTCCACTATGAAGGGGGAATCCGTGCCTATGTTGAATTTTTAAATGAAGGTAAAACGCCAATTCACCCAACTCCATTCTATTTATCAACAGAAAAAGATGGCATTGGCGTAGAAATCTCAATGCAGTGGAATAATAACTATAACGAAAATGTGTATTGTTTTACCAATAACATTCCACAACGTGACGGTGGTACTCACTTAGCAGGGTTCCGTGGCGCATTAACTCGTGCATTGAAAAACTATATGGATTCAAGCGGCAAGATTAAAAAAGCCGATGCAAAAATTGATGCGTCTGGCGATGATGCACGTGAAGGATTGGTTGCGGTAATTTCTGTTAAAGTGCCTGATCCAAAATTCTCATCACAAACTAAAGACAAATTAGTTTCTTCAGAAGTTCGTTCAGCAGTAGAAAGCTCAATGAACGAAGCGTTGCAAGAGTATCTCATTGAAAATCCGAATGATGCACAAAATATTGTAACCAAGATTATTGATGCTGCACGAGCAAGAGATGCTGCTCGTAAAGCACGTGAAATGACTCGTCGTAAAGGTGCATTAGACCTTGGTGGCTTACCGGGTAAATTAGCCGATTGCCAAGAAAAAGATCCAGCGTTATCTGAATTGTACTTAGTGGAGGGGGATTCTGCGGGCGGTTCAGCAAAACAAGGACGTGATCGTAAAAATCAAGCGATTTTACCGTTGAAAGGTAAGATTCTAAACGTGGAAAAAGCCCGTTTCGACAAAATGCTCTCTTCGCAAGAAGTGGCGACCTTAATTACTGCACTTGGAGCAGGAATTGGTCGAGATGAATATAACATCGAAAAATTACGTTATCACAAAATTATCATTATGACCGATGCGGATGTCGATGGTGCGCATATTCGTACCTTATTATTGACTTTCTTCTATCGTCAAATGCCAGAGCTAATTGAGCGTGGTTATGTTTATATTGCTCAACCTCCACTTTATAAAGTGAAAAAAGGTAAACAAGAGAAATATATTCAAGATAACGATGAAATGACACAATACGAATTAGCTTTAGCCTTAGATGGTGCGGCATTGTATGTAAGTGAAACTGCTCCAGCAATGAGTGGAGTCGCGTTAGAGAATTTAATTTCAGAATTTAATGGTGTGAAAAAATTATTTGAGCGTCTAGTACGTCGTTATCCAATGCCAATTTTAAATGAGTTGATTTATCAACCTGCATTATCATTAGATTTTGCAAAAAATGAAGCAGATGTAACCGCTTGGTGTCAGCAATTAGTTGAAAAATTAGTTGAGAATGAGACTGGTGGAAGTAACTATGTTGCAAGCGCATACTATAATACTGAACGCTCTATCTATGAGCCTCAAATTATTGTAACGACTCACGGTATTGATACCACTTACCACATTGATTTTAATTTTATCAATAGTAATGAATATGGACGTATCACTAAACTGGGTCAGCAGTTAATTGGATTACTTGAGCCGAGCGCTTATGTAATGCGAGGCGAGCGTAAACAAGAAATTGAGAGTTTTGAAGAAGCAATTGATTGGCTAGTAAAAGAATCGCGTAAAGGCTTAAGTATCCAACGTTATAAAGGGTTAGGTGAAATGAATCCTGAACAGTTGTGGGAAACAACAATGGATCCGGTAGCAAGAAAAATGTTACAAGTAACCATTACCGATGCGATTGCCGCAGATAAATTGTTTACTACATTAATGGGGGATGATGTTGAACCACGTCGTGATTTCATTGAAAGTAATGCCCTATATGCGAACTTAGATATCTAGTTTTAGTGATTTATTTTAAATACCCCGAGCTTTCGGGGTATTTTTTGCAAAATTATCTGCTAAAGTTACCGCTTGCTTCCTACCCAATTTCCTCAAAATCGCTTATAATTCCCTACTTTATAGAACCGAATTCATTTTAAAAATTTTAAGGTAATACAATGTCTGAACAAGAAAACCAAGAAGTTGATCTAAATGGCGAAATGTTAGCTCGTCGTGAAAAATTGAATCAATTACGCCAAAAAGGCAACCCATTCCCAAATACTTTCCGTCGTGAGAACTTAGCTGCTGATTTACATAAAGACTATGATGATGAAGATGGTGAAGCATTAAAAGAAAAAGAAATCAAAGCTGTTGTGGCTGGACGTATTATGTTACGTCGCTCAATGGGGAAAGTGACTTTTATTACTATTCAAGACGTGAGTAGTAAAATCCAACTTTATGTCGCTCGTGATAGCTTACCTGAAGGCGAGTATGCAAGCACCATCGCAATGCTTGATTTAGGTGATATTGTTGGTGCAAAAGGAACATTATTTAAAACCAAAACAGGCGAATTAACTGTTCGTGTAAGTGAATTACAATTATTAACTAAATCACTTCGTCCATTACCAGACAAACACAAAGGTTTAACGGATCAAGAAATTCGTTATCGTCAACGTTATTTAGACTTAATCGCAAATGATGATTCTCGTCGCACATTTATGATTCGTTCTAAAGTGGTATCAGGTATTCGTCAATTCTTCTTAGAAAAAGGATTTATCGAAGTTGAAACACCAATGTTACAAGTGATCCCAGGTGGTGCAGCTGCTAAACCGTTTATTACTCACCACAATGCACTTGATGTTGATATGTACTTACGTATTGCACCAGAACTTTACTTAAAACGTTTAGTTGTGGGCGGCTTTGAGCGAGTATTTGAGTTAAATCGTAACTTCCGTAATGAAGGGGTTTCTGTTCGTCACAACCCTGAATTTACAATGATTGAGTACTACCAAGCTTATGCGGATTATCACGATCTAATGGATAATACTGAAGAATTGTTACGTCGTTTAGCATTAGATATTTTAGGCACAACAGATGTACCTTATGGCGAATACGTATTTGATTTTGGCAAACCATTTGAGCGTATTACAATGCATGATGCGATTGTAAAACACGGAGATGGCATTACCCTTGAAGATTTACACGATTTTGATAAGGCAGTAGCAATTGCGAAAGGCTTACATATTGAAATTCAAAAATCATGGGGATTAGGTTCAGTTGTGAACGCTATCTTTGAAGAAGTAGCAGAACACAAATTAATTCAACCAACATTCTTAATGGCACACCCTGCGGAAATTTCTCCATTAGCACGTCGTAATGATGAAAATCCAGAAGT
>NZ_JARIDQ010000053.1 GCF_029256985.1 Otariodibacter sp. | reverse complement strand
ATTATTATGTTTATTGCATTCTGTAACCTAGTTAGAATTTACTGGCGTTATAATTTTCCTGAAAAAAATGACTGGGTATGGCTTAGAAATATCCATGAAGTTTTGAAAGGTAATGAACATGCAGTATCAGATAATGGCAAATATAATTTAGGACAAAAATTATTGTTCTGGACACTTTGTTTTGCTATGGTGCTTTTGTTAGTTACAGGAATTATTATGTGGCGTCAGTATTTTGCTGCTAATTTTCCAATTCCTGTTATTCGTATCGCAATTTTGCTTCATTCTTTTTGTGCGTTTATGCTCTTTACTGGCATTATGGTACATATCTATATGGCATTTTGGGTTAGAGGTTCAATCCGTGGTATGATTGAAGGATGGGTTACGGTTCGTTGGGCCAAAAAACATCACCCACGCTGGTTCCGTGAAGAAATCTTACCTGAACTTGAAAAAGAGTTAGTAGAAAAGCAAAAATCTAACTAATTACTAAGTAATCGAATACAAAGTGCGATAGAAATATCGCATTTTGTTTATTAAAAGTAGCCTAAGGTTACTTTTGTCATTAATCTAATAAGAAGATATTTTATGAGCATTAGAATTTTACCAGATACAGAAATTAAGCAAGCAGCAAGTTCTTTTTATAGCCCACCATTATTATTTGCGAATCCAAAGAATTTATATCAGCGAAGAGCAAAACGTTTACGTGAATTAGCAGAAAGTAGCCCATTAGGGGATTATTTAAATTTTGTCGCACATATTGTCGATGCACAATTAAAAATTTTGGATGAAAAACCAATTGCAAATATTTCAGATGAACTTACCGCTTATATAGCTAAGAATGAAGGTGTTAAGCCGTTAAGTGTTAAGGAATTTAAACGTTCTGAAGAATGGAGAACATTACTCTTAGCTCTTATTAATGAATGTAAACCTATTGCAGAAGGTCTGATACAAGGTACGCTAGACTGGCTAGAAAAAGCTTCAGTATCTGAACTAGAAGCATTAGCAGATGATTTACTTAATGAGCGTTATGCAGATGTTGGTGCTGATAAAGCGGTGTTCTTATGGGCAGCTCTTTCCCTTTATTGGGTTCAATTGGCACAACAATTACCTCGCCAATCTAAAACAGAATATGGAGAAGCTCGCCATGTTTGCCCTGTATGTGGTTCTGCTCCAGTAGCGAGCGTGATTCATTTTGGTGATACGCAAGGACTACGTTATTTGCATTGTTCATTGTGCGAAAGTGAATGGAATGTGGTAAGAGCAAAATGTACTAACTGTGAACAAACTGGAAAACTAAATTATTGGAGTATAGATAGTTTGGATGCTCCAGTTAAGGCTGAAAGTTGTGGTGACTGTAATACTTACCTAAAAGCAATGTATCAAGAGAAAGATCCCTATGTGGAACCTATAGCTGATGATCTTAATTCTTTGTTCTTAGATGCTGAAATGGAAGATAAAGGATTTTATCGTAGCGCACTTAATCCATTTCTATTTAAGGTGGATGAATAAATTACGTTTATTCTTATTTAACTAGCTAGTAGTAACTTCTTCTTAAGAGCATATTTAATATGCTCTTAAGAAGTCTGCATTACACATGATTATTGCAATCAGGTAATGTACCTTCTATTTCGTAAAGAAGATCACCATCTTTAAAAAAAGCATAACCACCATTCTTCATTTTAATCCAGTTCTCATTTTTTGTAAGGGGTTTAGTAGTAATGATTGTTACTTTGTCTGATTCAAGTGTATATTTTCTAAAATCAATCATTACGTCATCATCCCTAAGTGCAGTTCCAAATGGCGCTTTACGGCAAACATAATGTAAATTTGTTGAGCAACGAGCAATCATCCAATGCCCATTAGAGAGAATAAAATTGAATACTCCATGTTGAGCAATTTCATTTGTTAGTTCTACAATAGCATCAAAAAGTTCTTTTTCCTCAGGTTTCTTTATAAATTTACTTTTTAATTTTGTGGCAATATAACAAAATGCTAATTCAGAATCTGTTGTACCTATAGGTTGATAGTAATTGTTTGGGAAAGTTTCAAAATCATCTACAGTACCATTATGAGCAAATACCCAATTCTCACCCCATATTTCTCTAATAAAAGGATGTGTATTTTCTAAGTTAATTTCACCTTTTGTTGCTTTTCTAATATGAGCAATTACATTATAAGATTTGATTCTGTACTGACTGACTAAATCAGCGATCGGTGATGAAGCACCTGGTTGATTATCTCGAAAAATACGAACGCCTTTGCCTTCAAAAAAAGCAATACCAAAGCCATCTTTATGGCAATCAACTAATCCTCCTCTTTTACGAAAACCTTCAAAGGAGAAAGTAATGTCAGTTGGTGTGTTGCAATTCATCCCTAATAGTTGGCACATATTAATCCTAGTAATGTTTTCCTTTTTTAAAACGTCTATACTATCCTTATAACACAATTTGTTGAAAATTCAACTGAATAATTGTTATATCTTATTCAATTTCGTTGCTTCTTCAATAGTGATAACATGAATAAAAATCCAGCACAAATCACAACAGATGGTCCAGCTGGGGTATCTTTCATGCTAGATAGAAATAATCCACTACTCACCGATAGAATGCTGAATAAGATTGAATATAAAACCATCATTTCTGGTGTCTTTGCAAAGCGCCTTGCTGTAGCTGATGGAATAATAAGTAAAGAAGTTATAATAAGAGCGCCAACAAATTTCATACTCAGAGCAATAGTTATCGCTGTAAGAACCATAAGTAATAAACGTAATTTTGCTATATTAATACCTTCAACCTGAGCTAATTCAGGACTAATTGTCATTGATAGTAATTTTTTCCAAGAAAAAGCTAAAATAAATGAGATAACAATAACACCTGTTCCAATAAATAGAATATCATTCATATCAATAGCCAATAGATCACCGAACAGGTATGACATAAGATCAACTCTGACATTATTTAATAAACTAATTGTTATAACGCCGAGAGATAAGCTTGTATGAGCAATAATACCGAGTATGGTATCAACAGAATGATTAGAGTAATGTTCTAACCAAACTAATCCAATAGCTAATATTATTGTCATTATGATAACAGAAAGATAGGGATCAACATTTAAAAAGATACCTAGAGCAACACCAAGTAATGCCGAATGTGATAATGTATCACCAAAGTAGGCCATTTTTCTCCATACAACAAAAGCACCTAATGGCGCGGTTACAAAAGACAACAAAACACCTGCAATCCATGCTGGTAAAATAATTTCAAACATATTATTCCTTAGTCTAAAGTCTTTTTATTACAAATGTTACCATGTAAATCATGATAATGATTGTGGTTATGTGAGTAAAAAGCAACGTTATTGGCAAATTGATTGCCAAAAAAATGAATAAAACTTGGATCTGTCGAAATAGTTTCTGGAGTACCAGCACAACAAATATGCTGATTTATGCATAAAACTTCATCAGTATTTGCCATAACAATATTCAGATCATGAGAAACCATGAGTATAGCACAATTTAAAAATTCCCTAGCTCTATTTAATAGTTGATAGAGTTCTGTTTGCCCTGTAATATCAACACCCTGCATCGGCTCATCTAATACTAATAAATGAGGACGATCGAGTGTTGCTCTAGCCAATAGAACTCGCTGCATTTCGCCTCCAGATAACCTTTGCATGCTATTATTTTGTAAGTGAGTTATTGAAAATAGGCCAAGAGATTCTTCAATATTGTTAATGGTTGTGTTAGGTTTTAGTGATAAGAATTTTTTAACAGTAATTGGCATTGAATTATCTAAATGTAATTTTTGCGGTACGTAACCAATTTTTAGACCTTTTTTATGAAATATTGTACCAGTTGTTGGTGTAATAAGTTTAAGTAATACTTTGAGTAAGGTTGATTTACCACCACCATTGGGGCCAACAATAGTGGTGATAGAGTTAGGATAAATATCGAAGGTAATATTTTCCAAGATAGTTTGAGTGTTAAAAGTTACACTAATATTGTTTAATTTGACTAGTGGACTAGTAGACTTATCATATACTGATTTTATTTGCATCGTTATAATAGTAGTTTATTGTAGATATGCTAGTAAAGTTAGCGGATTTATATTCGTTTGACAAGAATGTCATAGGGAATTTTTTTTATTTAGTATAGTCATAGAGAAACAGAAATAAAGTGAATGATTATATAAATTTTGAGATTAGGATAGTATTTTGCAACACGTTATATTTGCTAGAGATAGGCGACGTAAAAAAAATCGCATTACAATGATTCTTTTTTTAGTATCTATCATTTTTATCTTTATTGCAGTAATGCTTTCTTTAAAGAACAATTCAAATAGTACAATAGATCAGGTTAATCTTGACTTATCTGTAGATCAAACCAATGAAAATCCAACATCTTATGAAGAAGAATTTTCACTTGATAATGATTTAGATGATGAAGCAATTAAGCGTATTCAAGATAAAGCTGTAATGGATGGAGCTATTGACTCATTTATTGATGTGGCAGAAGAAGCTATTAGAATTCAACAACAATTTAGCTATACCGTGACTGAGGGAGATACTTTATCTAATGTGCTTGAACAATCTGGATTAGGAGAAGATACAGTACTCGCTTTAGAAAAACAATTTCCTGAACTTACTCACTTATCACCAGGACAGCAATTTTATTGGGTGTTGGGGAAGAATAATGAATTAGATTATATGAATTGGTTAGTTTCTGAAAAAGAAGAAAAAATTTTTGAGAGAGTAGCTGATAATCAATTTAGCATTAAAACGGTTGAAAAAGTAAGTGTTTGGAAAACTGAGGTTATAAAAGGAAAGATAACTGGAAGTTTATCTGATAGCTTGAGTCAAGAAGGATTATCTAGTCGCCAAATAAGCCAGTTAGCAACAGCATTACAATGGCAAATTTCGATGAATAAGCTTCAAAAGGGAGATCAATTTGCTATTTTAGTTAGACGTGAGTATGTCAATGATAAAGCTACTGAATTAGGGAATGTTGAAGGTATTCATCTTATTAGTGGCGATAAGAGTTATTATGCTATTCAAGCTGAAAATGGTAGATATTATAATCTTCATGGTGAAACTCTAGGTCAAGTTTTCTCTCGTTATCCATTGCAATCACGAGCAAGAGTTTCATCACCTTTTAATTTAAGACGATTTCATCCTATTACTCATAGAATTTCACCTCACAAAGGTGTTGATTTTGGCGTACCAATTGGTACACCAGTTATAGCACCTGCTGATGGGATAGTTGAAAAAGTTGCATATCAAGCAAATGGAGCTGGGCGTTATATGACGTTAAAGCATAGTAGCCAGTATACAACGGTTTATATGCATTTAAGTAAAGTTTTAGTTAAAGTTGGGCAAAATATTAAAAAGGGCGATAGAATTGCTTTATCTGGGAATACTGGTCGTTCTACTGGGCCTCATTTACATTATGAATTCCATATCAATGGGCAGCCTGTTAATCCAATGACAGTTAAATTACCAGGAACTGGATCTGGATTACCTGAAAAAGAAAGAAAAGCCTTTTTAACTAAAGCGAAAAAAATTCAAACACAACTTAAATTTTAAGGATTTTATTTCATGAAAAAAAACGCAATAATATTTGCTCTTACTTCTATATGTATTGGATCAAGTTGGGCTAGTGATGCGTCACTGAAACAACAATTGGAAAAAATTGGTGCAAGAAATATACAAATATCGGATTCAGTATTACCAGGATTTAGAACTGCAGTATCAGAACAAGGTGTTATACAAATTAGTACTGATGGCCACTATATAATTCAAGGTAAAATATTTGAATTAACAAATGGAAAACTGACTGATGTAAGTAATAGTGTGCTTATGCCAGAATTGAACGCATTAAGCGATGAGATGATTATTTATCCTGCAAAGAAGCAGAAGCATGTGGTGACCATATTTATGGATATTACTTGTCCATATTGTCAAATGTTACATAAAAGAATTAAAGAATATAATGATTTAGGTATTACTGTTCGGTATTTGGCATTTCCTCGAGGAGGGTTAGAATCTCAAACTGCAAGACAAATGGAGTCTATTTGGACGGATAAAGATAAAGTATTTGCACTTAACGAAGCAGAAAATGGGCATTTACCAAAACAATTATCTACACCTAATATTGTAAAAAAACACTATGATTTAGGACTTAAGTTTGGCATAACAGGTACACCGAATATTGTGACCGAAAATGGTGAATTAATAGCAGGTTATATTGAACCGAAAGATTTATTAACCATGCTAGATGAATGATTGGATGAGGTGTAAGCAGGTAGATAATTTGTGCATTTTTCAATATTTATATGTTAATAAAACTGGAATTTTATGAATAAGCTGATTAAGCGTCGTACTTTACAGACTACAGAACAATTATCAGATAGCCCTTTACTTAATCGAATTTATCAGGCAAGAGGTGTATCTTCACCAGATGAACTTATTTTATCGTTAAAAGGAATGTTAAATCCGCAAGGGCTAGCTAATATTACGCATGCCGTGGACTTGTTGTACCAAAGTTATTTAAATAATAAGCGTATTACTATTGTTGGTGATTTTGATACAGATGGTGCAACAAGTACAGCATTAGCTTTACTTGCTTTGCGTCAATTTGGTTTCAAACATGTAAATTATGTCATTCCTGATCGAATTTCACATGGTTACGGATTAAGTATTAATATAGCGGAGTTGATCATTCAAAAAGGTACAGATATTGTATTAACAGTAGATAATGGCGTATCTTCATTTGACGGTATTGATTTACTTAAATCTCATAATATTTGTGTAATTGTCACTGATCATCATTTACCCGCAGATTCTCTCCCTAATGCTGATGTGATCATAAATCCAAACCTTAATTATTGTACTTTTCAATCTAAAGCATTAGCTGGGGTAGGTGTTATTTTTTATGTGATGGCAGCTTTACGGACAAAATTAAGGGAAGAGGAAATATTTAAAACAGGTTCAGAACCTAATATTACTGAATTACTTGATTTAGTGGCATTAGGTACAGTTGCCGATGTGGTATCTCTTGATCATAATAATCGAATTCTAGTTTATCAAGGATTAAATAGAATTCGATCTGGTGCATGTCGACCTGGAATTAAAGCTTTAGCTGAGATAGCTAAACGTAATTTAGCTAAATTACAAACAAGTGATTTAGGTTTTGCTATAGCACCTAGACTTAATGCAGCTGGTCGACTAGAAAATATGGCTTTAGGTGTGGAATTATTGATTTGTGATGATATTTATATTGCTCGTAAATTAGCTTTAGAACTTGATAGTTTAAATCAAGCTAGAAAAGAGTTTGAACAAGATATGAAGACTGAAGCATTGGCTATTTGTGCTGAATTACCTTATCTACAAGACTCCTCACAAGCTAAGGGTATTATTGTATATCAAAAGGATTGGCATCAAGGTGTTATTGGTATATTAGCCTCTCGACTAAAAGATCAATTTCATCGTCCAGTAATTATTTTTGCAAAAGATGGAGAGGAATTTTTAAGAGGATCTGCTCGTTCTATTCCGGGTGTACATATACGAGATGTGCTGGAAAGAATTAATTCGGCATATCCAAATTTAATTGTAAAATTTGGTGGACACGCAATGGCTGCTGGTTTGACTATTAAAGAGAAATATTTATCTCAGTTTCAACATTATTTTAATCTAATCGTTCAAGAATTTATTGAACCTGAGCAATTGCAAGGAATAATTTACACTGATGGTGAGTTAAGTGCAACAGAATTAAATTTAGCTACAGCTGAATTATTACAAAAGTCAGGTCCGTGGGGACAACATTTTCCAGAGCCAGTTTTTGAAGGAGAATTTAATATTCTTCAACAGCAAATTGTAGGGAAAAAACATTTAAAATTATTACTAGAAACAAAAGATGGAAAGTTAGTTGATGGAATTTGGTTTAATATTGATACTTTACTACATCCACCAGACATCTCATTAAGGCAAGTAAATATAATTTATAAACTTAATATTAATGAGTTTAGGGGAGAAAAGAATATACAATTATTTATTGAAGAGTTATATTAAAAAAACAAGAACTGAAGTAGATTAGTTCTAAGAATCTATACTAGAATTTGTGAGTTTATATCAAAATTTATATAAATACCTGTTTGTGAGATAATCATTTTCAACTAACAGGTATTTCGTTATGAAAAAATAACTCAAAAACATTCCCCCCTCAAGTTGACTAAAAACCTTAAAACTCCAAAAAATAGTAATCAATTCTTGAATACTAAAAAATCATGGTAGAGAATATATTAACTGCAAAACTTACCAATCATATTTTGCATTTCATTTGTAAAAAGTTAATTTAGTAATATTATATTTATAACATGATTCTTTAGTTGGTTCGCTTGATTCAATTTCTTTTAGCATCGAGATTATTTGAATTTTAGTTATTTATTCGTTTATTCATATCAAACCTCTACAATAATGGAAATAAATAATTTTCTGATTCTAAAATAGAATAGTAGAATATGAATGGTGATAACTAATTATCGTCCTTTTTTATTTATACTAATTAGATGAGGAACATTATGACTTACGAAGCAATTGCATTTGATCTTGATGGCACGCTACTTTCTAGTCAATCGGCTATCTTAGAATCAAGTAAGGTAGCTATTAAAAAAGTGAGAGAAAAAGGAATTAAGGTTTTTATTGTGACTGGACGACATCATACAGCAGTTCGCCCTTACTATAAGGAGTTAGAGCTTGATACACCAGTTGTTTGTTGTAATGGTACTTATCTCTATGATTTTCATCATGATGAGGTACTATCTTCAAATCCTCTTACTACAGAACAGGCAATCTCATTGGTTAAGTCATCAAGAGAGCAAGGCTTTCATATTGCAATGTATACTCGAGATGCAATGACATTTGAGGTCTTGAACCCACATTTTGAAAAATTATTAGCTTGGGTAGATACTTGTCCTATCGATGCCAAACCAGATATCCATCAAGTAAACCATTTTGATACTTATTTAGATGGAAAGACGATTATTTGGAAAGTCTTAATCAGTGATTCGAATTCATTAAAAATGCAAAAATATGTGGATAACCTACCGCTTGATCAGTTTAGCCCTGAATGGTCATGGAGTGATCGTGTGGATATTACTGCAAGTGGTAATAGCAAAGGGAAATGCTTGGCAGAACTTCTAAAATTAGAAAACATTAATCCTGAAAATGTGGTTGCATTTGGAGATAATTTTAATGATGTTAGTATGTTAGAGTCTGTCGGAATGGGAATAGCTATGGGCAATTCTGAATTAGAAATTCAGCATAAAGCTAAAAAAGTTATAGGATCTAATAACGAAGATAGTATTTCATTAGCTTTATCAGAGCTATTTGATCTATAGAGTGCATCGGAAGTTGTATGAATATTCGCTTAGCACAACAACAAGATTTTGAAAGCATTTTAGCTATTTATAATAAAGCCATCTTAACATATCAAATTACTGGGGATTTGGTGCTGGTTACGACAGAAAATCGAAAATCATGGTTTGAATTTCATTTAACTAGTGACAAATATCCTATCTGGGTTGTTGAAGAAAAAAATGAAGTGGTTGGATGGTTTAGCTTTTCGCCTTTTTATGAAAGACCTGCATTTGCTCACGCATCGGAAATTAGTATATATCTAGATCCTTCGGTTCATGGGAGAGGGTATGGATCCAATATAATCGAATATATGAAGACTCAAATGCTAGATAAGAAAATCAAAATCTTAATTGCATACATTTTCGAGTTAAATACTAAAAGTATGAAAATGATGGATAAACATGGATTTAAGCATTGGGGACGACTTCCTAATATTGCAAATATGGGAAAAGATGAACAAGGTAATGAGCGTTGGAGAACACTGGTAATGATGGCATATGCTGAAGATATGATAACGTAGGTATTATGTGAGTTTTAGAGATGAATAATGAAAAATAGCTTGCATATTTCAAATTAATTTTGCAATCTATGATCATTCTTAGTATACAGGAGCAGACAATGACAAGACCTTTATTTTCAGGGAGTATTGTAGCGCTTATCACTCCCATGACAGATGGTGAAATAAATTTTAATGAATTAAAAAATTTAGTAGAGTTTCATATTAAGTCGGGTACTCATGCTATCGTCGCAGTTGGAACAACAGGAGAATCGACTACGCTCAGTACTGATGAGCATATTAAAGTAATTAAGAAGACTGTGGAGTATGCCGCAGGTAGAATTCCAGTTATTGCAGGGACAGGATCTAACTCAACGAGCGAGGCTATTGTTATTACTAAATTAGTTGCAGATAGTGGAGTTGTTGGGTGCTTAAGTGTTGTGCCTTATTATAATAAACCACCTCAAGAAGGACTGTACCAACATTTTAAGGCAATTGCAGAAAGTACAGCTTTACCGATTATTCTATATAACGTACCTAGTCGTACAGGGTGTGATCTAAAACCTGAAACTGTTGGTCGCTTGTCTAAAATACCTAATATTGTTGGAATAAAAGAGGCTACAGGTGATTTAAGTCGAATTCCTGAAATTAAAAGATTGGCTGGTGATGATTTTATTATTTTAAGTGGCGATGATGCTACAGGCTTAGAATCTATGAAATTAGGTGGTCAAGGAGTGATCTCTGTGACAAATAATTTAGCTGCAGAAGATATGGCTAAAATGTGTGAATTTGCATTGGATGGTAAGTTTATCGAAGCAGAAGAAATTAACCAGCGACTCATTGCGTTACACAAAGACTTGTTTGTTGAAGCTAATCCAATTCCGGTTAAATGGGCAGCGTATAAGTTGGGATTGATTGCTCAACCAAATTTACGTTTACCTCTAACAACTTTATCGGAAGCTTACCATTCAAGAATAATAGATGCATTAAAACAAGCAAAATTAGTTTAAATGTGATTTGAACTCAAAATATATTAGTATAGAGGTTGGGCTGTATCTTATCTAAAATTAACTTACAGCCTTCGGATGTTGTACAAATTGAATTTGTGGCAATTTCTGAAATGATTGTCTTTAGATGAAATGGATATTTACACAAGGTGTGGGATAGATTCATATCGTTAGTAAGTTTGGGGTTATAGTAGCAATAAACGGTTCGACTTAAATAAACAATCTCATTATATTACTGTAATACTAATAGGTATTAAGACTACTATACATATTTCGCTTTTCATTTTTTAGAGCTGTAGGCTTTACTAAAAGATACATTCCCTATCCATCAGAAAGAGAGTAATCTTTAGGTTTAGATCTTTCTACTTCTGTATTAGTTAAAGGTTTTACTGTTTTAACCATTTTTGCATCATTATAGATATACACTTTTTATTATGGATATACAAAAGCATTTTTGTGAATAACGTATATCCAAACGTATATCTAAAATTCAAGATTGGAATGATAGAATATGATACTAATTGTTACAAGTTCAAATGATTAAAATCTTATAACAGCTTGTAAAATAAGGAAATTTGATAGTGTATAATATTGTTTGAACAGGATAGATGGTGCGACTAGCTGGACTCGAACCAGTGACCCCCACCATGTCAAGGTGATGCTCTAACCAACTGAGCTATAGTCGCATATTTGAAAACGGAGCGAATTCTAAATTAAAAAGCGGAGTTATGCAATACTCCGCTTTTTAGTTGATGGTTTTTAATTCAGTTTTATACTGATGTAGTGGTAACGAAGAGGGTTATACCTTCAACTTTGGTGACTTCTACTATATCCCCCACTTGCAGATCTTTACCTATCACTTTCCAAGTAGTGTCACCAAATCTCCCACGAATTACTCCATTTTCTAGGATTTCTGAGACAACTCCTTGTTGTCCAACCATAGCATGATCCCTTGCATTGAGATTTGTAGATCTATCTTCTTTACTATCTTTGCTATGTTGGTATCTCCACCAAAAAAAGCTAAATAGAATGGATAATACGGCAAAGATAGTGAGTTGCCAAGCGAGCGGTAATGAAGGGGAGAGGTTAGCAATTCCAGCCACAATAATACCAGCAAATCCCCACCACATAATAAATACACCTGGTATGGCAATTTCTAAAATGAGCAAGACAAATCCAGCAATTAACCAAATTGTCCAGTTATTTAACCAGTCCATTATCTTCTCCTTTGTTATTGAGAGGAAAGTGTGCGATTATTTTTTATCACCTTTAAGTAACTCAGCAATACCTGCAACAGAGCCAATTAAATTTCCAGCTTCAAGAGGCATTAAGACTACTTTACTATTCTCTGCTGAACCAATTTGTTGAATAGCTTCTGTGTATTTTTGAGCAATAAAGTAATTAATCGCCTTAGTATCTCCAGAGGCAATCGCATCAGAAACTAATTGTGTTGCTTTTGCTTCAGCTTCAGCTGCACGCTCACGAGCTTCTGCTTGTAAAAAAGCTTCTTGTCTTTCTCCTTCTGCTTTTAAGATGCGGGCTTGTTTATCGCCTTCTGCACGAAGAATTTCTGCTTGACGAACCCCCTCTGCTTCTAAAATATCTGCACGTTTATTACGTTCTGCTTTCATTTGAGCATTCATTGCTTCGACTAATTCTTTCGGCGGACGAACGTCACGAATTTCAATACGGGTAACTTTTACACCCCATAAATTAGTTGCTTCATCTACTATTGATAATAGACGACCATTGATAAGATCACGTTGGGAAAGCATATCATCTAAATCCATTGAACCTAGAACGGTACGCATATTCGTCATAGTTAGGTTGATAATGGCTTGCTCTAAATGGTTCACTTCATAAGCTGCACTGCGAGCATTTACCACTTGAACAAAGCAGACTGCATCAATTGCTACGCTTGCATTATCTTTAGAAATTACTTCTTGTGATGGAATATCAAGCACTTGTTCCATCATATTAATTTTACGCCCAACTCTATCAATAAACGGCACAACTAAGTTTAAACCCGGTGTAAGAGTTTTGGTGTAACGACCAAAGCGTTCAATTGTCCAATGATAACCTTGAGGAACAGTTTTGATAGTAGAGATTAAAACTGCAATAACTAAAACAACGAATACGATAGGAACAATAGGAAAGTCAAACATTTTAAACCCCTTTTAGATTAATAAATGCGATCTTAATAATATCTTTTTTTTTATGAAATTCTAGTAGTTTCAGTGCTTTTGATCGTATAATTTCGATATTTAATTAATGAATAAAAATGAATTATGAAACCTGCTACAGCAATTATTGATGGAAAAGCATTACGCCATAATATTGATATTATTAAATCCCTTGCACCTAATAGTCAAATTTGTGCGGTGGTAAAAGCTAATGCTTATGGATTAGGTATTAGTCGGGTAGTGAAGAATCTTGAAGATCATGTTGATGGCTTTGGTGTCGCTCGAATTAAAGAGGCATTAATTATTCAAGAGAGCGGATATGAGGGTAAAATAGTCCTATTAGAAGGCTTTTTTAATAAAGAAGAATTACTCAAAACCTTATCTCGCCGATTTGACACCGTTATTCATAATATTGAGCAATTAACCTTACTTGAATCTGTGGCGAAGAAGTGGCAAGCGGAGCAAGAAAAGGGTTTCTGGCAACGTAAAACTAAGATCTATTTCCCAATCAATGTTTGGTTGAAAATTGATACGGGAATGCACCGATTAGGCATTCACCCTAACCAAGTGGAAGAATTTTATCAACGCTTGAAAAATTGCCCTCTTGTAGAAAACATTACTTTTATTAGTCATTTTAGTCGAGCAGATGAGCCTGATTGTGGCTATACAGAAAAACAAATTCAAGTATTTGAAACAGCAAGTCGTGATTATCCCGTCCAACGCAGTATTTCCGCTTCCAATGGGATTTTATATTGGAAACAAGCACATTATGATTGGGTTAGACCGGGCATCATTATGTATGGTATTTCTCCCCATGACACACCGATTGTTGATCTAGGTTTTCAACATGTAATGACATTGTCCTCATCTCTTATTGCGGTTCGAGATCATAAAGCAGGAGAACCCGTTGGCTATGGTGGAGCTTGGATAAGTAAACAAGATACCAAAATTGGTGTCGTTGCAATTGGTTATGGTGACGGTTATCCACGTAATGCTCCAGAAGGTACACCCGTATTTATCAATGGTCGGAAAGTGCCAATTGTTGGACGTGTTTCAATGGATATGATGACCGTTGATCTTGGTATAGATAGCCAAGATAAAGTAGGCGATGAAGTGATTTTATGGGGTAAAGATTTATTGATCGAAGAAGTCGCCTCATCTATTGGTGTAATTAATTATGAACTTATTACACAACTTACGCCAAGGGTGCTAATTGAATATATAGATTAAGTCATTATAGCGGTCAGATTAACTAAAAATTTTGTAAAAAAATCAATATAAATGACCGCTTGATTCATCTCTTTTATGATCTTGCTCATATACTCTTTAAACACTTTTAGATATAATTTTAAACAGTATTGTTTGGATAATAAAGGAAAGAATATGAGTGAACAATTTGTAATAAATGACCATCCTCATCGTCGATTTAATCCTCTTAAAAATCAATGGGTTTTAGTTTCACCTCATCGTGCAAAACGTCCTTGGCAAGGGCAACAAGAAAAATTAGTTCAGGATGAAAGACCCACTTACGATCCAACCTGTTATCTCTGCCCGGGAAATAAACGTATAACAGGAGAGGTTAATCCAAAATATACTGAACCTTATGTGTTCAAGAATGATTTTTCCGCATTACTTTCTGATACTCCGGCTCCTCCTGAAAATAACGACCCTCTTTTCAAAATTTCTCATACTCAAGGCGAAAGCCGAGTCATTTGTTTTTCTCCTGATCATAGCAAAACTTTACCGCTTTTAACTCAACCAGAAATTGCGAAAGTCGTGAAAACTTGGCAAGACCAAGCAAATGAGTTAAGCCAACGTTACCAATGGATACAAATTTTTGAAAATAAAGGGGAGATGATGGGCTGTTCAAACCCACATCCTCACGGACAAATTTGGGCAAGTAATTTCTTACCCAATGAAATTGCCATAGAAGATCAATGTCAAGCAGATTATTTAAAAGAATACGGCTCTGTACTTTTAGTTGATTATGCAAGACGTGAATTAGAATTAAAAGAACGTATTGTTATTGAAACAAAAGACTGGCTTGCTGTTGTGCCTTATTGGGCGAGTTGGCCATTTGAAACATTGCTTTTACCAAAAGCAAAACAATTTAAACGTATTACGGATCTTAATGCGGAAGAAAGAGAAGATTTAGCTCTTGCATTAAAGAAACTCACAACCCGTTACGATAATTTATTCAATATTAGTTTCCCTTATTCAATGGGCTTCCACTTCGCACCATTTAAAGAAGGAAACGACGACCATTGGCAATTACACGCTCATTTCTATCCACCGCTTTTACGTTCTGCAACAGTGCGTAAATTTATGGTTGGTTACGAAATGATGGCAGAAACTCAACGTGATTTAACCCCAGAACAAGCGACTGAAAGATTGCTCGCTGTGAGTGACGAAATTCATTACAAATTTGCTAAATAAGGAATTCCTATGAACCCAATCGAACTTTCCCAAACTGAATTTGAGAAACACTTTGGTTATAGAGCAGAACAAACTGTATTTGCACCAGGTCGAGTCAATATTATTGGTGAACATACCGATTATAATGATGGATTTGTTATGCCGTGTGCAATCAATTACGGAATGGCAGTAAGCTTTACTAAACGTGATGATTCAATTTTTAGAATTTATGCGATTGATATTAATGAAACCGATGCGTTTGATGTTAAAAAAGAATTATTAAAAAGCGAAGATAAATGGAAAAATTATGTGCGTGGTGTTGTCAAGTTCATCAAAGCACGTTGCCCAGAGTTTATTCAAGGGGCAGATATTGCAATGACAAGTGATGTGCCAATGTCTTCAGGTTTAAGTTCTTCTGCTGCATTAGAAATTTCAATCGGTAAAACTTGCCAAGTATTAGGCGATTTACCACTTAGCTTGGCGGATATCGCTCTTATCGGACAAGAGGCTGAGAACAAATTTGTTGGGGCGAATGTAGGCAATATGGATCAACTCACTTCAGCATTAGGGCAAAAAGATCACCTTGTAATGATTGATTGCCGTAGCCTTGAAATTACTCCAACGCCAGTGCCACAAGGCTATTCAATCGCTATCATCAATTCAAATGTTAAGCACGATTTAGTGACAGGCGAATATAACAGTCGTCGTCAAGAGTGTGAAACTGCAGCCGAATTTTTTGGTGTGAAAGCATTGCGTGATGTGAGTATTGAACAATTTGAACAACGTGCAGAAGAGTTAAAACAGCAAAGTGAATTAGCTTATAAACGAGCGAAACATGTTGTCACTGAAAATGCACATGTGCTTGAAGCAGTCAAAGCGTTAAAAGCAAACGATATGGAAAAATTAGGCGTGTTAATGGCGCAATCTCACGATTCTATGCGTGATGATTTTGAAATCACTATTCCTGAAATCGACTACCTTGTTGAATTAGCTCAAGTTGCTATCGGTAAAAAGGGCGGAGCAAGAATGACGGGTGGTGGTTTCGGTGGTTGTATTGTAAGCCTTGTGCCAAATGATAAAGTGGAAGCATTACGTCAATTAGTTGCTGATAATTATGAAAAACAAACTGGCATTAAAGAAACTTTCTACGTTTGCACGGCAAGTGATGGCGTTCATCTCATTTAATCATTAAATAAAAAGGTGGGGAAAACCCACCTTTATTTTTTGGAGATTATTATGAATTTATATGTACTTGAAAATGATTTCTTAAAAATTACCTTATCAGATTTTGGGGCGAATTGGCTTTCCTGTATTGTGAAGTTACCGAATGAACAACGAGAAGTATTAGTCACTACAACACCAGAAAATTGGCAGCAACAAACCGCCTATTTTGGTGCAACTGTTGGGCGTTATGCAAATCGTATCGCCAATGGTCGCTACACATTAAATGGCAAAACCTATCAGCTTGCACAAAATAATGGCGAGAATAATTTGCACGGTGGGAATATTGGAGCAGATAAACAATTATGGCAGGTTGAATCTTATTCATCTCAAGCGGTAAGATTCAGTAAAACTTTTGCAAATGGCGAAGAAGGTTTTGGTGGCGAAGTTAAAGTAACAGTCGATTATCGCTTGGCAGGCAATCAGCTTGAAATTGAATTTAACGCACTCAGTAATGAAGATACCCCTCTTGCTTTGACCAATCACGCTTACTTTAATTTATCAGGCGAACCAACAATCAAAAATCATCTACTAAAACTCAATGCCACTCACTATTTACCCGTGGCAGAAAATGGGATTCCTAATGCACCACTAAAAGCAGTACAAGGCACAAGCTTTGACTTTACTCAAGCAAAACTTATCGGGCGAGATTTATTAAGCGATGCCGATCAGCAAGCAGTAAGAGGTTACGATCATGCCTTTAAACTTGCAAAAGGTTCAAATGATCTGACCGCTTGCGAAGCAGCTGCTACACTCACAGCTAATCATCTAACTCTTGAATTACGCACAACCTATCCAGTTTTACAAGTTTACACAGGGAATTGGTTAGCAGGACAACCAAATTTAACAGGTGGAGTTTATGAAGATCATGCAGGGGTGGCATTAGAAGCGGGTTTCTACCCTGATACACCAAATCATCCAGAATGGTGGAGTGTTGGTGGAATCACAAAAGCAAATGAGCCTTACCATCACAAAATTCAATATCGTTTTATTCAGTCTTAATAAGGAGACTGTTAGAAATTTACTAGGAACTTAATAGGGACGATAGCTTATCTATCGCCCTTAGTTTATAAGGTTGAGATCATTTTTTACTAAAGGAATGCTTTTTTATCTTTTATAATTAAAAAGATAGCTATTCCTAAGAAAATTAAACTAAATAAAATGGCATGTTCGCCAAAATAAGTAATAAAAAATCCATTGACTAAAGCACCAAAGGCAAAGCTACTCAAAATGAATAAGGTATCTTTAAAGGCGGTTTTTTTAGCAGGATCTTTATCAATATAACCATCAAAAAAATGAGTTGAGAGGTTGCGTAAATTTCCTGTCATCATCAAAGAAGTAAATGGTTTACCTTTTAATTTTGTAAATGCCTGTAGCTGCATAGCTGCCGTAATTGAAAGTAAAGCATTAACTAAGAGATCAGGAAAAAATGGGGAAAGTAATCCTACAAAGAGTAGTAATATAGTTTCAAAGAATAAAAACCAAAGAGGTTGATTTTTGACAATTTTATTTTGCAAATGTCGAGCAATTAAAGCACCTAAGAAGAAGGCAATAATTGGGATAATGTAGTTAATTAACACATCCCAATTGCCTTGTCCTAAATGAATGCCAAGCAAAATAAAGTTACCCGTTTGAAGCCCTGCAAAGACTTCTCCATGTGTCAAATAAGTGTAGGCATCTAAACCGCCTGCCATTGCTGCTAAAGCAAGTCCGAACTCTAAACGTTCGTGAACTTCGTGTTGTTTTGTGTCCATATTATTACCTTTGTTTTTTATGAAATTATACTTACACTCCCTCAACAATTTGCAAAACACTTAACCCTTGTCCATTTTGTAATAATTTAATTTGGGTCGAAATTCTTTCTTTTAGTGTTTCTACGTGAGAGATTATACCTATTGTTTTTTGATTTTCTTGTTGTAATCTTTCCAATGTATCTAATGTCTTATCCAATGTTTCAGGATCCAAAGTGCCAAATCCTTCATCTATAAATAGAGTATTAATTTTCACATTTTTAGATGCTAAATCACTCAATGCTAATGCCAGTGCCAAGCTCAAAATAAAACTCTCTCCTCCCGAAAGTGTACGCACTGATCTACGCTGAGCACTCATATCTTTATCTATCGCCATCAGCCCATCATCCTCATTTTCTGTCGGTTGAGATAATAAATATCGGGATTTCAATTGCTCCAATCGTTTGTTTGCTAAATGTAAAAGGTGGCTCAATGTTAAATCTTGTGCAAAATCATTAAATTTTTTTCCTTTAGCATCACCAATTAGGCTGTCTAACATTCGCCAAACCCGACTTTCTTTGTTTTCTGTTTCAATTTTTTGTTTTAAATCGGCTATTTCTCTGCTGTAATGATTTTGTTGGGTTTTTATGGCAAAAAGATATTTTAAACGATCTTCTATTTCGGTTAAATCCGTCTTTAATTTCACTTCTTTTGCTTGTAAATCCGTTTGGTTAGAATCTTTTAAATCGGTTTCTAACTTAGTTGAATTTTCTTGATAAGTCTTTAACTCTCCTTTCAATTTATTGACTGAAGTTTCCATTTCAGAGCGTCTATTTCTCAATCTCTGAACCAAAGAAAATGTTAATCTACTCGCCAATGCCTCTTGAATATCTGCAAAACCATTTGCTTGTATTTTAGGAACTAAAACGACATTTAATTCATTTAATTTTCCAGCATTAGTTGTATTTTGCTCTATTAATTCATCAAATAATTTTTGATTTTGAGCCAATTCCATTTCCGACTTATTCCATTGATTTACAAGTCGGTTAGTTTCATCATTAATATCTTTTTCACTAATCGCTTCTTTAATTTTATTTGCGATTTCTTTTCCTTTATTTTTCACCTCTTCTAATTTTTCTATTAAAGGAAAAACTTTTTTAATCTCTTCTCGTTCAGTTATTTCCTTAAAAATTCGCTCTATTTTTTTTGCTTTATTCTTAACCTCTTCTATTTTGTTCGTAAAATTATCCTCTACAGAATAGGTTTTAAAATGCGTTTTAAATTCCGATTGATAAGGCGTTAATTTTTCATTTAGTTTCAAAATTTCAACGTCTGTATTTTTTAATAAATTAGACAAACTTTCTTGATTTATTTTTAACTGAACCACATCATTATTTAACTTAGAAACTAAATCTTCAACACGTTTTTTATCTATTTCTAATTCGTTATCTACCTGTGGAGAGTGCTTTGCATACGGATGATGAGTAGAGCCACACAATGGGCACTCCTCTCCGTTAATCAACTGATTTCTGTAATCGTCCAAGGTTTTTAAAAGGTTTTGATTTTCAATCTTTAAGGTAATATTTTCTAGATTCGTTTTTTCTTTTTTGTGAGCAGATTCTTTCTCTTTTAATTGAATAGGAATAATATCAAATTGCTTTTGATATTTCTTTTTTTGAGCCTTCCTTTCTTCTATTTGCTCATTCAGTTTTAAAATATCATTGGCTAATTTTTCCGCCTTACGAATTTCCGTTTCTTTCTGATCTAATTTTTCTTTTTGTGTTAAATATTCCTCTTTAGAAAGTGATGTAATTTCCTCATTAGCAAGAAACGAATTAATTGCCTCTAATTTTGGAATTAATTTACTTACAATTTGCTCATTATATGTAAGTTCTAAATTATTTAATATAAAGTTAATTTCACTTTTTTTGGATTTATATTCTGAAAGTTTTTCATTTTTTTGTTCAATCAAAAAATTTACATCTTTACGAAAATCCTCTAATTTAGTAAGTATTTCAATCTCATCAAACGCTGATTTTTTCAACCAATTAAAGATAGTCAATTTAATTTTTTCTTTGTTTTTTTGAGCTAATTCTACGGCTTTTTTTTGATTATCTAATTTAGGTTTTAGTTCTTCTTGGGTTTGATTCAGTGTTTTAAATTCGTTTAATTCATCAGCGAAGCTTTCGGTTTTATTGTGCAAAATTAGTTGTTTCCCTTCTTTTTCTTCAAAACTAATAATTGCGTTATTTTGTTGAGTTAAATCTTGATTTACTTGCGTTATTTTATTATTTAAGTCTAAAAATTTACTCCACTGATTGAGTTGTTTTTTTATTTTTTCTAAATCCGTATTCAGTTTTATTTTTTGCTCGGTCTTTTGTTTTTCTTCCTTTAATAATTCCAAATATTCATCTTCTAAAATCAACTTTGATTCCAAATCTTTTATACTTTTTTGCCAATCTTCTACTGATGATTTGAACGACTTGTATTTTTCAAAAGCTGCTATTCCTATTCTGCGATAAATATCGGTGCCTGTAATTTGCTCTAACAATGCACTTCGCTCTTCTTTTTTGACTTTTAGAAATTTATTAAATTCTCCTTGAGCTAACATCACGGACTTTATAAACTGCTCATAATTAAGCCCTATTAAACTCTCATTTTTGGTTGGAACTTCGGATTTTTTTTGCGTAATTGGTGTTCCTTTTTCATCATACAAAAACATTTCATAATCTTGTAGATTTCCATTTTTAGCCTCTCTTACCGACCACTCTGAAGAGAACACACCTTGTTTACAAGCATACTGCACTTTAGCATAAGCTTCTTTTTTCCCTCGTGTTAAAATGGCTCCGTGTTTTAGTATCACCGATTTTGAAATGGCAGTGTCTATTCGTGGAATTTTATTGAATAAAGCCAATGGAATTACGTCTAAAATTGTGCTTTTCCCACTTCCAGTAGGTCCTGTAATCGCAAATAGATTATTTTGAATGAAAGGCTCTTTCGTGAAATCAATCACGTGTTTCCCTTCTAATGAATTGATGTTTTTGAACTCTATTTTTAGGATTTTCATACTTCTTCTGCGTGTTGAACTTGTTCTACTAATTCATTAAATGCTATTTTCAAGGCTTGTTCGTCTTCATCCGGATATGCTTGTGTTTCCAATAATTTTGAAAACATTTCGATTGGTTTTAATTCGGTAATATCTTCAGATACACCATACAATTCATGAGCACCTATTACCCGATCTTTAAAAGTGAGTTTGGTCTTTACTATTTCTGCATTACTGTGAGAAAAATCGTTTAATAATTGCATAAATCTATCTTCTAAATTGGCATTGTAACATTCCTCTATCAATTCAATTTCTAATAAAGTAGTTAGCGAAGTTTCTACCTTTAATCTATTAATTTCAGACTGAATTTTTTCTAAATTACCAGAAATTCTTTGTAATTTTCTAAACAAAGGAATTGTTATGCTTTCAGGCTCAAAACCTTTTTCAGTATCGAGTAATAAAATGCGTTTATTGTCTGTTCGCTCACTAAACGACAAGGAAATGGGCGAGCCTGAATAATAAATCGGAATATCGGCATTTACTTTTTGTGGTTTATGAATATGTCCTAAAGCCACATAATCAAAGCCTTTTCCTAAACGATGGGCATCAAATTTTGCCTCATTCCCAATCTGAATTTCCCGCTCACTATCCGATGTAGAAACCCCTGCTGTAAACAAATGCCCCATTGCAATATGTGGATAATCGGGATATTTTTCTTTACCGAATTTAAGTGACTTTTCAAATACTTTTTGAATTCCTTCTTGTACTATTCTTATTCTATCATTTTGAGTTCCATCATTGGCATTTCGTAAATCGGCATCACGCAAAAAAGGAATCGCATGAATTACCACTGCTTTCCCATTATCATCATATACAGGAATAATATATTCATCAAAATCATTTGGTAAACTACCGACAACCTTAATATCAATAGCATTCAAAATTTCTTTAGGAGCATTCAGAACACTGGCTGAATCATGATTACCTCCCGTTAGGATAACTTTACAGCCTATTTCTTTCAATCGAATTAAAAAAGAATAATATTGTTGTCTTGCTGAAGAAGAAGGATTCGCTAAATCAAAAATATCCCCAGAAACCAATAATAAATTGACGCCTTTTTCTTTGACGACATCCAAAAGCCAAGTACTAAATAAGTTGAAATCTTGACTTAAATCATAGTTATGAAGTCGTTTCCCAATATGCCAATCTGACGTGTGAATAATTTTCATGAAAATAAAATGTTAACCTAATAAAAATATTTGAATAATATGTTCCTAAATGAGCGTTTAGTCTATCCCATCACAAAATAATATGGAATTTTACCTAACCTCCGCAATACTATTTAAAATCCGTTTATCTGAAATCGGATATTTAGTCCCAAGTTGTTGAGCAAACAGGCTGACCCGTAATTCTTCAATCATATAGCGGATTTTTGCGACTTCATCAGAGATCGGTTTTGATTTTGGCAGTTTAGCTAATAATTGTTGATAGGCTTTTTGGACTTGCTCCACCCGTAACATTTTCGCTCTATCAGCATTACTATCGACCACTAATTTATCTAGTCGTTTATCAATAGCGGTTAGATAACGATAAAGATCTGCAAGTTTTTGATAGCCCATTTTTGTGACGAAATTCGGGTAAATTAACCCTTTAAGTTGAGATTGGATATCAGATAAAGCAAATGCCATAGTGAAGTCTAATTTACCTTTTAATCGTTTACTGATTTCATAGGCGAACGTTAAGCTTTTTTCCACTTGTTTGGCAATTTCAACGGTCATATCGTTTAAATTAGCTCGGACATATTCTTGCAATTCATTGTATTTTTCTTCAGACCAAACAAAGCCACCAAAATCTTCAATCAGCTTATCAACGGCACAAGCAATACAATCATCAATTAGCTCCAACACTTTGCCAAATGGGGCAAAATAAAGTCCTAATTTTGCTTTATTCGGTAGTTTTTCGTGTAAGTATTTGATTGGCGAAGGCACATTCAATAGCAATAATCGACGAAGGCCTGCTTGCATTGCAGTGGCTTGTTCAAATTCTGTTTCAAACAGTTTTACGCCTACGGAGGTTTGTTCATCGACAATAGCAGGGTAGGCTTTTACGCTGAAATGCTGTTTTTTCTGTTCGTAGAATTT
>NZ_JARIDQ010000014.1 GCF_029256985.1 Otariodibacter sp. | reverse complement strand
GGATATTCTAGCTATATTTTTTTACAGAACAAGATCTTGACAAATGGTTGTGCTTATTCGGTGGTAGAAAGTTTTTGATTTAAAAGTAATTTATTTTTCCATAAAAAATGAAAATAATAATGTTTCTAAAATAGTAAGCGGTCAGATTTTTACAAATTTTTGTAATAATCTGACCGCTTAGACTGCAAAATAAACGACTGGTTATTGTATAAGGTGGTTTCCTCATCTTTGTACTATTATTGGTAACGGAACGGCATAATAGATATTCTATTCCAAAGAACAGTCAGTTTATCTGTAAGTTTAATATATTGCTCATTACTGTCTAGATTGGATATTTTTGCAAAATTCAGAAAAGGAAAGCGAGGTCGAGGAGCTGGGGGTAAAACAGCAGTTTTTGGACTTTTAAAAAGGAATGGGATGGTCTATACCGTTATTGTTTTCGATACTACGACAAGTACATTACTCCCTGTAATTAAAAGGAAAATTGTCCCTGATAGTGTTGTATATACAGATCATTATCGTAGTTATAATGCTCTTGATATCAGTGATTTTCAACATTTTAGAATTAACCATTCAACTGATTTTGCCAAAGGAAAAAATCATATAAATGGAATTGAAAATTTTTGGTCACAAGCAAAGCGAGTTTTAAGGAAATATAACGGAATTGATAAGAAAAACTTTCATTTATTTTTAAAGGAATGTGAGTTTAGATTTAACTATGAGACACCAAAAAATCAGTTGAAGACTCTGAAAAAATGGTGTTAAATTCAGGGCTAATCTATGTCAGCCCCTTATATTATCATATTTTATCAAAATTATTTTGAAATAACTTCTTTAGTAAAGTCTGCCATTGCTTCTTTACCCCAAGTTGCTGGGAAGAATAAAATATCAGTTTGCCCTACATTATTATTTAAAGGACGTACACCAAATTCTTGACTAAGTTTTTGTTGTACCTCAGCAGAGCTTATCCAGTTAACAAATAATAAAGATGCTGCAGGGTGAGGACTATTTTTTGCAACAGTAATTACATTACCACCTCCTGGCATACCAAATTTAGGTACATAGAATTTTAAACGAGAAGTAATAGCGCCTTGTTTTTGTAAGCTAAATAAATGATCTTGCCAAGCAGAAACTAAATCTAATTCACCATCATTTAAACGAGTTAAACTATCAGCATTAGAAGAAGTACGGGTCATATTTTCTTTATTTTTTGCAAACCAATCCCAAGTTGTTTTCCAAGACTTAACTTGTTTTTCATCAACATCTTGAACTTGATAATTATAATCTCCACCAACATAAATTAAAGCTCGCTCAATAAATGCTTTACCTGAAGCTCCCCCATTTGGATCGGCATAGCCAAATTTCTTAGGATTAGCCTGTAAATAAGATTGAACGTCTTCCCACGTTTGCGGTAATTTATCTTCACTTAAACGTAACGGATCATAAGCAAAACCAGTTTGGTTCCCCCAGAATCCCACACCATAATTACCTAAATCAACACCTTGTAAAAAATGGTTTGCATTAGTAAAATTTGGTAATTTAGATAAGTCAGCTAAAACATCAGATTTTAATACTGTTGGATAGGCGTCAGCTCCCACTGCTATAACATCCATTTTACCTTTTTCTAAGTTTTTCTCTGCTAATAGTTTATTGATATTTCCATCAGAAGTTCCTTCAGGAATACGCACTTTCACACCATACTGCTCTTCAAAAGATTTCACAAAAATACGAAACTGAGGTTGTAAATACCAAATACTAGCAACAACCTGCCCTTCTTTTTTAGCTTGAGCTTCAATTTCTTCCCAAGATTTTTGGCTGAGATCTTGAGCAGAAACTGAACTAGCAAGGGATATTGCCGTGCAAGTTAAGCCAAAAGAAAGAAATTTTGTTAATTTACGCATAATGTACTCCTATAAATTATTAGGCTTTGCCTGTAGATTGAGAGAGATAATTTCCCTTTAATAATTTTTCAATAATCATCATTAAAATAATATTTGGTACTAACAAAATTAATGATACAACCGCTGCATTTGGACGAATAAATGAATATCCTAAAAATGAATATAGGATTGTCGGTACAGTAATAAAATCAGGTGACCCAATAACAAATGATATAGAAAACTCTTCGATACTTTTTACTAAACAAAAAATAATAGCGGCTAAGAAACTTGGTTTTAACATTGGTAAATAGACATCTTTAAAAGTTGTCAATTTAGATGCCCCAAGATCTCGACTAGCATCAATTAGATCCTGTGGTACAGATGAAAAGCCAGAAGATAAAATACGAATAGCATAAGGTAATGTCATTACGGTATGACCAATAACAATTCCAATAAAAGGAGTTGTTATGTTCAATGCTAATAACATTTGGCTAAAAAATAATGCAATGATCATTCCAGGAATGACTAAAGGAATTAGCGTTAAAAGCTCAGCTAATTTCTTGCCACGAAACTCCATTCTACCAAAAGCATAAGACGTTGGGATAGCTAACAAAATAGCAATTAACGCAACGCTTGGTGCTATCGTATAGCTGTTAAACATTGCTTCTGGCAAAGAGGTTTGTTGCCATACATTTATCCAACGTTCAAAAGAAAGAGATGGAGGTAAAATATCTGGATAACTCCAAGGCTCATTTGGATCAACTAATGACCACAACCCTGCCATCAAGAATGGAATAAATAACCAAATAGAATTTGCCACTATAAAAAAAGTTAAAGAAATTTTGGCAATTAATCGACCATTTTTAGTTCTAACTGGTTGTTGTGAAGTTTGGCTCATTTTATTTCTCCTTTCTTATGGCTTAGTGGTCGAATAATGATAGAAATTAATATAGTAAAGAATGCAGAAGTTAACATTATCATCATTGCCATAACCGCACTTTGATTCCATTCTTCAAATTGATAAGCCGTCATTTGCATCAAGCGAGCAAGTGCATAAGTGTCTCTAGGTCCTGCTATACTGTAAAATGCGAAGTCCCCTAAAGCACCTATAAAGATTAGGATAAAAGAAACTTGCACAGCACCAAGACTTAGAGGAAAAACAACATACTTAAAACGTTGCCAAGGACCAGAACCTAAATTAGCAGCAGCATCAAGTAGATCTGATTTTAATGAATTCACAGCTCCGCCAATTAGAATTAATGCAAATGGAATATTTTTCCACATTTGTAGGATAACTATCCCCCAACCAAATTCATCATTTTGTAAAGTTCGAGGACTATCCCAAATACCCAAGAAAACTAATGTTTCATTCAAAATACCGTGATAAGAAATCATATTAACGAATAAGAATGCAGCAACCAAACCAGGTACTAACATTGGTGCTCTTAGAGTAGTAATTATTGCAACTTTCCCTGCCATAGGTTTACGTAACCACATTGCAATGGGATAAGCAACTATAATGGAAAAAATAGCACCAAGTAATGAAACTTTAATTGAATACATTAATGCTTTTTGGAATACTTCATCAGTAAGAACTGACTGCCAATGAGTTAAAGTAAATATCTCTGGTTCTCCAAAAACATTATGTAATCCAAAACTTTGTAACACAACAATATAAAATGTTGACCCCATCAGAAGCAAAATCGTTCCTAATCCCGATATAAGTAAAAGCCACGCTTTTATGTCATTTCTGAATTTATTCATACAGCCTCCAAGAAATGAATAGCGGTACTTGGTAAATTAAAATGTAAAAGTTTATCCGCTGGAATATTCGGATATTTGGTCAATTGTAAGCGGATTTTGTGTTCAGGGTGATTAGGTAAAATAGCTTGTACTTCTGTTAAATTTCCCATAAATGCTGTTTGTACTACTTCAACTGTAAATTGATTTTCTCCAGACGAATTTACATCACACAGCACAGCATCTTCTGGACGGAAACAAATGTAAACTCGATTTGAATCTGGTTTTTTATTTGATTTAGCAACAAAATCACCAAAAATTGACCGTACTTGGTAAAGGTCATCACCTAAACTACTAACTTCAGCCTCAACAATATTCGCAATACCTATAAAATCAGCAACAAAGCGACTCACTGGTTGATGATAAATTTCTAATGGTGTACCGATTTGCTCAATACTACCTTTATTGAGGACAATAATTTTATCTGACATCGCCAATGCTTCTGCCTGATCGTGAGTAACATAGATACTAGTTAAATTATATTGATGTGATAATTGTTTAATTTCAAAACGCACCGTTTCTCTCAATTTAGCATCTAAGTTCGATAAGGGTTCATCAAATAAAATAACATCAGGACGAGTAACCATTGCACGAGCTAAAGCTACACGCTGTTGTTGACCTCCAGAGAGTTGGTTTGGCATTTTTAACTTATGCATTTCTAAATCCATTTGTTTTAATGCCATATTCAAACGAGCAACTTGTTCATCTTTTACTATATTCTTTTGTTGTAAACCATAACAAATATTATGAGAGACATTCAGATGTGGGAAGAGGGCATAAGATTGAAAACACATTGCTGTATTTCTTTTTTCAGGAGGTACAAAATTAACATTGTTACCTCCAATAACTACTTCACCTTCATCTGCTTGATAAAAACCCGCTATTAATTTTAATAAAGATGTTTTTCCACAGCCACTCGGACCAAGTAATGTAACAAACTCTCCTTCCTCTGCTGTAAAAGTAATATTTTTTGCAGCATAAAAATCTCCAAATTTTTTTGTTACATTTTTTATTTCTAGTTTTGCCATTATGTCCTCTTTATTTTTTATAAATTACTTATTGTTTTTAATCTTAACACTCTAAATTTAGAGATATTAATTAATTAGTTAATTCCTTAGAAGTATATTTTCTTTGAATTGTTAAGTAGATCACACTAAAATTTTTTAAAATAATTAGCTATTGAGTATTTTTTTATTTGGTGCAAAATGATTACAACTTATTTGACTAAAGGTTAAATTTAAAGATAAAGAGGTAAGAAAATGGGATTTAATTTTAACGTAAGTGAACAAGGAATTATTTTAGCAAATAGCCATCGTGGTTATAATACTAAATACCCTGAAAATACAATGCACGCATTTATCGGTGCATTTAAGGAAGGTACTCACAGTATTGAATTAGATATTGCGATGACAAAAGATGAAAAAATAGTAGTGATTCACGATTTTTCTATTGAACGAGTTTCCAATGGTGAAGGTTATGTCGAGCAAATGACACTAGCTGAACTTAGACAATATGATTTTGGTGTTAAATTTTCACCTGAATTTAAAAATACTCAAATTCCAGAATTACGTGATGTGCTAAATTGGGCAGTAGAGAACAAATTAGGACTCATTGTTGAAGCCAAACAACGCAGAAACCATCAACGTTTTGCTAAGGTTTTAGTTTCATTGTTACAAGAAACTAAATCCGTTGATAATATTCTTCTACTTGGTTTTGATCACGTTTTAATTAATAAAGTAAAAACATTATTGCCAGAAATTAAACTTCAAGTTGTTACACTTGCTCGCTACAATGATCAACTCTCTGCAGTGCTTGGCTCAAATGCAAGTAGTGTTTGTGTAGAATATCATTATGTTGGTAAAGAAGATTTAATCGCTTATAAAAAAGCAGGATTATCTGTTCGTTTATACATACACGAGTCAAAAGAACCTATATTAAAAGTTTATAACCGAAAATATGGTTATGATGTAGAAAGTGAAATCATCAGTTGGTTACAAGAAGGATTAATTGATATGTTGAGCCACGATGATATTCCATATTTAAAAGAACTTATTAACAAAGCAGGTAAAAAGGCTTACTAAAATAATTGAATAAATAACAGACAATAAATACTGGAAATATTTAGGGCTAACCTATGTCAGCCCCAATAATAATTCTTCTCAAATAGAAAAGCGGTTGGTTAATCGGTATTTTTTACAAAAAACTGATGAAAACCAACCGCTTATTTGCTTAATTAACAGACTAATCCATTTCACTCATTAAACTTGCATTACCACCTGCTGCTGCAGTGTTAATACTGACTGCTTTTTCGTGTAATAATGGGAAGAGAGATAAGGCTAAATCTAAACTTTCAACATAGGTTAAGATTGCCCCTTCTCGTTGTGCAAAATGTAATTTTTGTTCAACGGATAATGGATCAAGTACAACCAACACACTCAATTCAGAAAGTGTATTGAAATCATCGACCACTGAAATTAGGTTGCCAAAATGAGAGGCGTGTTGAAAAAGAGGCGAACCATTTAATACCACCGCTTTACTTCCCGCTACCGCAATGGCAATCAATGCTTTAATTTGTGCGTCTAACGATCCATTGCTAATTGCAATGATTGGACGAGATACTAAACACATAAAGTTATCTTCACCAGTGATACCTTGCATCGTGAGCACTTTTCCAAGCGGAGATTGATCTGATAATTGATTCATTAAGGTCATTGCATTATCCAGTTCAGCTCCTGATAATGTTGCCTTAAGTCCTGCTACAAGGGATGATAAATCAACTTTTTCACCACCTTCAATGTCCTGTAAATCCCATTCCTTACGATTCACTAAACGTTGTAAGTAGAGTGGTCCACCCGCTTTTGGTCCTGTACCAGATAAGCCCATTCCACCAAATGGTTGAACCCCTACAACTGCACCGACAGTATTGCGGTTCACATATAAATTACCTGCCTCAATTGTTGCTAACCATTGCTCAACAGTTTCATCAATACGGCTATGTAATCCACTGGTTAATCCAAAACCAGTCGAGTTAATATCTTTCATCACTT
>NZ_JARIDQ010000010.1 GCF_029256985.1 Otariodibacter sp. | reverse complement strand
CAGCAAACAGCCTATGGCAACATCATCAGACCCTTCAACAAGAATTAGAGAGTTTATTATCTTTTGAGGAAAATGAAGAACAGCTTATCGAAGATGAAAAACAGGCTTATCAAGATTGTGTAGAATTGGCTGAACAAATTTATCAAAAAAGGGTAGAAGCGAGTCAAAAATTATCAGCCCAAGTCACAGAGCAAATTAAGCAATTAGCAATGGAAAATGGTGAGTTTTTCATTGATGTGCAACATAATTTAGCGAAGTTATCAGCAAATGGAGCCGATACGGTCGAATTTAATTTACGCAGTAATTTAGGGCAACAATCACAACCTCTAGCTAAGATTGCATCGGGTGGGGAGTTATCTCGAATCTCCCTTGCTGTGCAAGTATTAACGGCCAATAAATTATCGACTCCAACGATTATTTTTGATGAGGTTGATGTAGGAATCAGTGGACCAACTGCAACGGTAGTGGGCAGATTATTACGTCAGCTAGGTAATAAATGCCAAGTATTATGTGTTACACATTTACCGCAGGTTGCAAGTCACGGGCATCATCATTTTAATGTCCAAAAATATGTCGAAAATGAACAAACAGAAACAAAAATGAGTTTGCTTGAACGTAAAGATAGAATTACGGCTTTAGCTCGATTGCTTGGCGGAAGTAAAATTACCGATGCCGTTTTAGCTAATGCAGCAGAAATGCTCGATTTGGCAGAAAGTGAGTAGTTAGCTACAATATCGGCATAAAACTTTATATTCATTTTTAGGTATTATGCAATTAGCGACTTTTTCAAAGACTGAACAAGAATTATTAGAGAAAGCCCAATGGTTAGCGGGCTTTACACTTGGTGAGATTGCAGAATACTTAAATGTTCCTGTACCGCCTGATTTACGCCGTGATAAAGGTTGGGTGGGGATGTTGATTGAAGTTGCCTTAGGAGCAAAGGCAGGAAGTAAAGCTGAACCAGATTTTGCCCATTTGGGTATTGAGCTAAAAACTATTCCCATCAATGAGAAAGGAATGCCTTTAGAAACCACTTTTGTCAGTCTAGCACCTTTGACGCAAAATCATGGAGTGACTTGGCAGACATCTCACGTTCGACATAAATTATCTAAAGTATTATGGGTGCCTGTTGAGGGTAAAAGAGAAATTCCGCTCGCATTGCGTAAAATTGGTATGCCTGTGTTGTGGACACCCTCTTTAGTAGAAGAACGACAACTTCAGCAAGATTGGGAAGAGTTAATGGAATTAATTGTTTTTGGTCGATTAAATGAGATTAATGCCACATTAGGTGAAGTATTACAATTACGCCCTAAAGGTAAAAATAGTAAAGCATTAACTAATGCGGTGAATCTTCAAGGTGAAAGAATTCAGTCATTACCCCTAGGCTTTTATTTACGCAAACAATTTACTGCAAAAATTTTACAAAATTTTTTGGTTTCTCGTCTTTAATTTTTTACAGTCTCTCTATATTATGTATCGTTTGAGTTAATGCCTAGTTTATATGACTTAGGCACAAAAACTTTTTATTTTTTATGTAAAGGATATATATATGCTTGAGTGGATAACAAATCCTGAGGCTTGGATTGCACTTTTAACCCTAACTACACTAGAAATTGTGTTAGGTATCGATAATATTATTTTAATTAGTATTCTTGTTTCTCGTTTACCAGAAAAGCAACGCCAATCTGCCCGTATCCTTGGGCTAGGTTTAGCAATGATAACTAGAATCCTATTATTACTTTCACTTGCTTGGATCATGAGACTGGTTGAACCATTATTTACCATAGCAAATATGCCTGTTTCAGGGAGGGATTTAATCCTTATCTTAGGGGGATTCTTCTTAATTGTAAAAAGTAGTAAGGAATTAAAAGAATCAGTCAGTGCAGTAGAACATAGTGAAAATGGATTAGTAAAACAAAAAGCTGGGTATGTGGTGACGTTAATTGAAATTGCTTTATTAGATATTGTTTTTTCATTAGATTCTGTGATTACCGCAGTCGGTATTGCTAACGATTTACCAGTAATGATTTTAGCAATTATAATTGCGGTTGGAATGATGATGCTAGCTGCCAAGCCTATTGGTGATTTTGTCGATAGAAATCCAACGATTAAAAATCTAGCTTTAGCCTTCTTAGTGATGATTGGTATTACATTGATGGCAGAAGGATTTATGTTCCATATTCCAAAATCAGCAATTTATATTGCTATGGTATTTTCTGTTATTGTCGAATTATTAAATATTAGAATGAGAAAAAACCAAGCAAAGCATAGCAAACAATAGAAATAAGCAAAATCATTTAAATCATTGTAAAATGCTCTCGTATTGCCGAAATATGAGAGCATTTTTATTTGGAGAATTGTAATGTTATTGATGGATTTAGTTGGAAAAGAATTGACGATAGAAGAACAAGAATTACTAGAACATCCTTTTGTATCTGGATTGATTTTATTCACTCGTAATTTCCACGATAGAGAACAAATTCAAGCATTAGTGAAGTCAATTAGACAACGGGTTAAAAAGCCATTATTGATCACAATCGATCAAGAGGGAGGTCGAGTACAACGTTTTCGTGAGGGATTTACTCAATTACCAGCGATGCAATCTTTCCAACAACTTATTCAAGATCCAACAATACAGCAGCGATATGCCCACGAAGCAGGATGGTTAATGGCTGCTGAAATGTTTGCCCTTGATATTGATTTAAGCTTTGCTCCTGTTCTTGATTTAGGACATCAATCTAAGGCGATTGGCGATCGTTCTTTTGGGGAAAATGTTGAGCAGATATTGCCAATAGCTGAATCATTTATTGATGGTATGCAAGAAATGGGCATGGCAACAACGGGTAAACATTTTCCGGGGCATGGGCATGTCATTGCTGATTCACACTTAGAAACGCCGATTGATGAACGAAGTAAAGACGCAATTTTTTCGCAAGATATTCAGCCTTTTAAACAACTTATTGCGAAAAATAAATTAGATGCAATTATGCCTGCTCATGTCATTTACACTCAATGTGATACGCAACCTGCTAGTGGATCAAGCTATTGGTTAAAAGAAATATTAAGAAAACAATTACAATTTAAAGGTGTGATTTTTTCCGATGATTTAGGGATGAAAGGCGCTGGTTTTATGGGGGATTATGTTGAACGAAGCCAAAAAGCATTAGCTGCGGGTTGTGATTTACTCTTATTGTGTAACGAACCAGATGGCGTTGTTCAAGTATTAGATCACTTAAAATATCAGCCAACGGCAGAGCAGAAAATTATTCATCAAAAATTGATGAAACGTAAGCACATACGTTGGCAAGATCTTGTTGTTACAGACCGATGGAAAAAAGCTCATCAGCAATTAGAAGTGTTACAAAATGATTGGTTAGAGTGGAAAGCGAACCATGCTTAATCGTTTACAATGCTCGCACTTTGAACAACATAAATGTCGTTCTTGCCAATGGATTGAGAAAGATTATGACGTTCAAATTGAAGAAAAATATACTGAACTCAAGCGGTTAGTTTCGCCATTTATTTTGCCAAAAACAGAAATTTTACCTGCAATTAAGTCAGAGTTGGCTCAATTTAGAAATAAAGCAAAAATGGTGGTATCGGGCAGTGTAGAACGTCCGATACTGGGTATTTTATCTGATCCTAATGATCCAAACAGTGCGGTCGATCTAACGGATTGTTCTCTTTATCCTGAAAGCTTTACCCCATTATTTCCGATTTTGAAACAATTTATCGGTAGAGCAGGGCTGGTACCTTACAACGTAGCGAAAAAACGAGGTGAGCTAAAATATATTCTCATTACCCAAAGTGCATATAATCAATCCTTAATGATTCGTTTTGTGCTAAAAAGTGAAGCGAAACGACCGCTTGTTGAGCGAGAATTTTCTACTTTTTATGCTCAACTTCCTCAAAATTCAGTAGTAACACTCAATATTCAACCGCAACATTCAGCGGTTTTGGAGGGCGAAAAAGAGATTTTCCTGACAGAACAAAATGTAATTGAAGAATATTTTAATGGCATACCGCTTTTCATTCGTCCACAAGGCTTTTTTCAAACTAATCCTAAAGTCGCCAGCCAACTTTATGCAACTGCTCAATCTTGGATATCAGATCTAAAAATAGATAATCTTTGGGATCTATTTTGTGGGGTGGGGGGCTTTGGTTTACATTGTGCCTCAGTATTACAGCAGAAAAATCCTAATATAACGCTAACCGGGATCGAAATTTCCCCTTCAGCTATTGCCAGTGCGACAAAATCCGCAGAAAAATTAGGATTACAAAATGTCCAGTTTTCCTCATTAGATTCCGCACAATTTGCTCTCAATACACAAGGCGCTAAACCTGATCTTGTGATAGTCAATCCACCACGTAGAGGTATTGGTAAACCCTTAGCGGAATATCTCAATCAATTAGGATCAGATTATCTAATCTATTCCAGTTGTAACGCTAAAACTATGGCAAAAGATCTTGAATCTTTAACACAATATCAACTTGAAAGAATACAGCTATTTGATATGTTTCCGCATACAGCACATTATGAAACATTAGTTTTTCTATCACAGATTGAAGGTTAAAAACTAAAAAATTTACAGCAGCAAATCAATGAAATTAAAACGCGCATATTATTCAGGTTACGTAACTGATTTTATAGAAAAAGACAATAGTACGATATTTGGTGAAATCGTAAGAAGTGATTCATTTTCATCGGATGATTTGCAAAAAAACGCCTGGGAAAAACAAATAGAGATTCTTAAGCGTGAAATTCAAGCTTTTCGTGAAGGCTATTTGTTATTTGAATATACGATACCTAGAATGGGAAAGAGAATTGATAATGTCCTACTTTACAAAGGAATTATATTTCTTTTGGAGTTTAAGGTCGGTGAAAAAGATTATCCTAAAAGTGCAATTGAGCAAGTGACTGATTATGCATTAGATCTTAGCTATTTTCATAAAGAGAGTCACGATAAGCCAATAGTTCCAATTCTTATATCTACAAATGCGTATGAGTACCAACAACCTATTGAAGTGTTAAAAAACAATATTCTGAAAACGTATTGCTGTAATGAGACAGGAATCGAAAAATATATAGAAACTATCTGCCATCGTTATAATGAACCTTCATTCATTGCAGAGGATTGGGTTAACTCATTATATATGCCAACCCCTACTATTATAGAAGCGGCACAAGCTTTATATAAAGGACATAGTGTAGAAAATATATCTAGAAGTGATGCTAGTGCGGTAAATCTTAGTAACACGACCAAAGCCATCAGTCAAATTGTAGAGTCAAGCAAAAAATATAAGGAAAAATCAATTTGCTTTATAACAGGAGTCCCTGGTGCTGGAAAAACATTAGCGGGGCTTAATATAGCTATTGAAAGACAAAATATAGATAAGAACGAGCATGCTGTTTTTCTCTCAGGAAATGGACCACTTGTTGAAGTTTTACAAGAAGCTTTAGCACGAGATGATGTTGAAAAATACGGTATCAGTAAAAATGAGGCTCTCAGGAAATCAAAGGAATTTATTCAAATAATCCATCATTTTAGGGATGATACAATCTCTACTGACAGAGCACCATTAGAACAAGTAATAATTTATGATGAAGCTCAGCGAGCTTGGGATAAGTCTAATTTACAAAATTTTATGGAAAGAAAAAAAGGAATTCTTAATTTTGATATGTCTGAACCTGAGTTTTTAATAAATGTGTTAGATCGTCATAAAGATTGGGCTACAATTGTATGTCTAATAGGTGGGGGACAAGAGATTAATAAAGGAGAGTCTGAGGGGATTATTGGGTGGTTTGAGGCGTTAAAAGAAAAATATCCTAATTGGACTGTTTATGTATCAGATAGAATAATCGATTATGAATATATTAAAGGCCATTCTTTTGAATTCTTGACTGAAGGATTAAATTATAACATAAATAAACATTTACATTTATCCGTTTCCTTACGTTCATTTAGAAGTGAAAATATTTCTAGTTTTGTTAAAGCATTATTGGATTGTAATAAAAACATCGCTCAAAAATTATATAATAATTTTAAAGAATCTTATCCTATTTATATAACAAGAGACATAAATATTGCTAAATCATGGGTAAAAAGTATAGCAAAAGGATCAGAGCGTTATGGTATTACAGCTAGTTCCGGAGCTAAGCGATTAAGAAAGTATGGTATTTGGGTGCAAAATAAAATTAGCCCATCTAATTGGTTTTTAAATGGTAAAGATGATGTACGTTCTTCATTTTATCTCGAAGAAACAGCGACTGAATTTGATATTCAAGGATTAGAGTTAGATTGGTCTATAGTGTGTTGGGATGCTGATTTAAGATTTACCAATGGGAGTTTTTATTATTTCAGTTTTAAAGGAACGAAGTGGCAAAGAATTAAATCAGAGGAAAATATATTATATTTGAAAAATGCGTATAGAGTGCTATTAACGAGAGCTAGACAAGGATTAATAATATTTATTCCAAAAGGAAGCGTCGATGATATTTCAGCAAGTCCGATTTATTACGATGGAATTTATAATTATCTAAAAGATATTGGCATAAGAGAATTAACTACTTTCCCAATCGATTAAAATAAATGTTTACATTTATTGGTTTATTGCAGATTGCAAAAACCAGTACATTAAAATGTACTGGTTTGTATAAATAGTTTCAGAAAATTACATTACGCCAATTCAGCTCTCAATTTTTTGGTTACTTCAATCATTGTGCTTAATTGTGCAAGTGTTTCTGTCCAACCACGTGTTTTTAAGCCACAATCAGGGTTTACCCATAAACGTTCTTTTGGTACTACTTTTAAGGCTTTACGCAATAAATGTTCAATTTCTTGATGTGTCGGTACCCTTGGACTGTGGATATCATATACTCCCGGCCCAATATCATTTGGATATTTAAAGTCTGAAAATGCCGTTAATAGTTCCATATCAGAGCGAGATGTTTCAATGGTGATCACATCTGCATCTAATGCTGCAATTGCTGGAAGAATATCGTTAAATTCAGAATAACACATGTGAGTATGAATTTGCGTATCATCCTGTACGCCCATGTAGCTTAATCTAAATGCCTCGCCAGCCCATTGTAGAT
>NZ_JARIDQ010000063.1 GCF_029256985.1 Otariodibacter sp. | reverse complement strand
TTTTTTTATTTAGAAATACTAACTAATAAGAGGGATTTATGGAGCAAGTGAAAAATTCTTTGTTTCAAGATGTGATCAAGACTATCGTATTAATGGGAGTGGTTTTACCTATTTTAATGTTTGCCAGTGTGGGAGCATATGGTCTGGTTGTGTGGTTATTACAAATGTTTGTGATTGGTTTGCCAACAGCTTAACCAAAATGGAGCAATTATGAAATTATTGAAATTTATTAAAAACTTATTTATGAAACCTTCCGCTAAAATCGGTTTAGGTATTTTAGTCACGTTAGGTTTTATTGCGGGAGCAATAAGTTGGCAATCATTTAATGATGTGATGGATAGTACAAGTACAGAAGAGTTTTGTGTAAGCTGTCATTCAATGGAGCAACCTCTTGCAGAATTAAAAGAAACAGTACACTGGTCAAATGATTCTGGAGTAACAGCAACTTGTTCAAATTGTCACTTACCACATGAAAAAACACCTAAATTTGCACGCAAAGTTCAAGCTATGCGAGAAGTTTTTGCTGAACTAACTGGAAAATATGATGAAGAAGGTTCGTTTGAAGAGCATCGTCAGGAAATGGCTGAAAGAGAGTGGGCACGTTTTGCTGCAAATGGTTCTAAAGAATGTAAAACTTGTCATAGTTATGAAAGAATGGATTTTGACAAAATGTCTGATGCCGCTAAAAATGCGATGATGCCAGCAGCAGAAAGAGATCAAAGTTGTATGGACTGTCATAAAGGTATTGCCCATCATTTACCAAAAATGAAAGCTACTGAAGGTTCTGCATCAAAATTTGATAATTTAGTTGTTTCTTCATTAACTGCGGATAAAAAATATTTTACTAAAGCTAATGTTGAGTTATTTAGTGATGAAGCAATGTCTAGCAACATTGGTCAATTAGAAACTGCCGTACCAGTGACTTTTGTTAAGTCAGGTAAAGATGCGGATTTAGTGGAATTGGTTATGTGGCGTAAAAATAAAGGTTTTGGACGTATTTGGTACCACCAATTTGGTAAAAATATTACCGATGCGGTATTGAGCAAAGAGTTCATGCAATCAGAACCAAAATTTGAAGTGATCAAAACTCAAGAAGATCCACTTACTGGTTTAACTTGGCAGAATGTAAAAATGCAAGTGTGGGTGCCAAAAGCTTCATTGATTGAAGATATTAAACCAATTTGGGCAGATGCAGAAAATACTTATAAAACACAATGTAGTACCTGCCATAGACAACCAGAGGTTGCTCATTTTGATTCAAATGCTTGGATTGGTTTATTTAATGGAATGGTTGGTTTTACCAATATGGATAAACAAACAGGTAAAGAAGTTTTACGGTACTTACAACTTCATTCTTCTGATTTTGAACAGCACATTGAGAATGAGAGCAAATAAGGAAATCATATGAAACAATCACGTCGTCAATTTTTAAAAAATATGTCTGTTATGGCAGCTACATTTGCTATGCCAAATTTCCTTGTACCTCAAAAAGCATTTGCAAAAGAAGGTGAAGATCTAACCGCTTGGAAAATTTCTGGATCGCACTGGGGTGCGATTCGAGCGAAAATCCAAAATGGCCGAGTAGAAGAGATCAAACCATTTGAATATGACCAATACCCAACAGAAATGATCAATGGAATTAAGGGATTGATTTATAGTGAATCACGTGTTCGTTATCCAATGGTTCGTTTAGATTGGTTGAAGAAGCGCCATAATAGTAATACTGCAGAACGTGGTGATAACCGCTTCGTGCGTGTTACTTGGGATGAGGCCTTAGATTTCTTTTATGAAGAATTAGAACGTATCCAGAAAGATTATGGCCCATGGGCGTTACATACTGCAAATGTTGGATGGCGTTCAACTGGGCAATTCCATAGCTGTGGTAATCATATGATTCGTGCAGTTGGAATGCATGGAAATAGCGTAAGTACCAGCGGAGACTATTCAACAGGAGCAGGACAAGTTATTCTTCCTTATGTGTTGGGTTCAACAGAAGTTTATTCACAAGGAACATCTTGGGAAATTATCTTAAAAGAGAGTGAAAATATCATTTTCTGGGCAAGTGATCCAATTAAAAACTTACAGGTGGGTTGGAACTGCGAAACACATGAAGCTTATAAATATTTAGAGCAATTAAAACAAAAAGTTGCTAACAAAGAAATCAATGTTGTTTGTGTTGACCCAGTGAAAAGTAAGACCCAAAATTACCTTGGTGCAGAGTACAAATACATCAATCCATTAAGTGATGTGGCTTTTATGTTAGCTATTGCTCACACGCTTTATACAGAGAATTTATACGACAAAAAATTCATTGATATGTACACTGTCGGTTTTGAAAAATTTGTCCCTTATCTATTAGGTGAAACTGAAGATAAAAAACCAAAAACAGCAGAATGGGCATCAGAGATTTGCGGTATTAGTGCTGATGAAATTCGTGAATTTGCCCATATGCTTGCTGGTAAACGTACTCAGCTTATTTTAGGTTGGGCTATTCAACGTCAGCAACATGGTGAACAACCATATTGGATGGCTGCGGTATTGGCTTCTATGCTAGGCCAAATTGGTTTACCGGGCGGAGGGATTAGTTATGCTCACCACTATAGTTCAATTGGTGTACCTGAGTCCGGCGCAGCAATGCCAGGATCATTTCCATTAAATTTAGATAAAGGACAAACACAAAAATATCCAAATACCGATTACAAAGGTTATAGTTCATCTATTCCAGTTGCTCGTTTAACAGATGCGCTATTAAATCCAGGACAAAAAATTAATGCTAACGGTAAAGAAGTCGTTTATTCTCCATTAAAAATGGCAATCTTTACGGGCTGTAACCAATGGCATCGTCAGTCTGAACGTAATAAAATGAAAAAAGCTTTCCAAAGCTTAGAAACTATCGTTTCGATTAATTACAGTTGGACAGCAACTTGTCGTTTCTCTGATATTGTTCTTCCAGCTTGTACGCCATTTGAGCGTAATGATATTGATGCTTATGGTTCTTATAGTAGTCGTGGAGTGATTGCAATGCAGAAATTGGTTGATCCACTGTATGATTCTCGCTCTGACTTTGACATTTTCCGTGGACTTTGCCGTCGTTTTGGCAAAGAAAAAGAATATACTCGCGGTATGGGTGAAATGGAATGGGTTGAAAAACTGTATGAAGATTGTCGTGCAGAAAATGTAGGTAAATTTGAAATGCCTCCATTTGCAGAGTTTTGGGAAACAGGGTACGTATTGTTCCCAGAAGGCAAGCCTTGGGTACGTCATGCTGATTTCAGAGAAGATCCTGAATTACATGCATTAGGTACCCCATCAGGCTTTATTGAGATTTTCAGTAATACTATCGCAAGCTATGGTTATGAAGATTGTAAAGGTCATCCAATGTGGTTCGAAAAAGCAGAACGTTCTCATGGTGGCCCTAAATCAGATAAATTTGATTTCTGGTTACAATCAGTTCACCCAGATAAACGCTTACACTCTCAACTTTGTGAATCGAAAGAGTTACGTGATACCTACACAATTCAAGGTCGAGAGCCATTATTTATGAACCCAGAGGATGCAAAACGATTAGGTATTGCACATGGTGATTTAGTCCGTGTTTATAACGATCGTGGACAAGCTATTGTTGGTGCTCATGTTTCTGATAATTTTCCTACAGGTGTGGTACGTCTACAAGAAGGTGCATGGTATTCACCATTAAATGAAGAGATTGGCTCTATTGATACCTATGGTGATCCAAATACAATGACACTTGATATTGGTTCATCGATGCTTGCTCAAGCTGTATCAGCAAACACCTGCCTTGTTAATGTAGAGAAATACCAAGGTAATGCTCCAGATGTAACAGGGTTTAAAGGGCCTAATGAGATAACTTTATGATTCAAATAACAAGTGAAGAACGCTTGTTTGTCTATTCGTGGTTAAGCAATGTGCTTGGCCACGAATTGTCTAAACAGCAATTAGAACAATATCAAAATGGTTATTTTGATGAGCTTTTTAACTTTTTATCCCAGCAAGGTTTTAGCAAAGAAATAAATAAGATTAAACAGTCTTTATCTGAAATAAAAGGTAAAGAATTTGCTCATTTAGATTTGGCCGCCGATTATACACAGCTCTTTTTATTAGATGGACAAGTCAGCGCTTTGCCTTACGCTTCAGTTTACTTAAATGAAATAGAATTAGGTAAGAACCTAGCTTTTCTAGATCATCTTTTACTAAAGTTTGGTTTACAGCTAAATAAAGAAACTCATGAACCTAGTGATCATTTATGTGTATATTTAGAGTTACTTGATAAAATTATTGAGTCTTCCAATCAAGAATTGGAACAAGAATTCATTCAAATCTACTTTTTACCGTGGTTACAACGATTTAATCTCAAGGTTAAAGGTATAAAAACACAGACTGATTTTTATCCACAAATTGTCAATATTCTGGTTAGTTTATTATCTAAAGTGTAATTATTTACTTTCCCCTCTATTATTTTTAAGTAAATAGCAGAAATTTGATAAAAGATCGTGGCAAGGAAAGCAGAAAATGCTAGAATTGCACGCTTCAAAAATTAAACGTTCTCGATTATTAGTAAATTTTAGGTTGTCTATGTCTAAAGAAAATCAAAAGAAAGCCCCTCAGCAGCTTGAAAATAAGGGGGTAAAAAGTAAAGGCGTAAACAGTGTTCTGTGGCTACTGTCTATTGTTCTTATTGCTGTAGCTGCTATTGGAAATGCTTATTTTGCAAGTCATTTCACCTTGATCGTTAGAGTTTTATTACTTGTTGTATTACTCGTTGGTGCGGTTGCTTTTGCAGCGATTACAAACCAAGGCCAGAAAGCAATTAGTTTTATGAAAGAGTCTCGTCACGAAGTGAGAAAAATTGTTTGGCCAAATCGTCAAGAATCAACTCAAACCACATTAATTGTTTTAGCCGCTTGCGTAATCGTAGCTCTCGTATTATGGGGAGTTGACTCAATTATCGTATCTGTTGTTACATTCTTAACAAATTTGAGGTTCTAAGATGGAAGAAGTAGAAATAAAAGAAACCACAAAAAAACGTTGGTATGTATTACAAGCCTTTTCTGGGTTTGAAGCTCGAGTTGCGATGACATTACGTGAGTACATCAAACTTCATAATATGGAAGATCAATTTGGTGAAGTTTTAGTACCAACAGAAGAAGTGGTTGAAAATGTTGCAGGTCGCCGCCGCAAGACTGAAAGAAAATTTTTCCCCGGTTATGTGTTAGTACAGATGGAAATGAATGACGAAACTTGGCATCTAGTAAAAAGCGTTCCTCGTGTGATGGGCTTTATTGGTGGAACAGCAGATAAACCTGCACCAATTACACAACGTGAAGCTGATCGTATTTTAAATAGATTACAAGAAACGGCTGATAAGCCACGTCATAGAAAAGAATTCCAACCAGGTGAAGAAGTTCGTGTTACAGAAGGTCCATTTGCAGACTTTAATGGAACAGTTGAAGAAGTAGATTACGAGAAAGGTCGTTTAAAAGTTTCTGTTTCTATTTTTGGTCGTGCAACACCAGTTGAACTAGAATTTAATCAAGTAGAAAAACAAAGCTAGTAATATTTAGCAATTACTGATCAAAATAAACAGCTTATTTGGATCGTAATATTTTAACTAATTTAACAAAGGCTTGAGATCTAAATTTAGATCCCAAGTCTTTTTAATTTTAGTTACGTAAAGAGAGATTGTTGTCACTACTAGAAGGAATTCTTAATCTCAGTCAGAGTTTTTATCATAAGTCTGCTTAGTCTATCAATTAATATTTAATTATATTGATAATTATTATCAAAAATTATTCAATGTAGACTTTCTAGAGCTTCTTTCATATTGTGTTATTTATATGAGTTATATAGAATGAGGCCACTCGTTATCTGTGAGAGGTACTTATCATTTATGTCTTCATTACAACAACAAGTTGCAGAGTTATTGGATGCCAATCCCAATATTATTACATTAGATATTGCTCAACAGTTACAACAACCAGAAGGTAAGATTCTGTGTGCATTACCTGAGCAATTTGTGAAAATCTTTCCATCGGAAAGGCTAGAGGATATTTTGTCTACCATTAGTCGTTGGGGGATTTTCACTACAATTATTGAAAAAGAAGGATCAATTTTTGAAATTAAAGATCAATTTCCAAGTGGTATGGCTGGGAGAGGTTATTACAATTTAAATATGAAAGGAGAGGAAGGTACTCTTCATGGACATTTAAAACTTGATAATATTGAAAAAATTGCATTCATTAGCTTGCCATTTAGAGGAAAAGAAAGTTACAACATTGCCTTTATTTCTCCACAAGGACAAACTATTTTTAAAGTCTATCTAGGTAGAAATGAGCAGAGAGAACTTTTCCCTGATCAAGTAGAAAACTTTAAAAATTTTAAATAATAGGAGAGAACATGCCGGCTAACCGTCAAGAAGTTTTACAAAATCGTTTAGGTCCTGAAATTCAGGAAATGAAAGAGAAAGCAAAAACAGCATTATTAGCTACTGTAGATAAATCTGGTAATCCTAATGTGAGTTATGCTCCATTTGTTATTAATGATGGTGAATATCAAGTACTCATCTCAACTATTGCTCGTCACGCTCGCAACTTACAAGAAGTACCAAAAGTGTCATTAATGTTGATTGATGATGAAAGTTCTAGTAGAGAGATTTTTGCTCGTCGTCGTTTAACTTTTGACGCAACAGCAAGAATTGTTGAACGTCATTCAGAAGAATGGGAAAGAGGTGTTCAAGCACTTAAAGATCGCCATAGTAAAATCGTTGATGAATTAGCTAAATTGGAAGACTTTAAATTATTTTCTTTCAAACCAGAACATGGATTATTTGTAAAAGGATTCGGTAAGGCATTTGAAGTGGGTACCGATGATTTAGTTAATTTTGTTCACTTAGATGAAGGGCACAAGCAGGAAGAAGAATAATTATCTTTTTACTCTTGGTATGTAAATTTATGGGGAAGTAGAGAAAATCTGCTTCCCCTAATTTTTAGGCTCTGTTAAGCCATTTCATATAAGATTTGGTACCTTCAGCGACAGTTTTAAATGGTTTATCGTAACCGGCCTGTCGTAAATGTGTTAAATCTGCTTGAGTAAATGTTTGGTAACGAGATTTTAAATGCTCAGGGAATGGAATTATCTCAATTTCACCTTTTTGGTGATAATCAATTACTGCTTCAGCTACAGCTTTAAATGATTCGGCATTACCTGTTCCTAAGTTGAAAATACCAGAAATCTTATTTTTCCATGCCCAAATATTTACTTGAGCTACATCTTCTACATAGACAAAATCTCTTAGAAAATGCTCACTTCCTTCAAATAATTTAGGGTTTTCACCTTTTAAAATTTGATTATTTAGATGAAAAGCCACACTCGCCATACTGCCTTTATGCTGTTCTCTTGGGCCATAAACATTGAAATATTTAAAACCACAAATAGGTGAAGCAGCTTCAGGTAATAATTTCCTAACATATTCATCAAATAAGAATTTTGAATAACCATATACATTAAGAGGTGATTCAAACTCTCGCTTCTCAATAAAATTATCGGAACGCCCACCATAAGTTGCAGCACTTGATGCATAGAAGAATGGAATTCGACGATCTAAACAATAATGCAATAATTCTTTTGAATATTCATAGTTATTTTGCATCATGTATTTTCCATTCCACTCAGTTGTTGCAGAACAAGCACCTTCATGGAAGATAGCATCAATAGGACCAAATTCATCCCCTGCAATAATAGAAGCAATGAAATCTTCCTTATCACAATAGTCAGCGATATCAAGATCAACTAGATTAATAAATTTTTCTCCATTCTTGAGATTATCTACCACTAGAATATCTTTTCTACCTATTTGGTTTAATGCTTTAACGATATTACTACCAATAAAGCCCGCACCACCTGTTACGATAATCATATAGCATCCTTTAATAACAACAATTCATTAAATAAAAACACGCAAAGAAAATATTATGTATAGAAAATATACTATTTTGCTCTAGCAATCTGTTTCTTAAGCTTCAATAGTTTTTCTTTGATTCTTTGGCGTTTTAGTGGCGATATATAATCAACAAATAATACACCATTTAAGTGATCAATTTCATGCTGAATACAAATCGCAAGTAAGTCCTCTGCTTCAAGAATGAACTCTTCACCTTTATAATTGAGAGCTTTAACTGTCACTTTTTCCTTTCTTGGAACTAATGCTCGACAGCCAGGGATAGATAAACACCCTTCTTCAATACCAGTTTCGCCACTACTTTCGATAATTTCAGGATTAATTAACACAATCTGGTTTGTCTTATCTCCTTCAATATCAATAGTAATTACTCTTTTCAACACATTAACTTGAGGTGCAGCTAAACCAATACCTTCTTGTTCGTACATAGTATCGAACATATCATCAATAAATGTCCTCAATTCATCATCTACTTTTTCTACTGGTAGGGACATTTTTGTTAAGTTTTCATCTGGAAAGATGAGAACATCTAATACTGCCATTTTGGGATCTCCGTCGAGAAATTTAAAATATTCGTTTGTCTATTCTATCCGTTTTCTTACTATTAAGGAAATAGTAAGGGAAAAAATGAATTATCTTTTTGAATTATGTAAATTATTGCAAGTACCACAACTGGGGCCTCATCGCATTGGGAAATTATTAGATTCTTGTGAGTTAGCTGAATTTTGTAATTATGATAGGGAACAATTACGCCATATTGGATGGAGTAGCAAACAAATACAACGCTGGTTTAATCCTGATATAAGTTGGATTGATTCTGCGTTTGAATGGAAATCTCAATCTGATGAGCATCACATAATAAGTTTATTTGATGAAGTCTATCCTTTTTTACTTAAACAAATTAGCACTGCACCTCCACTATTATTTGTTAAGGGTGATCCAGCATGCTTATCTTTACCTCAAATTGCTATGGTTGGAAGCCGAGATTATTCCCATTATGGCAAATATTGGTCTGGTTATTTTGCTGATGAATTAGTTAAGCGTAATTTAGCTGTAACGAGTGGGCTTGCTATTGGAATAGATGGCTTCTGTCATAAACAGACCATAGATAGTGGTGGCATAACAATTGCGGTATTAGGCAATGGACTTTCCAATATTTATCCATCACGTCATAAAAGATTAGCAGATGAAATAGTCACTCATGGTGGTGCATTAGTTTCTGAATTTTTCCCAAAACAGCCACCTATTGCAGAAAATTTTCCTCGTCGAAATCGTATTATTAGTGGATTATCATTAGGTACATTAGTGGTAGAAGCAACAGTAAATAGCGGTTCACTTATTACCGCTAAATATGCTTTAGAGCAAAATAGAGAAGTGTTTGCACTACCGAATAGTATTCAAAATCCATTTAGTGCAGGATGCCATAAACTTATCAAAGATGGTGCAGTATTAGTTGAGTCTATTGATGATATTTTATCGTCACTTAGTTATCGACAAGATATTCAAACTAATCAATTTCAACAAGCAAATTTATTTCCTACCGAACACGAAAATCAAGCGGTAGTTTCTACTAAGAAATTTGCAAAAATTGAAACAGAACTGACCGCTTGCCAGCAAAGCCTAATGAAACATATTACATTAACCCCAATAAACGTTGATGATCTTGCTAAGGTAACACAATTATCAACTGAAAATATTTTAATTGAATTATTAAATTTAGAACTGCAAGGCTGTATTCGACAAGTAACTGGGGGATATGTAAGAAATTAAAAGGCTACACATTGTGTAACCTTTCTTATCAAGAGAAATAATATAAAGTGTTATTTGCGTCGCCCTAGCATACCACCAAGTCCACCCATACCGCCCATCATACCTTGCATTCCACGCATCATTTTCGCCATTCCACCCTTACGCATTTTTTTCATCATACGTTGCATTTCATCGAATTGTTTAAGCAATTTATTGACGTCTTGTACTTGAGTACCAGAACCCAATGCAATACGACGACGGCGTGATCCTTTGATAATATCAGGACGAGCACGTTCTTTTAATGTCATCGAATTAATGATCGCTTCCATTTTGATAAACATCTTATCATCCATTTGATTTTTAACGTGATCAGGTAAATTTTTCGCACCCGGTAATTTATCTAACATCGACATCATCCCGCCCATTTTTTTCATTTCGACAAGCTGTTCACGGAAATCATCAAGGGTAAATTGATCACCTTTCTTGAATTTTGCTGCCATTTTTTCCGCTTTTTCTTGATCGACAGAGCGTTGTAAATCTTCAATTAAAGACAATACATCACCCATACCGAGAATACGGGAAGCAATACGATCTGGATGGAACGGTTCTAATGCATCAGTTTTTTCGCCCACCCCTAAGAATTTGATTGGTTTACCAGTGATTTGACGAATAGACAGTGCCGCACCACCACGTGCATCCCCATCGACTTTGGTTAAGATCACACCCGTAAGAGGTAAGGCTTCATTAAACGCTTTTGCAGTATTTGCTGCATCTTGACCAGTCATTGCATCAACGGTAAATAGCGTTTCAATAGGTTTTAATACAGCGTGGACTTCTTGAATCTCAGCCATCATTTCGCTATCAACGTGTAAACGACCTGCGGTATCGACAATCAATACATCGAAGAAATGTAATTTTGCATATTTAAGCGCTTTTTCAGCAATTTCAGTTGGTTTTTCAGTGGTTTCACTTGGAAAAAATTCAACTTTTAATGATTCAGCTAATGTTTGAAGCTGTTTGATCGCAGCAGGACGGTAAACATCGGCAGAAACCACCAGTACTTTCTTTTTATGACGTTCTTTGAGGAATTTTGCCAATTTACCTACTGAGGTAGTTTTCCCCGCCCCTTGTAAACCTGCCATTAAAATCACTGCGGGCGGTTGAGCAGCTAGATTAAGCTCCTCATTCGCTTCACCCATTGCTTTTTCAAGCTCAGTTTGAACAATTTTAAGAAATTCTTGGCCCGGAGTAAGGCTTTTATTGACCTCTTCACCGATAGCTCTCTCTTTAACTTTATTGATGAACTCACGTACGACAGGTAAGGCAACATCGGCCTCGAGTAATGCCATACGAACTTCACGCAATGTATCTTTAATATTTTCTTCAGTTAAGCGACCTTTACCTGTGATATTTTTTAAGGTTTTGGATAGTCTATCGGATAAATTTTCAAACATAGTTTTTCTCTTTTTGCAAAATTCTGGTGTTATCTCACCGCTTGTTTGCGGAACTCCGACCATTATACAACATTTATCAGATTTATTCTTTTCCCTAAATCAGCTACAATCAAGCGACTATTTAATCAATGGATGAGTATTATGAGCCAATCAATTTGTATTATTACTGGAAGCACCTTGGGTGGAGCAGAATATGTTGCTGATCATATTGAAGAGGTATTAAGTGAGCAAGGCTTTAATGTTGAATTATTTAATAATGCAACGCTTACCGATATTCAACCTCATCAATACTTATTAGTAATTACTTCTACTCATGGTGCTGGGGAGTTACCGGAAAATATTCGACCATTGTTTGAAGAATTAGCTGATCAACAACCCAATTTATCCCATTTAAAATTTGGGGTAATTGGGCTAGGTAGTTCTGATTATGATACATTTTGTTATGCAGTCAATACCGTTGAAACGCAATTAATTGAATTAGGTGCAATTCAAGTTTGTGATTCATTACGTATTGATGTAGTGAATAATTTTGATCATGATAGTACTGCAGAAGAGTGGTTACCTAACTTTACCGAGCAATTATAAATGAAAATTGGATTAGTGTTAGAAGGCGGTGCAATGCGGGGTATGTACACTGCGGGGGTCTTAGATGTCTTTATGGATAATAATATTCAGATTGATGGCATTATCGGAGTTTCAGCAGGAGCATTGTTTGGCGTAAATTATCTTTCAAAACAAAGAGGAAGATCGTTGCGATACAGTAAACGTTTTTTAAATGATGAACGTTATATTAGTTTGAAAAGCTGGATTACAACTGGCAACCTCATTAATAAAGATTTTGCTTATTATGATGTCCCATTTATTTATGATGTCTTTGATAACGAAACCTTTAAACAATCCCATGCCTCATTTTATGTCACATTAACCAATGTTGAAACAGGAAAGGCAGAGTACGTTAAAATTACCGATCCTTTTGAACAAATGGAATATTTTAGAGCAACATCGGCCTTACCGTATGTTTCAAAAATTGTACAAATCGATGGTAAAAAATACTTAGATGGTGGTATATCAGATAGTATTCCGCTAGATAAATGCCGACAGCTTGGATTTGATAAAATCATTGTTGTCTTAACTCGTGCTTTTGAGTATCGCAAAACCAAAATAAACGGTATTTTTCGTCGTATTATTTACCGTAAATATCCTAAATTTATCGAGGTGCTGGCTAATCGTTATCAAAGTTATAATGATAATGTCCATAAAGTTGTCGAAGCAGAAAAACAAGGGGAAATTTTTGTTTTTCGTCCCTCTAAAACTTTACCGATTAAACGTATTGAAAAAGATTTGAATAAAGTTCAAGCAATGTATGATTTAGGTGTGCAAGATGCTAAGAGAGGCATTGGAGCTCTAAATACCTATCTTTCTCGTGATTAATTGACTGAAAAAATGAGGTTAATTTATCTCTCTCAAAAAGATAAATTAACCTAGTTTTTTGAAATATTAAGCGATTTTTACAGCTTGATAAGTACTTTGTGGATTGATAATTACATCACGAGCTTTGATAATTTGTAGCTCATATTTTCCACTTTGTTGTGTGATACTCATTACATCATTGACCGCATTTGCAGTATGTTCAAAAGCTTCAATTTCAGATTTCCCATTGAGTAAATTTGCTAGGAATAATCCACTGGTTAAATCGCCCACACCAACAGGATCTCTGCCCACAAATTCATGTAATGGACGACTGATATGCCAGATACCCAATTGTGTTGCCAACACCATTTCGAATTTACTTGGATCTTTCCCTACTCGGCTTAAATGTTTTACTACAACAATTTTAGGCCCTTTACTTAAGATAAATTTAATCGCCTCGATTGCTTGTTCAAAATTTTCTACGGGTAAGCCAGTCAGTTCTCGTAATTCCACTAAGTTTGGTGCAATGATATCGGCTTTTGCCATAGCTTCATCACGTAAGAAATCAGAAACCCCACTGGCCACGATACAACCTTTATCAGGATGCCCCATTACTGGATCACAAAAGTAAATCGCATTGGGATTTTTTGCTTTAATTTTTTCAACAGCAGTTAAGATTTCTGCACCTTGCTCTGCTGCACCGATATAACCAGACAGTACGGCATCACACTCGTGTAACGCATTAATTTCATCAATTCCTTGCGTAATTTCACCAATTTGTTCTTTAGGGATAACCATACCTTTCCAATGTCCGTATTGAGTATGATTAGAAAACTGTACGGTATTTAATGCCCAAGTATCCACGCCTAATAATTGCATTGGAAACACAGCTGCTTTGTTTCCTGCGTAACCATAAACAACGTGAGATTGGATTGAGAGAACATTTTTCATTTGTATTTCCTTATTTTTTACTGTGTTTGAATATTTTTTAGCTATTTGAACTGACTATGACTTGCAAGATAGAAAAAAATCCTTAAAATTCATGCCCGTTCAACAACAAATCAATATGCCGACTTAGCTCAGTAGGTAGAGCAACTGACTTGTAATCAGTAGGTCATCAGTTCGATTCCGATAGTCGGCACCACTTTTTCTTATTATTCCCGACTAAAGTTTCCATTTTTCAGTATATACCCTAATTGTTTTATTTTTAAGGTTCTATCTGCAACATAAAAATAAAAAACGGCAAGATTTAGTATAAAATATTCACTCAATCTCACCGCTTTATTCTTTTTTGTGATTAAACGTATCCGTAGCTCATTAAGCGTTGGTAGCGTCTATCAACTAATCCTTCAGTATCTAGCTCATCTAGCTCGGCAAAATCCTCTAAAAGACGTTGCTTAAGATTTTTTGCCATTTCATCCACATTTCTATGCGCACCTCCTAACGGCTCTGGTACGATATTATCAATTAGGTTAAGTTCTTTTAAACGAGGAGCAGTTAAACCCATTACCTCTGCAGCTGTTGAGGCTTTATCGGCACTTTTCCATAGAATAGAAGCACAACCTTCAGGAGAAATCACAGAGTAAGTACTATATTGCAACATATTCACTTTATCGCCTACACCAATTGCCAAGGCTCCACCCGAACCACCTTCACCGATTACCGTACAGATAACCGGTACTTTTAAGGTAGACATTTCACGTAAATTACGTGCGATAGCCTCTGATTGCCCTCGTTCTTCTGCTCCAATGCCTGGGTAAGCCCCTGGAGTATCAATAAAAGTAATAATTGGCATGTTAAAGCGTTCAGCCATATGCATAAGACGTAATGCTTTGCGATAGCCTTCTGGCGCAGGCATACCAAAATTACGTTTTACTTTTTCTTTTACGGTACGTCCTTTTTGGTGTCCGATGATCATCACAGGACGATCATCTAAACGTGCAATTCCGCCGACAATCGCTTTATCATCAGCAAAAGCACGATCTCCTGCTAATTCGTCAAATTCAGTAAAAATTTTCTCAATATAATCGAGAGTATAAGGGCGACTAGGATGTCTCGCCATACGGGATATTTGCCAAGCATCAAGATCGGCAAAGGTCTTTTTAGTTAATTCATTACTTTTTTGTTGTAGACGAGCAATTTCATCATCAAGGTTAATTTTAGTATTGTTATCAACTGCAGAGCGTAAAGCATCAATTTTTGCCTCTAATTCAGCAATTGGTAGCTCAAAATCTAAATATTCTTGGCTCATAATCTTTCCTATCTGTATTAGCAGAAATAAACGCTCTCCATTCTAACAGGGAATGGCATGAAATCGTAATAAAGCGGTAAGATTTCCTCTATTTTTTGCAAAAAATGTGACAGATCCGACCGCTTATCTTGTATCAAATTGCTATTTAACGCTAAATTGTCCCATACAGCCTCGATCTCTTAACATGAAATCAGATACACCAAAAGTGAATGGTGCAGAATCAGAGGCTAGATGTTCAAATCTAACAAGTATAGTTACAATCTGATCTTTCTCTAGCCAAACAGTATCACGCCAAGCAAGTTGTTTACGAGGATAAGGTTCGCCATTTTCTGTTTCAATGATAAATTTAGCCCCTTGTAGGGTAAATCCAATGTCTTGATCGCTTTGGAGATACCAACGTTCAACAGTACCTTGTTTAGCTTCAAAATCAATACGTTTTGGATCAAAGCGTTGTTTGTTGATAACACGATCAAATGGCATGATCATGAATCGGCGTTCGTTATTTATTTTTAAGGTAAAATCTTCAAGATCAAAAGTCGGCAATGTCATTGTTGAGTCAAAGACTGCAGGGAGTCCTTGTAGTCGTAATTCTAGAATGACATTATCTACTAGATCATCATCCTTACTAAAAAGCTGTCCAACTTTGTAAAGTATTCCACGACTTTCACCAGTAATTAGTGAAATAGTTTTTCCTTCATTTAAATTAGCTAGTAATTCCACACGTTCTGATGGGGCAATATGTACGGAAGACATTTCTACAGGGGATTGTAAATAGCCGACCCCAGTTCCTATAAGATAAAGTGGTTGACCATTGTCTAAACGTAATTCGTAACGTCTTGAAAGAGAGGCATTTACAATACGAAATCTTACCCATCCTCGAGACACTTCTAGATAAGGTGATTCCTGTCCATTTACAAAAACTCGATTACCGAAAAATTGTTTTTTATCAGCATCTATTACTTGCTTCCCTGCATTATTAATTAGCTGATCTTGTAAGATTAGTGGAATGTCATTTATCCCATATTTATTTGGAATAGTTGTAGAATGGTTTTTATTATCTTCAATAATCCATAATCCCACTAAACCACGATAGACTTGAAAAGCAGAATTAAGCATGGTGTTTGAATGGTACCACGCTGTTCCCGCTGATTGTTTCACTTCAAGAATGGGAGACCAACTGCTTTTAGGGGATAATTTATGGTGAATTGAACCTGTCATTTCCGTAGAAGCAAGAATCCCTTGTAGGTTGATAGAGAGGGGTTGCGGTAAATTATTAATGTAAGTGAGCCGAACAAAGTCACCTGATTTTACTCGTACTGTCGGGGCTAAATAACGTCCATTGACACCCCATACATCAACTAATTTTCCTTGATTAAATTGAGTTTGAGATGGACGAAAATCCAAACGGACAGGACGCCCACGTCCAATATCAATAATAGGTGGAATGTGAAGAGGATGTCTTGATTCAGCCCATAGTGCTTGAGGTAATGCTCCCATTATACTGGCGAGAGCAGAACGTTTAAGAAATTGTCGGCGAGAAATTTGCATATTATTTTTGTTCTAATTGGGCGACTTCTCGATCTAACTCTGCAATTTTATCAGCCATAATTTGATGGCTTTTTTCAATTAATTCTCGGAGGTTATCACGATTGTAGCCTGATGTATCAATGGGATCGAGCATTTCACAAATAACAACGCCATTGTTTTTACGCCCAAGATCAACTTTATTATGTAAGCTTGAGCAAACGACTGGAATGATCGGTACGCCCGCTGCAATAGCAGTATGAAATGCCCCTGTTTTAAAAGGAAGTAGACCTCTTCCACGGCTACGAGTTCCTTCTGGAAACATCCAAATAGAAATTTGTTTCTCCTTGATAGCTTCTGCAACTTGATTCATCGTATTAATAGCACTACTACGTTTTTCACGGCGAATAAAAATATTACCTGTTGCCCAATACATCAATCCGAAAAAAGGAATCCACATTAGCGTACTTTTTCCAACACTTACTGTACGGGGGGGAACCATAGAAGAAATGGTTAACATATCGTAATTGTTTTGATGATTGGCAATATAAATAGCGGGTTTTGCAAAATCAGGCTTGGTTCTGCGAATTAATTTTAACCCTACAAGTGGATGCATTGAAGCAAAGCATCTTGATAGAATACCTGTTGTACTTGGATGGCGAAGACGAATTAGTGCATAAACTGTGCCAAATACACAAATAAGAATGGATAAAACCGTAATAACTATAATACGGAGAACTTTTAACATAATTGTTACCTAATAAATAAGAATATGGCGGGAAGTATAGCGGAGATGAGTCAAATTTCAAAAAAGATCACGATTTTCTATTAATAAAATACATTTCTATTTATATGGAAAGCCGTTATATTGAACAACACTTTTTACTCATTAAATAAGGAATAACTATGTCTAAGATTACTCTCGCAGGAAATCCTGTAAATGTCGATGGAAATTTCCCATCTGCTGATCAATCTGTTGCAGATTTTACTTTAGTCAACAATGCGCTGGAAAATATTTCTTTAAGTGATTTTGTAGGAAAGAGAAAAGTACTTAATATTTTTCCAAGTATTGATACAGATGTTTGTGCTACATCAGTACGAGTTTTCAATCAAAAGGCTGCGAATTTAGATAATACAGTAGTTTTATGTATTTCTGCCGATCTACCTTTTGCACAAGGGCGTTTTTGTGGAGCAGAAGGAATTAAAAATGCAGTTACTTTATCAACTTTCCGCAATCAAACGTTCCATAAAGAACTAGGGGTTGATATAGCAGACAGCCCATTAGCTGGATTAACTGCTCGTGCTGTTATTGTTTTAGATGAAAACAATAAAGTTTTATACAGTGAATTAGTGCCAGAAATTACACACGAGCCTAACTATGATGCTGCATTAGCCGTATTATAATTTTCTCAAATTTAGTAAGCGGTTACATTTACAAATTATTTGATAAAAGTGACCGCTTATCGCACAAGATCTCCTTCTAAATATATCACGATCATCCTTTAGTATAAAAAATAAACTCCCGTTTTCCAGTTTTACACATTTATCTTATCTTATTGTTTTATATATTAAAAATCACACCTCAAAGATCTTATTTTGGGTTACTCACGATCTTTATTGTGATCTATCACAAATTTATCCACAGATGATGGGGATAATACTCAAGATCATTTTAAGATCAACTTGGAAAGTTAAATAAAAAATAAAAATAGACAGAAAATTCAGCGATCAAATGTTTTTCTATACAGTAAAATTTTACGGGTTAGATCGTAAAAATTCAAAGAGGATCTAGGATGGATCTTTTTATATATTGCTTATCCCAAAAAAGTTATCAACAAATTTGCAGATTATCCACAAAGTTATACACAATGGTATTGAGTAACTTAGTAAATAACCAGTTATAGAAACGCCTTTTTAGTTGTTCAAAAACAGGAATTATGAAACAATCTTGGCCACAACTAGTTTAAACAATAAGGCGGTCTGAAATTGATCGATTTTGATGGTTACCGCCCAAATGTTGGTATCGTCATCTGTAATAAACAGGGACAAGTTCTCTGGGCAAAACGGTTTGGTCAAAATTCTTGGCAATTTCCTCAAGGGGGAATTAATGAAGGAGAAAACATTGAAGCAGCAATGTACCGTGAGCTATATGAAGAAGTTGGTTTATCTCAAAAAGATGTACGTGTTATTTGGGCATCCAAATATTGGCTAAAATATAAACTTCCCAAGCGATTAATTCGCTCTGAACAATGTCATCCAGTGTGTATTGGGCAGAAACAACGTTGGTTCTTACTACAATTAGTAAGTGATGAAAATACAATTAATTTAAATACCACTAAAAATCCAGAATTTGATGGTTGGCGGTGGGTGAGCTTCTGGTACCCAGTACGTCAGGTGGTTTCATTTAAACGGGATGTTTATCGTAAAGTAATGAAAGAGTTTGCACAGATTCTAATGGGGAATTCAGGGAAAAATAAAGAATCTCGCCCTCAACGATATACAGAGAAAAAAGAATTTCGCCAAGGAAAAAAAGAGTTTCGCAAACCTTATAATAAAAATTATCGAGGTAAAAATTTATGAGTGCAATTTTTTTTAGTTGCTTAGCATTGGGAGCTTTGGTCGGTTTCCTTGCTGGCTTATTCGGTATTGGAGGCGGTCTAATTATTGTGCCTGCACTTGTTTATTTATTACCTATGGCAAATATTCCTCCTGAATATTTGATGTCTATTGCATTGGGCACATCATTTTCTACCATTGTAGTTACAGCATTTTCTGCGGCACAGCGTCATCATAAATTAGGAAATGTGGATTGGCGTGTGAGCAAATTTTTCATTCCAGCTCTAATGATTTCTGTCTTTATCTCAGGATTGGTTGTGACGGATTTACCAAAAGATTTAATGTCTAAAATCTTTGCGGTAATTGTCATTTTTCTTGCCGGTAAAATGTTATTTTCATCTTTGAAGAAGAATGAAAAGCCAGTCAAACCATTAACTCCTCAGTCTACTGTCATTGCAGGGGTATTAATTGGTGCGATTTCGAGTATGGCAGGCATTGCAGGTGGTGCATTTATCGTTCCTTACTTAAATGGACGAGGGCTTGAAATGAAACGAGCCATTGGTACTTCATCTTTCTGCGGTGCATTATTAGGCTTAGCAGGAACGATTAGCTTTATTTTTAGTGGATGGGGATTACCCAATTTACCTGAATATGCGTTAGGTTATATTTATTTACCTGCTTTGGTCGGGATCACTTTAACCTCATTCTTTACATCTAAATTTGGCGCAAGTGCAGCAAATGTGTTACCTGTTCCGATTTTGAAAAAAGCCTTTGCCGTGTTATTAGTCGGCATTGCAATCAATATGTTTTTAAAATAATTTTTAGCACAGTATTTTGAGGTACTATGAACGAAAAATTTTTAACTTTTCCGAATTTTGATCCAATCGTATTTTCTATTGGTCCCATTTCACTGCATTGGTATGGGGTAATGTATTTATTGGGTTTTGGCTTTGCTTATTGGCTAGGGACAAAACGAGCTAAAAGCTCTAACGGAGTATGGACAACCGAGCAGGTCGATCAGTTACTCTTTAATGGTTTCTGGGGCGTGATTTTAGGTGGTCGTATTGGTGACGTCTTCTTTTATAGCTTTGATTACTTCCTACAAGATCCCTTGTATTTATTCCGTATTTGGGAAGGCGGAATGTCATTCCACGGCGGATTGATTGGGGTAATTATTATGATGATTTTTACCTCTTACCGTCAAAAAAGAAGCTTTTGGCAAACTGCAGATTTTGTTGCTCCTCTGATTCCTTTTGGCTTAGGAATGGGACGAATCGGTAACTTTATTAATGGTGAATTATGGGGAAGAGTAACCGATGTACCTTGGGCTATGATGTTCCCAAGTGGTGGTTATTTACCACGCCATCCATCACAAATTTATGAAGCCATTTTAGAAGGCTTAGTGCTATTTCTCATTCTAAACTGGTTTATTCGTAAACCTCGTCCAATGGGTTCGGTGTCTGGTTTATTTCTATTAGGTTATGGCATCTTCCGCTTTATCGTAGAATATTTCCGCGAAATTGATCCGAACGTTAACACACCAGATGATCTAATAACACGTGGTCAGTTACTTTCTCTGCCAATGGTTGTTGTCGGATTGATTATTTTAGTCAT
>NZ_JARIDQ010000048.1 GCF_029256985.1 Otariodibacter sp. | reverse complement strand
GCAAGTGGCACCAGTGCAGAAACACTTAATACCATCGGCACAGGAATGGGTATAGCCAAGAATGCGGTGGAGAATAACTCAATTTTAATAGAGAGGCTACGAGATTCAGCTAAAGAAGATGTGGAATATTATAAAGACCAAGTTGGAGAAATGTTAGATAATAACCCAGCTTCACAAATAAATAGGTATTTACACAAAATTTGATATAGGCTCATCTGACCAGCTAGATTAAACCAACAAATTATCTCTATCTCAATTAGAATGATGAATTTTTATCTAACCCATATTAAGTTAAGGAGATTAAATGTTAGAGCTTTTACTTGCAGTATTATGCAGTGTTATGGTGGGTATTTTAATTAAGATTGCAAGAGGGAAAGGGATTGCAATTGCGCAAAGCATTGCAATGAACTATGTCATTGCAACTATATTATCATATTTCCTATTACAGCCAGATTTTAATGGACAAAATCTAGTTGAAATTGTTCAGGATAATCCGTCTTCTTATCTTTTCTTCGCATTAGGTATTCTGTTACCTACAATATTTTTAATTCAAGCAAAATCTTTAGAGTATGCAGGAATTATTCGTACTGATGCTGCTCAACGCCTTTCTCTTTTTCTACCTATTTTAGCTGCTTTCACTTTATTTGGTGAGACTATCACTCAAAATAAATTAATTGCGTTAGTACTCGCCTTTGGTGCTTTGATTTGTTTATTGTGGAAAAGTAATGAAGGAACGGGAAAAGAGGGAAAGATTGCTCTAATTAGCCTTATTTTAGTTTGGGGAGGGTTTGGAATTATCGATATTCTATTCAAACAAATGGCAAAAACAGGCTCAAGTTTTTCATTAACTTTGCTTATTTCTTTTATTGGTGCTGGATGTGTGATGTTTATTTATCTTACACTAAAACGCACAAAATGGGATTTTGCTAGCTTATTAACAGGTGTATTATTGGGTATATTGAATTTTTGTAATATTTTATTTTATATTAAAGCTCACCAAGCAATGAAAGATGATTCAACCTTAGTTTTTACAGGCATGAATTTAGGCGTAATCTGTTTAGGTTCACTAGTAGGTGTATTCTTATTTAAAGAAAAAATCAATAAAATTAATTATATTGGTGTAGTCATTGCTATTGTTGCAATTTTATGTCTATTTTATTGGCGATAATTAATAACTCGCTTTACTACGAAATATAAAAGGTATTGAAATGAGAAATCCAAAGGAATATGCACAAAATTATGTGAATTGGGTCCTTAGGTTAGGAAGAGTGAAAGCTTTACTTTTAGGGTTGGTTGTATTAGCTATTTTAGCTATTAGTACTCAATCTTTTTTTAGTTTATTATTCACTGGAAAAGTAAATACTCAAGATATTATTCGCTCAATGACTTTAGGGCTTTTTTCTGCACCTTTTGTATTATATTTTTTCAATTTAATTGTGGAAAAATTAGAACGTTCTCGTATGAGACTAGAAAAATCATTGAAAGATTTATCTTTATTAAGAGAACAAGATGCACGGTTAAATGTAAAATTAGAGCAAAAAGCAGAGTTTCTTCGTTCCTTTATTGATGCTTCACCAGATTTAGTTTTTTACCGTGATGATCAGGGAAGATTTTTAGGATGTAATCGTGCAATGGAATTACTTACGGGAAGAACGGAAAAAGAATTAATAAACTTAACTCCTAGTGATGTTTATTCAGAAGAAACGGCTAAATTAATTCTTTCTACAGATAGAGATACATTGATTAGTAATACAGGGGTTACTTACGAGCAATGGATTCGTTATTCAAATAATAAATTGTCTTGTTTTGAAGTTCGTAAAGTTCCTTATTATGATAGGGTTCAAGATCGTCATTGTATTATGGGATTTGGTCGAGATATTACTGAACGTAAACGCTACCAAGAAGTAATAGAAAAAAACAGTCGTGATAAAACAGTCTTAATGGCGACGATTAGCCATGAATTACGTACTCCATTAAATGGTATTATCGGATTGAGTCAGATTTTATTGGAGGGGGGATTATCCGATCAGCAACGTGAATATTTAAAAACAATCAATGTAAGTGCGGTTTCCTTAGGCCATATTTTTAGCGATATTATTGATTTAGAAAAGATCGATAGTCGTCGCATTGAACTATTTCCAAAAGAAATTGAGTTTTCTCAGTTGATTAGTAATATCAGCCATTTTGCAAATTTAATGGCAGAGCAGAAAAAGATCCATTTTCATATTCAATGTAGTTGTGATTTACCCACATTTATTTTTGTAGATAATGCTCGTTTAAGCCAAATTTTATGGAATTTAGTGAGTAATGCAGTGAAGTTTACACCATCTGGAGGACATATTTGTTTGAATGTTGTTCGTAATGATCAAAATCATTTTAGCTTTATTTTAAAAGATACAGGAATTGGTATACATAAGAAAGATCAGCGTAAGATTTTTGCTATGTTTTATCAAGCAGAAAATAATCAAGGTGAAAAAGTAATTGGGAGTGGTATTGGATTAGCTATTTCTAAACGTATTGCTAAATTAATGGGTGGAGATCTGACTGTTGATAGTAAGCTTAACAAGGGATCAACTTTTACTTTAACAATTAAGGCAGATGAGGTTGCTCATAGCAAAACAGTAGAAATTAATAATCATGCATTGAAAATATTACTGGTTGAGGATATTCAAGTCAATGTAGTGGTTGCAAGAGCTATGCTTAATAAATTTGGATGTGATGTTGATGTAGCAATGACAGGGGCAGAGGCTTTCGAATTATTTAAGCAGAATAGTTATGATTTAGTCTTACTGGATATTCAACTACCCGATATGACAGGTTTTGATATTGCAAAAAAATGGCGAGAACAGTATGAAGAAGGTGAAATTGACTACTTACCGTTATTAGTTGCTTTGACTGCTAATATTATTCATACCAGAGAAGATTATCAACACCGTGGAATGGATGATGTATTGCGTAAACCACTTTCTTTAGAGGCATTAGCTGATTGTTTAAGTCACAATTTTGATGATAATTTTTTAGATAATAGCTTGAATGAACAAGTAATTTCTTCTTTTGATGTTACGGATAAGACGCTAGATGAGTTAGCATTTGATCGTAGTATATTAAGAGAGTTGATTGAGGTGATGGGCAAAAATTCTGTCTTAGCGAATTTTGAATTATTTTCTAAACTGATGCCTGAATATCTTGATAATTTATCTTCATTGTTTAAAAAATGGACTAAAAATAAGGGTGAAGAAAGCCGTAAAGCTGTATTGGATGAAGCGCACAAAATTAAAGGAGCGTTAGCATCTGTGGGCTTAATTAAACTGCAAGATGTAGCTCAACAAGCGCAAACAGATAGTCAAGAATTTTGGGATGAGAATATCGAGAAGTGGGTAAAACAACTTCAAGATGAATGGCAACAGGATTTACAACAAGCGCAAGAGTGGGTTAATCAATTCAAATAAGGTGTAGTATGCAACAGTATTATATTGGAGTAATGTCAGGTACTAGCCTTGATGGTGTTGATCTTGTATTAGTAGAATTTAGCTCATCAATACCCAAATTGATTGCTAGTGATTTTTTACCGATGCCTGATTCACTTAGAGTATCACTATCTCAACTTTTAAAAACAGGGGAAATTACCCTTCAGCAATTAGGTGAAATAGATCATCAACTTGGCTTATTGTATGCCGATAGTATTAATCAATTTTTGTCAAAACAACAATTACAACCTCATCAAATTCAAGCTATTGGCTGTCATGGTCAAACGGTTTGGCACTCTCCTAAAGGTGAATTTCCATTTACGATGCAAATTGGGGATATGAATCTGGTTGCAACAAAAACAGGTATCACCACAATTGCCGATTTTCGTCGTAAGGATATGGCACTAGGTGGGCAAGGAGCGCCTTTAGTACCCGCTTTTCATCAAGCCGTATTCAGTGATCCGAACCGAATTGTCGGAGTCTTGAATATTGGCGGAATCAGTAATATTTCATTGCTAGACCCTAATCAAAATACAATCGGATATGATATTGGTCCCGGTAATACATTATTAGATATTTGGATTGAAAAGCATTTAGGTCAGCGTTTTGATAAAGATGCACAATGGGCAAAAACGGGTAAAGTGAATGATGATTTACTGGAAGCATTACTTGATGAACCTTTTTTCCATCAGTTACCACCTAAAAGTACTGGGCGAGAATTATTTAATTTAGCGTGGTTATTGCAAAAGTTGGCATTGATCTCACCGCTTGCACCGCAAGATGTTCAAGCAACCTTAGTTGAATTTACTGCAAGAAGTATTGCTCAAGATCTGACAAAAATTTCTCAACAGAAAACCTTACCTTGCTTATTATTAGTTTGTGGCGGAGGGGCAAGAAATCCATTGTTGATGGAACGATTAGCTACATTATTACCTGATTGGCAAGTTTCTACCACTACGGAGTACGGTATTAATGTGGATTATGTTGAAGCGACAGCATTTGCATGGCTGGCTTATCAACGTATGCATGATTTACCTTCCAATTTACCGAGTGTAACAGGGGCAACGCAAGCGGTGAGTTTAGGTGTGATTTTTCCAAAATAATTTGAAATAGCATTTTACCCATAGAGCATAGGACAACACAATGGCACAACAAGATTTATTAAAGACTTTAACTCAACTCATCACTGAACAACGCAATCCTCATTCAATGAATTTAGATCGTTTGTCAGCCTTAGAAATTGTTACCTTAATGAATCAAGAAGATAAATTAGTGCCACAAGCCATAGAAAAAGTCTTACCACAGATTGCTCAAGCTGTTGAAAAAATCGTTGAAGCTTTTCAGCGAGGTGGACGATTGGTTTATATCGGCGCGGGTACAAGTGGACGCTTAGGCGTGTTAGACGCTTCTGAATGTCCACCAACCTTTGGTGTATCACCAGAGATGGTTAAAGGTATTATTGCGGGCGGAGAAAGGGCATTACGTCATCCAATTGAAGGAGCAGAAGATAATGCTCAACAGGGACAAGCTGATTTACGAAGTATCAATTTTTCTAACAATGATGTCTTAGTGGGAATCGCAGCAAGTGGTCGTACACCTTATGTGATTGGTGCATTAGAATATGCAAAATCATTAGGTGCAACAACGGTATCTATTGCCAGCAATCCTGATTCTGCTATGAGTAAAATCGCTGAGATTGTGATTGATACGATTGTCGGAGCAGAAGTGCTAACAGGCTCTAGTCGTTTAAAATCAGGCACCGCCCAAAAATTGGTACTCAATATGCTCACAACAGCGAGTATGGTGTTGATGGGTAAGTGCTACCAAAATCTGATGGTAGATGTGCAAGCAAGTAATCAAAAATTAGTGGCTCGAGCCATTCGTATTGTGATGCAAGCGACAGAATGTAGTAAAGAAGAGGCTGAAAAAACATTAGCTATCGCCAATAACAATGCGAAATTAGCCATTATGATGATCTTAGCTAAGATTGATAAAGCGACTGCCGAAAAATTGCTTGCCGATAATCAAGGAAAACTTCGACAAGCCCTATAATATTTAACTAAGTTATTTTTTATATTTCTCTACCGCAGTTAGCATCCCACGCAATAAATTCAATTCTGTATTTTCTAACTCTGCCCGTTGGTATAAACGGCGGAGTTTTAGCATCACCGCATCATTTTTAATAAAACCTAATTCTTTATACAGTGATTCCGTATGGGCAAAAAAATGCTCTAAGGCTTCTGCTGTTGGATAATCTACAAGCGGTAAGTTCTGCGGTTTATTTTGCAAATTTAGCCATGCCATTCTAATTTCATAGCTAACTAACTGGACTGCCATCGCTAGATTTAAAGATCCATAGTCTGGATTGGTTGGAACATTTAAGTGATAATGGCACTTGAGTAATTCTTCGTTGGTTAGTCCTACACGTTCACGTCCAAATACAATGGCAACATTTCCTTGATTGGCTCGTTGAATTGCTAATTCACCACAAGCTCTCGGTTCAATTAAGGTGCTTTGTAAATGTCTAAGTCTTGCACTCGTGCCTATCACTAACTGACAATCTGCAACGGCACTATTAAAGCTATCAAATACTTCAACGTTTTCGAGTACATCTTTTGCTCCTGCCGAGAGTGCAATAGCCTGTTCATCAATTTCTTGTTTTGGAGATACTAAGCGAAGTTGGGTTAATCCCATTGTTTTTATTGCTCGAGCAGTAGATCCGATATTGCCACTGTGAGAGGTTTCAATTAAAACAATTTTAATATTATGTAGTATTTCCATTTAGTTTCCTGATTATTCGCTTTGTTTTGAGTATTTTAGCATAAAATTTCTTGGCTTCTGATTTCCAATGTAGAGTGTAGATGTTACACTCGATGCTCACTTTTTTTAGGAAGAATAAAATGCAAGCAACAATTAAGCCTATTATGGCAAGCTTATTACTAAGTTCAGTAATCTTATTTTCACATTCTGCACAAGCAGAGGGAAGATTGACCGTGTATTGTACTGTTCAAACAGTAGTATGTGAGGATATGACCAAGCAATTTGCTGAAGCTCATAATGTTGAAACACAATTCGTGCACGGCGGGACAGGTACTATTTTAGGTCGAATCAAAGCAGAAAAAAATAATCCTCAGGCGGATATTTGGTATGGGGGTACCTTAGAACCTCATTTACAAGCAGGAGAGTTAGGCTTGTTAGAGAAATATCGTTCACCTTTACAAGCCGAAACCGTTGAGCAATTTAAACATCTTATTGAAGATGAACACGGCGATTATACTTCACTTGTTTATGCTTTGGTATTAGGAATTGGAGTGAATACTGAAAAATTAGAAAAACTTGGCATTTCAGCTCCTCAAACTTGGCAAGACTTGCTTAATCCTAAGTTAAAAGGTGAATTACAACTTCCTGATCCTCGTAGTTCAGGTACTGCATATACTATTATGGCGACACTTATTCAGCTTTGGGGTGAAGAAAAAGCCTTCGAATTTTTTAAAAAATTAAATGGTAATGTTTCCCAGTATGTGAAAAGTAGCTTAGTAACATCTAATTTATCCCGTGGCGAAAGTGCTGTTTCAGTTGGATTTGTACATAGTTACGAAACAGAAAAAGAAAAAGGTGCAAAAGTAGATTATGTCTTACCAAAAGATGGCGCAGGGTATGCATTGGGTGGTGTGAGTATTATTAAAGGCGCAAGAAATTTAGATAATGCTAAATTATTTATGGATTGGGTCTTATCAAAAGAAGCACAAGAAATCCCTTGGAGAGAACACGGCGTTTATCAAATCCCAACCAATAAATTTGCTGAAGTTGCACCACAATCAGTAAAACTTGATGAAGTAAATCTAGTAAATATTGACTTCGAGCAGTTTGGTAAAAGCGAAGAAGGAAAACGTTTAATTGATAAATGGCTACACGAAGTGAAGTTAGCTAAATAAAGACGTAAAAAAACGAATCATTATATACAAGCGGTAAGATCCTTGCATTTTTTTGCAAATCTTACCGCTTTTTTTATTTTTTATTTTTGTGATCTTTCTCTCATTTTCGAATGTTTTCGTTTGTTTTTGTTTTTTGTATTTTTTATAATCTTATCGAAAACAATCGAAGTGTGTTGTGGTTGTTTGGTTTAGGAGAAAAAATGAAAAGTAGCGTTGAAAGACGTGCCGATATTTTAACGTTGTTACAACAAACGAATAGCCAAAGAGTCGAGGCTCTAGCACAACATTTTGGCGTATCGACAGTAACAATTCGTAGTGATTTAAATAACTTAGAAGAGCAAGGTTTCATAACTCGCTCTCATGGATTTGCTGTATTAAATTCTCGATTGATTACAGAACTTTCAATTGCAGATAAAGGTACTCATTGTCCGGAATTAAAACAAAAGATTGGCAAAATGGCGGCTTCACTATTAAGTAATGGTGAGCGGGTTATTTTAGATTCTGGTACAACAACGAAAGCAATCGTAAGATATCTAAAGGACTTATCATTAACCGTATTAACCAATGGATTGGATATTGCACTGGAATTAGTTAATTGTCCAAACATAGAAATTCGTATGACAGGTGGAGTGTTGCGTAAGAATGCGATGTCTTTTTCTGGTGTGATGGCAGACAATAATTTACGCCAGTATCGTTTTGATAAAGTTTTTCTTGGGGTTGATGGATTTGACTTGCATAAAGGCGTGACAACTTTTAATGAGCAAGAAGCACAGTTAAATCGTTTAATGTGTGAGGCCACAGAGCAAGTTATTGTTGTAACAGATTCAAGCAAATTTGGGCAATATAGTGATTTTGTTATTTGTACAGTTAATCAGATCGATGTATTAGTGACAGACGATAAAATACCGAGAAATTATCAAGAGTATCTCGAAAATTCAGGTGTTTCAGTCTTGATTGTCTAAAAGCTTGTTTGAGATATTTTTAATTTAAGCATCTTTTCATTTTTTCTGAACAAATATTTATTATATAGTGAGGTAAAGTGGAATGATCCTCAATATTTCAAATCAAACATTAGAGAATCAAAATGCTTTTTGGACAGCAAAAGAAATTGCTCAACAGCCAGCAACTTGGTTAGAAACCAGCAATATTATTGCAAATTCTGATGTTCAGTCTTTTGTGAGTCCATTGATTGCTCGTGCTAAAAAAGGCGAGTTACGAATTATTTTTACTGGTGCAGGAACTTCCGCATTTATTGGCGAAGTGGTTGCACCTGTCTTGAGTGAGAAATTAGGTTGTGTAGTAGAAGCGATTGCCAGTACCGATCTTGTTTCAAGCCCTTATCAATATCTTTTTGAAGATAAACCTACCTTATTAGTTTCTTTTGCCCGTTCTGGGAACAGTCCTGAAAGTATTGGCGCAGTTGATCGTGTAAACGATATAGTCAAAGAAGCTTATCATTTAGCGATAACAAACAACGTAAAAGGATCGCTTTTTACAAAATGTAGTGACAATCCGACCGCTTATCCTTTAGCCCTTCCTGATTCAACCCACGACCAAGGTTTTGCTATGACATCAAGTGCGAGCAATATGATGGTTGCGGCATTAATGACATTTGCCCCTGAAGCGTTTAATCAACAATGGGTTGAGCAGTTTGCTCAAGTGACAGAGCAATTGCTAAATGATGATGCGAAAAAAATACAAGAATTAGCACATTTGCCTGTTAAACGGATTGTTTATTTAGGGAGTGGACATTTCCAAGGCTTAGCGAGAGAAACATCCTTAAAATTATTGGAATTAACTGCAGGTGAACGTTTAGGATTTTTCGAGTCTGCAATGGGATTCCGTCACGGGCCAAAATCATTAGTACAAAATGAAACATTAATTTTCGTTTTCCTTTCTCAAAATGCGTATACCGCAAAATATGATCGTGATCTGTATAACGAGTTAGTCAAAGATAAAAAAGCTAATCAAGTGTTATTACTTGGTGATGAAAGCGGTCAGTTTAAGGCAGAAATTTACAAATTAAATGATGCAGCGAGAATTTTTCCATTCTTAGTGATTGGTCAGCTTTATTCATTTTACAGTTCATTACATCTTGGTTATACCACTGACAATCCTTGTCCAACAGGTGAGGTAAATCGAGTAGTGCAAGGTGTTACGCTCTATTCATACAAATAATTTTTTAGGGAGCTTAGTATGGCAATTTTGAATGTAAGAATTGATGGCCGTCTGATTCACGGTCAAGTCGCAAATCTATGGACATCATATCTTGATATTACTCGTATTATGGTAATTGATGATGTAGCAGCAGCGAGCGATATTGATAAAGCAGGCTTACGCTTAGCTTGTCCAGCAGGTGTTAAGTTGAGTGTATTACCTGTTGAAAAAGCAGCAACTAATATTAAAGATGGGCGTTATGATTCTCAACGAGTATTAATTGTTGTTCGTAATCCACAAACTTTACTAAGACTTGTTGAACAGGGTGTGGTATTAACTGATATCAATGCAGGAAATATGCCAAAAACCGATCAAACACGTCCTATTAGAAAAACAGTTCACGTAACTGATGATGATGTTGAAGTGTTTAAAAAACTTTCTGCAAAAGGTATTAATTTAACAGCACAGCTAGTACCTAATGAAGAAAAAGTGGACTTAATGAAACTTTTATAGAGGAGTAATGATTATGATCGAATGGTGGCAGATCCTTTTGATAACGATCTATGCGTTTTATCAAATCTTAGATGAACTTACTATCGTTTCTAGTGCGGGTTCTCCTGTGTTTGCAGGTCTTGTTACAGGGTTAATTATGGGCGATTTAACCACAGGGTTGTTAATTGGTGGTTCAATGCAATTAACCGTACTTGGTGTAGGTACATTCGGTGGTGCATCTCGTATTGATGCTAATTCAGGAACTGTTATTGCAACAGCATTCTCTGTTGCAGCGGGTATGGATCCACAACTTGCATTAACAACATTGGCTGTGCCAATTGCTGCATTAATGGTTTATACCGATATCTTAGCAAGAATGTCTAACGTATTCTTTGCTCACCGCATTGATAAAAATATCCAAGATCACGCATACAGATCAATCAGTATCAATTATCTATCAGGTATGATCGCTTGGGGGCTTTCTCGTGCGTTACCAATCTTCCTCGCATTAGTGTTCGGTGGTCCATTTGTTGCAAGCTTAGCAGAAGCAATGCAACACGGTTTCTTAAAAGTTATTGCAGATGGTTTAACCCTTGCAGGTGGTGTATTACCAGCTCTAGGTTTTGCAATCTTACTTCGTTACTTACCAACAAAACGTCATATTGCATACTTAATTTTAAGTTTCTCTTTAACTGCAATCTTTATTACTTTATTCGGCAACGTTGCTGCAATTGGTAATGCGTTAGATGGCTTACTCCCAGAATCACTTGGACGTTCTTACAACAGCGTACCAATGCTTGCAATGGCAGCTATCGGTTTTGCATTCGCTTATATGGTTTATCAACGTAGTGTAGAAGGTGGTTCAGCACCTGTTGCAAAAAATACAGCAACTTCTGTAGAAGGAGAAATTGAAGATGACGAACTCTAATCAACAAGTAGGTAATCCAAAAGGCTATAAATTAACAGAAGCCGACTTCCGCCAAATTAACATTCGTAACTTATTTTTCAACCAATTGGGTTGGAACTATGAACGTATGCAAGGTTCTGGTTACCTTTGGATTATATTACCACAGCTTCGTAAGATGTATGGTGATAACACTCCTGAATTACAAAAAATGATGGTAATGCATAACCAATTCTTTAATACCAGCCCGTTCTTTAACACTATTATAAAAGGGATTGACCTTGCGCTTGAAGAAAAACAAGGTACCGATTCATTAGAAGCAGTAGCAGGGATTAAATCTGGTTTAATGGGACCTTTCGCTGCAATCGGTGATGCAATTTTCGGTTCACTTGTTCCGGCAATTATGGGGGCAATCGCTGCAACAATGGCAGTAAATGGTAATCCTCTTGGTGTTGGTTTGTGGGTGTTAGTTGCGATTGCAACAATGGTATTCCGTTGGGTTCAACTCAAAATTGCGTATCGTGAAGGGGTAAACCTTGTGACTAATTTAGGGCATAAACTCAATGCCTTAACTAATGCGGCAACGGTATTGGGGGTATTCGTTGTAGGGGTTATGTGTGCCACTATGGTGAATGTCAACGTACCATTAACAGCAACCATTGGTGAGAAAGTTGTGTCAGCACAAGCTAACTTAGACTTAATTTTACCAAGATTAGTCCCTGCGTTAGTGGTGTTCTTTATCTATTGGTTAATCGGTAGACCAAAAATGAACTCCAATAAAGCGATTATGATTATTATCCTATTGTGTATCTTGCTCTCTTGGGCTGGATTATTAGCAAAAGGCTAATAGTTTGAGTGATTCTCCTCTCAATGTGGAGGGGAATCTTTTTGTATAACGAGCTAGTTTTGGACGAATATTGAAACTTATCAGATTGATTGGATTACTAATCCTAAAGCTGTAATAAAAATAAATAGGAGAGTGTATGTTGAATTTAATCATTTTTGATATGGATGGTGTGATTGTTGATAGTGAATTTGTAGGCTTTAGTTATTTACAACAATTTGTTGAGCAAATAAAGCAAAGAACCACTCCAATTAGCCACGAAGAATATTCAGCAATCATTGGACGATCTTATGATGATTTCTATCTTGCCATTAAAAATGTAAGCCACTCTGATCTCTCTATTAAAGAGATCGGCATAAAACTAGGTGAATTTAGTAAACAACATTTAAGTAATATTGATTATCTTTCTATCTTCCGTAAAGACATTCTACACATAATTCAATTTGCTAAACAAAATAATATTAAGCTTGCGTTAGCCTCCTCATCGGAAGCTAAAAGAATGGAACAGATTCTCACAGATTGTGGTATCAGACAGTATTTTGATTATGTTGTCAGTGGCACAGTTTTCCCTAAAAGTAAACCACACCCAGAAATTTATCAGCACGTATTAGCGCATTTTAATTTATCAGCAGATCAGGCTATTGCTATTGAGGATTCAACTCACGGGATTAAATCTGCCAAAGGTGCAGGAATAAAAGTGATCGCTTATGAAGAAAATCGTATCGCAATGGATCAAAGCCTAGCTGATTATAAAGGCAAAGATATGCAAGCGATTTTAGCTATTATTCAGCAACTTTACTCAGAATAAAAATTGGAAAAATAAGGACGATATATGCAGTTTGAAATCGGACAAAAAGACTTTTTATTAAATGGTAAACCTTTCAAAATTATTTCTGGAGCCGTGCATTATTTCCGCATTGTGCCGGAATATTGGTATAAAACCCTATATAACTTGAAAGCGATGGGCTGCAATACCGTCGAAACTTACGTTGCTTGGAATTTACACCAACCGCAATCTGATCAATTTAATTTTAGCAAGCGGGCAGATTTGCCTAAATTTTTGCAAATTTCACAAGAGTTAGGTTTATATGTCATTTTACGCCCAACCCCTTATATTTGTGCAGAATGGGAATTTGGCGGATTACCGGCTTGGCTTTTGAATATTCCGAATATTCGTCTACGTCAAAATGATCCTATTTTCCTTGCACAAGTAGATCGTTATTTCTCACGATTATTGCCACGTGTTACCCCTTATCAATTTACCCAAGGGGGTAATATTTTAATGATGCAAATCGAGAACGAATATGGTTCTTTTGGTAACGACAAAGATTATTTAAGAGCGATTAAAGCATTAATACAAAAGTATGGGGTGAACGTACCGCTATTTACCTCTGATGGTGCTTGGCAAAACGCACTCGAAGCAGGTGCATTGATTGAGGATGATATTCTACCAACGGGCAATTTTGGCTCTCGTTCCAATCAAAATTTAGATGAATTACAACGTTATTTTGATAATCATAATAAGTCTTATCCGTTAATGTGTATGGAGTTCTGGGATGGTTGGTTTAACCGCTGGAAAGAGCCTGTTATTACTCGTGATGCACAAGATCTGGTAGATTGCACCAAAGAGTTACTTGATCGTGCCAGTATCAATTTTTATATGTTCCAAGGTGGCACAAACTTTGGCTTTTTAAATGGCTGTTCTGCTCGTTTAGATACCGATTTACCGCAAGTAACTTCCTATGATTATGATGCTCCCGTTCGAGAATGGGGAGAGCCGTCAGAAAAATATTATTTGTTGCAAAAACTCCTCGCCACTTATCCTGATGCTAGTCAGATCAAAAATCCAATTTTACCTCAAATTACAGCTTATCCCGCTATTTCAGTAGAGCAAGAAGTTTCGCTATTTAGCACTCTAGATACCATTAGCAAACGCCACGATAGTCCATTTACTCAAACAATGGAAACCTTAGAACATTATTATGGCTATATGCTTTATCGAGCAAAACCTATCTCTCATAGCGGTGAGATCAAGCTAAGAATTTACCAATGCCGAGATCGTGTTCAAGTCTTTAATGATCATCAAAAGGTCGCAACTCAATATCAACACGAAATTGGTAATGACATTATGTTGCAAACACCAAATGGACAATTTCAATTAGATCTATTGGTTGAAAATATGGGACGGGTCAATTATGGCGGTAAGTTACTTGCACCAACACAACATAAAGGTATTGGGGCAGGGGCGATTCTCGATCTGCATTTCCATACTGGATGGGAACAATATGCGATTGATTTTGAAAAATTAGATCAGATTGATTTTTTAGGCAAGCAAGATCCACAAACTCCTTCTTTCTATCAATTTAATTTAACGATTGAGGATGAACCAAAAGACACCTTTATTGATACTAGCAAATTAGGCAAAGGGATAATCATCGTTAATGGCGAAAATCTAGGGCGTTATTGGAATGAAGGCCCAACTTGCTACCTTTATCTGCCAGCACCATTACTCCACAAGGGTAAAAATCAGATTATTGTGTTTGAAACAGAAGGTGTAAGACCAACAGAATTAACATTCAGTGATAAACCAATTTATAAGCAATTAAATACGAAGAATTTGTAATTTTAAATAGGAGCAAATGATGAGTTTAATTTTAATCAGCCATGGTGAATTTGCCGAAGGATTATTGGAAACCGCAGAAATGATTTTGGGTGAGATTGAAAATGCTCAAACCGTCTGTCTATACCCGCATGAAGGGACAGAAGATTTCCAACAAAAATTCGAGCAAGCACTCGCTAAAGCAACAGGCGAAATTGTTGTCTTCTGTGACATTATGGGAGGCACACCTTGCAATGTTGCAATGCGTTATTTAAGTCAATTATCGGGTTTATATAGCGGTATGAATTTACCAATGGTGATTAGTTATGTCAGCGAAGAAGGTACGGAAGGCTTGCTAGATAATGCTAAAGAGCAAATTTATGATGTAGCATATCAATTAAAAAATTTAGCTTCAGATGATGATGAATAAGGAGTAACCGATGGCTAAAAAAGATTTCTTAAAAAAACTTTCCACTAAAGATGGTATTATTGCAGCATTGGCTATTGACCAACGTGGTGCATTACGCAGAATGATGGGTGATGATATTACACCAGCACAAGTTAGCGAATTTAAAGTACTTATTTCACAAGAATTAACTCCTTATGCTTCATCTATTTTATTAGATCCAGAGTTTGGTTGGCCAGCATCTGCTAAACGTGCTGAAAATTGCGGTTTAATTATGGCTTATGAAAAAACTGGTTATGATAAAACAACCGTTGGACGTTTCCCTGATTTAATTGATGATGTATCTGTATTACGCTTAAAAGAAAAAGAAGCGGAAGCAGTTAAGTTATTGATTTATTTTGATATTGATGAACCAAAAGAAATTAATGATCGCAAAGCAGCATTTGTTGAACGTGTAGGTTCTGAAGCTAAAACAGAAGGATTACCGCTATTTTTAGAAATTGTTGTTTATGACGGAAGTAATGACGATAAAGTTTATAATGCCAAAGTGAAACCGCGTAAAGTGATTGAAGCAATGAAATTCTTCGCAGATCCTCGTTTTGGTGTCGATGTACTTAAGGTAGAAGTACCTGTGGCAATGAATTATGTTGAAGGATTTGCTGAAGATGAAGTACTTTATACTCAAGAAGAAGCAAAAGTCTTCTTTAGACAACAAAGTGAAGCAACGCCATTACCATTTATCTTCTTAAGTGCGGGCGTTTCAGCAAAACTATTCCAAGATACATTGAAGTTTGCTAAAGAAGCAGGTAGCCAATTTAATGGTGTGTTATGCGGTCGTGCAACTTGGGCTGGTGCAGCAGAAACCTACAAAGAAAAAGGTGTTGATGCCGCACGTGAATGGTTAAAAACACAAGGTAAGAAAAATATCAGTGAATTGCTTGAAGTCTTAGAAAAAACTGCCACACCAGTGAAATTCTAATTTTGTAGAAATTATACCCAGTTTAATGTTACCTATTTTGTCACACTAGACTGGGTATTTTTATTTTTACCACTTTTCTTTCCAATATCCCAGCCATTCTTTTACGGCTAGCATATTGCTGTGTAATGCCCCCGATTGCGGGATGAAATACATTATGTTTAAACCATAGGTTGCGGGTGTAATCCCAGCTCCAACACTAGCGGGTAGCACTTCAAACCCTTCTCGTTCAAATAAGAATTTTGCACGTTGCATATGCCACTGATTTGTTACAACGATAATTTTATTAATTCCTTCTTTTGCTAATATTTTGTGACTGAATTCCGCATTTTCTTTTGTTGTTTTGGCTTTTTCTTCGATCCATGTTGTTGGTACGTTAAAGAACATATTAAGCTCTCTAGCCATAACTGCCGCTTCTGAAGTTCCATTTGGGCTACTTCCTGTTATTAATAGGGGCAATTTTGTTTCTTTTTGCAAGTAAGCAGCATAACGTACTCTTTCAAGAGCAACTTCACTGATAGCAAGTTTAGAAAATAATTCCTTGCTATCACGCAATCCACCACCCAATAATACAATTGCTTGCGCTGATTTATAATCATCTAAGGTGAGGTTATCTTCAGTAACAAGTGAATCCTGTAATTTTTGAGAGGTATAGGGAATACTAAATGCATATAGAATAAAAATACCTAGAAACGTAGTAAAATAGCTTAGTTTTTTATACTTCAGTGCAGATAGGATAAGCGATAGTATCCAGAGAATTAGTACATTGAAAGGTGATAACACAATAGTTGTAATAATTTTTGTGAGTGCAAACATATTTTACTAATAAACGAAATAAAGGGGAGTTATTATTCATGATTCACTTGATCTTGTCCATTATTTCGCTTGCTATTGTTTAAATTAGCCTTTGACTTTAGAATGATAACCTTTAAAAATTATATAAGCGGTCACTTTAATGAAACGTATTGCAATTATTCCTGCTAGAGCAGGATCGAAAGGGATTAAAGATAAAAATTTACAGTTAGTTGGCGGTATTTCTTTAGTGGGAAGAGCAGTATTGGCTGCTAAAGAATCTGATATGTTTGATGAGATTATTGTCAGCTCTGATGGTGAGCGTATTTTAGCTGAGGCTGAAAAATACGGCGCAAAATCGTTGCATAGACCTATTGAATTGGCCCAGAGCAATACCAAAACGATTGATGCGGTGTTACACGCTTTAAATGAACTATCAATCACAGAGGGGATAACTGCATTGTTTCAACCCACTAGTCCACTACGTACTGCATTAGATGTGCGTAACGCTATGGAGCTGTTTCATTCAGGAAGCTGTAAATCAGTTGTGTCTGCCTGTGAGTGTGAACATCATCCCTATAAATCTTTCTCGTTAGAGGGTGATAATGTTGTGCCTGTGCGTGAACTCAGTGACTTTGAAGCACCAAGACAACAACTCCCTAAAATGTATCGAGCAAATGGTGCAATTTATATCAATGATATTCGTAGCTTATTGCAAGAAAAGAATTTCTTTATTCCCCAAGTTAAATTTTATCTAATGCCTACTTACCGTTCTGTTGATATTGATGCGACACAAGATCTCCAATTGGCGGAAAGTTTGATTGAGAAAGATATGTAATGAAAGCGGTTAAGGATAGTTTTATTTACCTAATCGGTGAATTAGCCTCTCGAGCAATGCCATTTTTGCTATTGCCTTATTTATCTCGAAAACTCGGGGTAGAGGGGTTTGGAGAGCTTTCTTACTACCAAACATTTACCGTTTTATTTTTTATCATTGTAGGCTTAAGCCAAGAAGGTGCGATCACTCGCTATTTTTATGTTTATGGAAAGCGTTCTCTTGATTTAGTCGTATCGACAGGTTATGCCTATACGGTGTTTACAGGGATAATCGTTCTGCTGGTTTGTTTGATCTTTCATAATGAAATATTGCTGTATGTTGCATTATCTGCGATTTTTCAGTCTTTTTTAGGGGTTCAGCTCAGTATTCGCCAATGCCAAAAACAAGCAATTCCTTATACCGTCATTCAATTCTTCTCAAGTATCACATCGGTACTTTTTACGATTTTATTACTGGAAATATTTAATACAGATTTAGTTGAAAAGCGCCTAATTGCGATTTTATTGGGGAATATTACCGTTTTTGCGGGAAGTTATTTACTATATAGAAAAAAGGTCACAACCACATTCTTTTCCCTAAAACAATATAAGTCTGCATTGTTCTATTTATTGGGATTTGGTGTGCCTCTCATTTTGCATAATTCCAGTTTATTCCTAAAAGGGCAATTAGATCGAATTTTTATCTTTCATAAATTTAGTGAAACAGATTTAGGCTTATATGCGATGGGAGCTCAAATTGCAGCTATATTGATGATCCTATTACAAGCCGTGAATAAGGCGAGTATTCCGTACTTTTTTGATGCATTGAAACAGAAAAAGATTGATGTAAAAGATGTGCATAAATGGGCTTTACTCTCTTTTCTTATCGTGCCGATACCTGCTATCGTAATGTGGCTGATCCCAGAATCCGTTGTGGTATGGTTGTTGGGTGATCAGTTTTTAGGTTCAAAATACTATATGGTGCTGTTTTTATTATCAGTAGCAATGACGATTCCTTATTTTATTTTAGTCAATTACTTATTTTATTATGGGAAAAACAAATTTATTTCTGTTTGTTCGGTTTTATCAACTCTCATTTATTTAGTGAGTTTAGTTGGATTAACTTATACCAAAATTGAGTATATTCCTTATGCCGGCATTTTAGGCTCAATTTCTATTATTCCTATTTTATATTTTATGACTGCACGAGTTGGTAAAGCAGGAGAGAAAGTATGAACTTAATAGTTTGTTATACACCGTTACAAGTGTTGATCGCGGAGCGAATCATTGATCTTTATCCCAATGAGCAGTTTTATGGAGTAATGATCTATCCAGTAGCTAATGCAAAATATCAATATTATGCGGATCGATTAGAAGCTAAATGTGAGCAATTTTTCTCATTACATCAGCATACGGATCGTTTTAACCTACTTAAAGAAATCATAGAATTAAAATACCGATTTTCTCGTAAAGTATTTCAGCGTGTGTTTGTGGCAAGCATTAATGATATTCAAATTCAATTTTTGCTGAGTGCAATCGGTTTTGAGCATTTTTATACTTTTGATGATGGTACTGCTAATATTGTTCCTTCGAGTGTCTATTATAAAGATGAGCCGAATACGTTTATTCGTAAAGCAATCAATCGGGGATTAAAGAATAAGTATAGCGTAGCAAAGCTTAAATCATTATCTGAGGCCCATTATACAATTTATCCCGATTTTTCTAATATTATCGAAAATACGATTAATATTGATCTATTTCCATCGTCAGCCTTATCCAATGATAATGATTCAATTTCTATATTATTAGGTCAGCCTGTTTATTTAGATAATGAGAAAAATATAACGCTGGCTAAAAAAGTAATTGAACGGTTTAACATTCAATATTATTTACCTCACCCAAGGGAGCAGTATCAATTAAATCAAGTGGAATATATTCATACACCACTTATTTTGGAAGATTACCTCGCTCAAGTGGTAAAGAATAAAAAGTGTAAAATTTATACATATTTTAGTAGCGCAGTATTGAATATTTATCATAATAAAAATATAGAAGTGATTGGACTAAGAATTGATACGAATGAACCTGCTTTTATTGAGAGTTATGCTTTACTTGAAAAAGTAGGAATTAATATTATTGATATTCGAGAATAAGATGAAAAAATATTTGATTTCATTAGATAAAGATGAACATCGTAGAGAATTATTTTTTACACAACCTGATACAAGCGATTTTCAGGTTTTTTCTGCATTTAATACGATGAATGATGATCTAGATAGCCTTAGTAAGCGGTTTGATTGTAAGTATTTTTTGCAAAAATATGGTAGGGCTGTAACAAAAGGTGAAGTGGGATGCACGTTAAGCCATTTAGGTGTTTATCAACAGATTATTGATGATGAAAGTATTGCTGATGACGAGTTCTGTCTAATTTGTGAAGATGATGCGTTATTTAATCAGGATTTTCAGGCTCAACTTACACAACTTATTCGGCAAGGCATATCAGCAGATTTAGTCTTAGTGGGACAATCTAAAATTGCCGATTTTAACCATCTGGAGCTTGAAATCAATTATCCAACAACTTATCAATTCCTACAAAAGAGAATGGATGGATGTTATTTTAATATGGTTTACCCCTATAAAAACTATTTCGCAGGCACTGTAGCTTATTTAATTAAGAAATCAGTGGCGAAAAAATTTATTGAGGAAATGAGTAATAAACCTTATTGGTTAGCAGATGACTTTATCCTTTTTGGTGATAAATTTGGTTTCGATATTCAATATGTTCGCCCATTGATGGCAATTGAAAATCCAAAATTAAACAGTAATTTAGAATCAATCAGAGGTTCAGTGTCTAATAATCTCATCAAAAAGTTAATCAAATATCCATTTAAAAAATTACTGGCGATCAAGCGTAATTTGAAGTTATCAGGAACGTAATATGTCAGCATTAGTGAATTTATTTTACATTTATGATCCTTGGTTATTCCATTTTTTTAGAATGGCACTCTTTGTCGGAGTGATTACCGTTTTTTGGATACTCTACAAAAAAATAAAAGGGGAATTTCAACAAGGCATTATTCTTCCTGTTGATAGTTTAGGTGTTGTTTTAGGGTTAATTGTAATTAGTGTAATTCCTGCTCTAGTTTATGGCACATCTGACTTTTCTGTCACATTAATGTATATCAAAGGACTGCTTTTATTTGGATTAGGGGTGGCAATTTATAATGTTTTTTATGTTAAACAGCCACCCGAAAAATTGATTAGCGATTTTAAAATTGGCATTAGTGTACAAGCCATCATTGGTTTTTTAGCTTTGCTTGGCATTCCTTTTATGATCGATTTTGCACTCTCAAGCAATATTGTGCTACCTCGTTTTTATGGTTCTGAACAAGAGTATCGCTTATATAATTTGACCTCATCGGCATTTTTCCAATTAAGTATTTTTTACTTAATGCTATTGCATTTTTTACTTGCCTATAACGCAAAGCACAATACGATTAATAGTGTTTTCCTATTTTTATTACTCTTTATTGGGTTAATATCGGGCAGAACATTTCTAGCTTTATCGGTAGTGAGTATTCTTATCTATTTTAAATGGCGATATATTCCTTCATTGCTATTATTTGCTGGGATTTGTCTATTTTTAGCTTTCAATTATCCAGAGCATAAATACGTTGCTCACGCTTTAGAGCCATTAATCAACATTATTCACGGTACGGGACATATTAGCTCATCCACAGAAACCTTGGTTCAAAAACACTTGTTTATGCCTGAACTAAAACAAATTTTATGGGGTGATGGATATTACTATGCGCCTGAAGGTGGTTACTATGGCGGAACAGATTCTGGATTTATTCGTCAAGTATTGTATGGCGGAATCGGTTATCTGATTGTGTGTTTTGCTTTTACCGCTTATTTTGTTTTCCGTATTGCCCAAAACTGGTTTGAGGGCAGTTGGAAATTTATTTTATCAACTTTGGTTATTTTGAGCGTATTAAATGTTAAAGCAGATACTTACGCCTTTCCCGGAATTATGATGGTATTACTGATGTTTTTATCCTTATTTGGCAATGCAGGCAAACGAATTACGTTATTTAGATTACAGGAGTAAAGCAGATGTTAAGTATTATTGTGCCTTCTTATAATCGAAAGAGTGAAGTGACTGCTTTATTGCAAAGCTTAACCAATCAAACTCGCTTTAATTTTGAAGTGGTGATAGTGGATGACAATTCTTCGGAGCCTGTAGAAATCACGCAAGATTATCCATTTACGGTGACATTAGTCCGCAACCAAGAAAATAAAGGTGCAGCAGAAAGTCGCAATATAGGAGTCCGATCTGCTCAGTATGACTGGTTGCTTTTCCTAGATGATGATGACCGCTTTGCCGATGAGAAGTGCGAAGTGATTGAACAAGCGATTTTAAACAATAAAGAGATTAACTTTATCTATCATCCAGCTCAATGTGAAATGGTCAATGAGGGATTTTCTTATTCAACTCATCCCTATACGGATATCAATCAACTTACTTTAGAAAATATCTTAAAAGCAAATAAAATTGGTGGGATGCCAATGTTGGCGGTGAAAAAGTCGTTTTTTCAGAAATTAAATGGACTTTCAACGGATCTACTGTCGTTGGAAGATTATGATTTTGTTTTGAAGGCGATTACTGATTCCTCTTTTTCTCCATTGTATTTACCGCAAGCACTGACCAAATGTACCTTTCATACTAAGCGTTCAAGTGTATCGACTAATAATACCAACACGAAACAAGCGATTTTAAAAATTAAACAAAAATTTGTGAAAACACCTGAACAAGCCGAGAACTTTCAGCTCAATTCGTTGTATATGTTAGCATTCCCTTATGTAATGAATTTATCGAGAAAAGCTGCAAAATATTATTTTGAATTGTTTAAACACAGTAAAAATATTAAATATTTAGTAATCACGATAGTTACGATCATTTCGCCTAAGTTAGCGATTAATATAAAAAGGTTTATTTAATGAAATTTTCGGTTTTGATGTCCTTATATTTTAAGGAAAACCCACAATATTTAATTGAGTGTTTTGAAAGTTTGCAAGCTCAAACACAACCAGCAGATGAAATAGTGCTAGTTTTTGACGGTAAATTAACTGATGAATTAGAACAAGTTGTGCAAAATTTTTCGACAATCTTACCGCTTGTGATTATTCGACTTCCGCAAAATAGAGGATTGGGTAAAGCTTTAAATGAAGGGTTATTGCATTGCAGTAATGAATGGGTATTTAGAATGGATACCGATGATATCTGTTTACCCGATCGTTTTGCTAAACAGCTTGCTTTCATTGAAGCAAATCCCGATGCCATTGCTGTTGGCGGGCAAATTACCGAATTTGGACAGAATATTGATGATGTAGTTGGGCATCGCCAAGTGCCGACTACTCACGATGAAATTATTGAATTTACAAAAATACGTTGCCCATTTAATCATATGACGATTGCTTATCAGAAAAGTGAAGTTTTAGCTTGTGGTGGATATGAGGATTTACAAGAAGATTACTATTTATGGATTAAGCTTGTTGCCACCGGTAAAAAAGTCGCAAATTTGGAAGATACACTCGTCTATGCAAGAGTAGGGAATGGAATGGTTGGACGTCGTCAAGGTGTTGAGCAGGCGAAGGCTGAATGGCGATTGTTTAAATTAAAGCAGAGGCTAAATATACAAAGTTATATGTCTGGTATGGCGGTTTTTTTATGTCGAGCGATTCCTCGTTTATTACCTGTTTCAATATTAAGTCGTTTGTATCGTCTAGTGCGTAAATAGTCAGTCAATAAAGGATAGTTAATGAAATCAATTTATCTTGCCTCAAATAGCCCTAGGCGTTGGGAGCTTTTGCAACAATTGGGATTAGATTTACACTCACTACAAAGTGAAATAGATGAAACCCCTCATCCTAATGAAGAGGCGAAAAGTTACTGTCTGCGAGTTGCTATCGAGAAAAATAAGGCAGCACAAGCGGTTAGATCCGCAAAAAATTTAGCAAATTTTCCAATATTGACCGCTGATACAACGGTATCTATCGATCAGATGATTTTAGGTAAACCAAAGGATAAAGATGAAGCTTATTCAATGTTGAAAAGGTTATCGGGTAAAACTCATCAAGTATTTACAGCGGTTTGTATCAGTGATGGAGAAAAACAGTATAGCTGTGTACAAACCAGTGAAGTAACTTTTAAGGTGCTTTCTGATTTAGAAATTAATGCGTATATTGCAACAGGACAACCAATGGATAAAGCTGGAGCTTATGGCATTCAAGGCATCGGCGGTTGCTTTATTAGCCATCTAACAGGAAGTTTTACCGGAGTAATGGGACTTCCAATGTATGAAACTGCTGATTTATTAAAACAATGTGGTATAGAAGTACTAGATTAAGGTTTTACAGATAAGCAAACTCAATTCAAGTATATTTAAAATATTATACAGGTTAATTTGAGTTTGCTTATCTTCTATTACTCTCTTAATTTTTCTGCATGATAACGGATATGATCTTCAATAAATGTTGATATAAAATAGTAACTATGATCATAATTATTATGATATCTAATTGTTATTGGTACTTGCTTACTATTACAGGCATCTTCTAATAGATAAGTGTGTAGTTGGGTTTTGTAAAAACTATCGGCTAGTCCCTGATCGATGAAAATGTTATCTGCTTTATATCCATTTAAAATTAATTTAACTGAATCATATAATTCCCAATTTTTCTCATCTTGACCTAAATAATGAGAAAATGCTTTCTTCCCCCATTCTACCTGAGATGGCGATACGATAGGTGCAAAAGCTGAAACGCTGGTATATATATCGGGGTTACGTAATGCTAAGACTAAAGCACCATGTCCTCCCATAGAATGACCTGATATAGATTTTTTATCTGTTACAGGAAAATTATTTTCTACAAGTTTTGGAAGCTCTTCTAAAATATAATCATACATATGATAATTTACATTCCACGGCTTTTGAGAAGCATTAACATAAAACCCCGCTCCTTGACCTAAATCATAGGAGTCATTATCAGGCACATTTTCCCCTCTAGGGCTAGTATCTGGTGCAACTACAATTATGTTATTTTCAGATGCATATCGTTGAAAACCTGATTTAGTGATGAAATTTTGTTCTGTACATGTAAGACCCGACAGCCAATATAAGACAGGAAGTCTAGTTTGTGTTGCTTGTTCGGGAATATAAATGGCAAATTTCATATTACAATTTAGAGTAGATGAATAATGAGACCAAACTGTTTGGGTACCATTGTAACAATAATATTCTTCAAGTTTTTCCATAATGATTATCCTGCAAAAACAATACAATTGCATAATCAGTTTATTATACAATTGTATTATTCATTAAATTAGTAGGTAATAACAGAGCGAATAGATTTTCCTTCGTGCATTAAATCAAATGCTTTATTAATATCGTCTAATTTCATTGTATGGGTAACAAAAGGTGCTAATTCAATATCTCCGTTCATCGCATCTTCAACCATATTAGGTAACTGTGAACGACCTTTTACTCCACCAAAAGCAGAGCCTTTCCATACTCGCCCTGTAACTAATTGGAATGGTCTCGTGGATATTTCTTGTCCAGCACCAGCAACACCAATAATGATTGATTGTCCCCACCCTCTATGAGCGCTTTCTAGAGCATCTCTCATTACGTTGACATTACCAATACATTCAAAAGTATGATCAATTCCCCATTTATTGATATCAAGTAAGACATCTTTAATCGGCTTGTCATAATCTTGCGGATTAATGCAATCTGTGGCACCGAATTTTTTAGCTAATTCAAATTTACTAGAATTTATATCTATAGCAATAATTCTACCAGCTTTGGCTTGTCTTGCTCCTTGCACCACGGCTAACCCAATTGCACCTAATCCAAAGATTGCAACAGAATCGCCTTCTTGAACTTTTGCAGTATTATGAACTGCACCAATACCAGTTGTAACTCCACAACCTAATAGGCACACATGTTCATGATTTGCTTTAGGATTAATTTTAGCTAGAGAAACTTCTGCAACTACTGAATATTCACTAAAAGTTGAACATCCCATGTAATGGTAAATAGGCTGTCCTTTATAAGAATATCGAGTAGTACCATCAGGCATGAGTCCTTTTCCTTGAGTTTCTCTAACAGCAACGCAAAGATTAGTTTTGCCTGATTTACAGAATTCACATTCTCCACATTCTGCTGTATATAATGGTATAACATGATCACCAGGCTTAACGCTTGTTACACCTTCTCCAACTTCAATAACAATGCCAGCTCCTTCATGGCCTAAAATTACAGGAAAAACTCCCTCTGGATCATTACCTGATAAGGTGAATGCATCAGTATGACAAACTCCCGTATGAGTATTACGGATGAGAACCTCTCCTTTTTTAGGTGATTCAACATCTATTTCTACAATTTCTAGTGGTTTACCTGGCTCAAAAGCTACAGCTGCACGTGATTTCATTATTTTTTCCTTAAGTTAGGTTTATTTAAGATAAGTTCTAATAATATTTATAACGTCTTTAATAGGTTCATCTATTTTTGGATCAGGATTATTTTCCAAATTAAATGACTCTTTTATATGAATTTCTAAAATTTCTGCCATTAGGCCATTTGTTGCACCTCGAATAGCCGCAATTTGTTGTAAAGTTGTGCGACAATCGGATTCAGTCACATTATCTAGATTAGATTCTAATGCTTGAATCTGTCCCTTAATTCTTTTTATTCTAGTTATAATTTTTTTCTTATCTTCTAGAGAATTTGGCATAAATTTAGTCCTTCATATAAATAGATAATATACTATACACCAGTATAGTATATTTTGAAATACCAATTTATTGGGAAATTTAATGTTTATGGGATACGAACATAAATTTAAGTGTATTAAACTAACTATTAGATGATAGGAATGCTTTGTAAATTATCGTTATTAGAAGATGGTAATAGCCCGTTGGCTATGTAATACATTAGGTAAATAATAGCCCTAAATGTTCTATACTTGCCCAAATTTCATCACTAAATTCTTGTTTGATTTGTTTTTCAAGTTCGGCAAGGGCTTGGATTTGTTGGTAAAGTTTACGATAAGTTAATCGTTGTACTGCACTTTGATAAATTGGACGACGATTTTGCCATACTTTCAAGCGGTCAAATTCTACTCGTAAATTACGATTAAATAGTGGCTCATTACTATTTACCACCATTGGTGAACGAGTAATTTCAAGTAAGATCATCAATTCTTTTTGAATAATTCTAACTAGTACAACGGGTTGTGTTTCTTCATTTTTTAGATGATTTAGAATGTGAGCTGCACGTGTTACCTTACCTTGCAATAATGCATCAATCCATTGAAATGGCGTATATTGAGCAGATTGAGCAATGACTTCTTTAGCTTTGAGTGGTGTGATTATTTGATTTGGATATTGTAACTGCAATAATTGTAGTGTTTGTTTGAGAGCAAGAAGATTGCCTTCATAACTATAGCAGAGTAGATCAATGGTTCCTTGATCTAATTGTAGTTGCATTGATTTAGCTCGATGTTTTAACCAAGTGGGTAATTTTGTAATATCAGGTGTTTGGCACTGAATCTGGATTCCATTATTTTCTATGATTGATAACCAAGGTTGCTTTTCCATTACTTTGGTTAATTTAGGAAAATGCAAGATAAATAGCACATCAGGATGGGCAAGCTCTAATAAACTCGTCAATTGCTTTTGATGCGTAGTGGTAGGATTATCAGGAAAATTAAGAATAATGATCTGTTTACTAGAAAATAACCCTGTTGATTGTAATTGATCAGCAAGATCATCCCATTTAGTTTCATTATTGATAACGATTTCTATTTTTTCATCAAAACCATATTGGTGAGCTGTAGCAATAATTTTATCTTTACTTTCCAATACTAATAGTACATCTTGCCCATTGAGCAGATAAAAAGACTTTAAGCCTTTTTCTAGGGCAAGATCTAATCCTTCAGAAAAAATACGCTGAATCATAGGTTATTTGTGTTTTGCCAATTCTTTCTGTAATCCGATCATTTTTACTAATAGTTGGCGTGAGGCTTGTTCGTACATTTGATTAATAATGGCTGTTCTTTCTTCTGATTTCGCAAGTGCAGCACGAGAATCATCAAAGAAAGTTCGATGAACGGTTACTTCTAAAGGGTAGCTACCTTTTTCTGGAATTGTCATTGTAGCTTTAACAGTCAGGCTAAGAATCTTTTCAGCTTCCCTTGCTTGTTTAAACACCGACGCTACCACGGAACTATTTTCTGTTGCATTTAGACGTAATGTTGCCGCAGAGGAATTATCTTCACTAGGTAATACAGTAATTCCATTAAGTAATAATTCATTACGTAAAACACGAGACATATCACTATACATATCTGAACTTTCATAATGTAATGTACGGAGTTCTTCAGGGAAACGTTCACTCGTTTTGAAATGCCACCCACAGGCAGTAAGTAAAAATACGAGGAGAAAAGTACATTTATTAAACATGGATTTTCCTTTTAATTTTATGAGTAACTGGAAAAGTTTTGTAAAACTTTTCCAATAAATTACCGCTTACTATTCCTAGCTCTATTGAGCTAGGATAAATAGAGAACGATTATTTAGCAACAATACTTAACATTTTAAATGGAATATAAATCACTTTAATAATATTTAATCCATTTAAATGTTTAGCTACATTTTCATCGTTTAATGCTATTGTTTTGACTTCTTCTTCAGTTGCATTCGTAGGAACAGTAACTTTACCACGTACTTTACCATTTACTTGAACAACTACAAGTTTTTCATCTTCAACCATCGCTAATTCATCAGCTTTTACCCAAGGGGCAAAGTCGATAGTGCTTTCATTACCTAAAGCATGCCACAATTCAAAGCAGATATGTGGAGTAATAGGATAGAGCATACGCACAATAGCACTTAAGGCTTCTGCCATTACAGCTTTATCTTGAGCTTGCGTAAGTGGTGCTTTAGTGAGTTTATTCATCAATTCCATAATGGCTGCAATCGCAGTATTAAAGGTTTGACGACGACCAATATCATCACTCACTTTAGCAATAGTTTTATGTACTTCACGACGTAAAGCTTTTTGTTCGCTTGAAAGTGATGAAGGATCTAATGCCACAGTCGCAGGCGCTTGTTGATATTCAAATACAAGATTCCATAAACGACCTAAGAAACGTTTTGCACCTTCCACACCAGACTCTTGCCACTCAAGTGTCATTTCTGCCGGTGAAGCAAACATCATAAATAGACGTACGGTATCTGCACCATATTTATCCACCATTTCTTGTGGATCGATACCATTGTTTTTGGATTTTGACATCTTAGTCATACCACTATGAACAAGCTCACGACCTTCTTTATCAAAGGCTTTAATGATACGGCCTTTTTCGTCTTTTTCTAAAGTCACTTCTGTTGGTGAAACCCAAATACGTTCGTTAGTTGGGCTTGTATAGTAGAATGCATCAGCTAGTACCATTCCTTGACAGAGTAGTTTGTCATTTGGTTCATCACTATTGACTAGTCCAGCATCACGTAATAATTTGTGGAAGAAACGGAAGTACAGTAAGTGCATTGTTGCGTGTTCAATCCCACCAATATATTGATCCACCGGTAACCAATAGTTTGCTTCATCACTATCTAACATACCTTGTTGATATTGTGGTGATGTGTAGCGAGCATAGTACCAAGATGATTCCATAAAGGTATCAAAGGTATCTGTTTCCTTCAATGCAGGCTGACCTTGGTAGGTTGTTTTCGCCCATTCTGGATCCGCTTTAATCGGACTTTTTACGCCATCCATTACCACATCTTCAGGTAATACAATTGGTAAATCTTCCATTGGTACAGGTACAACATCACCATTTTCTAATGTAAGCATTGGAATTGGCGAACCCCAATAGCGTTGGCGAGAAACACCCCAGTCACGCAAGCGATAATTCACTTGACGTTTACCTACACCAAGCTGTTCTAATTTATTTGCAATACCATTAAATGCTTCATCAAAATCTAATCCATCAAATTCATCAGAGTTAATTAACTTACCGTGTTCAACAAAGGCTGATTGGGAGAAATCCCACTCTGAATTATCAAGCGGTGCGATCACTTGTTTAATTTGTAAATCGTATTTCTGTGCAAATTCGAAGTCACGTTGGTCGTGTGCAGGTACTGCCATTACAGCACCTGTTCCGTAGTGCATTAATACAAAGTTTGCCACCCAAACAGGCACTTCTTGTTTAGTTAATGGATGAATAGCATACAAGCCAGTTGCCATCCCTTTCTTTTCCATTGTAGCTAATTCGGCTTCTGCCACTTTGGTATTTTTTGCTTCATTGATGAAAGCGGTTAGTTCTGGATTATTTTTTGCAGCTAAGGTTGCTAATGGATGAGCGGCTGCAACTGCAACATAACTCACTCCATAAAATGTATCAGGACGAGTAGTATAAACTGGAAGTTTTTCATCAGAATCTTTAATATCAAAAGTGATTTCAACCCCTTCTGAACGACCAATCCAGTTGCGTTGCATTGCTTTTACTTGATCAGGCCAGTTAGGTAGAGTATCTAATCCATTTAATAATTGTTCTGCATAATCAGTGATCTTAATAAACCATTGTGGAATTTCACGTTGTTCCACTGGAGTATCACAACGCCAGCAACAACCTTCATGAACTTGTTCATTAGCTAATACAGTTTCATCATTCGGACACCAGTTTACTGTTGAAGTCTTACGATAAATTAAGCCTTTTTTATATAATTCAGTAAAGAACCATTGTTCCCATTTGTAATATTCAGGTTTACAAGTGGTAACTTCACGATCCCAGTCAAATCCAAAGCCCAAAATTTTGAGCTGATTTTTCATATATTCGATATTTTCGTAAGTCCATTTTGCTGGTGCTGTTTTATGTTTGATCGCAGCCCCTTCCGCAGGTAGACCAAACGCATCCCAACCCATTGGTTGTAGTACATTTTTACCATTCATACGTTGATAGCGAGAGATTACATCACCAATAGTATAGTTACGCACATGCCCCATATGCAAACGACCAGATGGGTAAGGGAACATAGACAAGCAGTAATATTTTTCTTTCGACTCGTCTTTAATCGCTTTAAATACTTTATTTTCAGCCCAATACTTCTGCACTTTAGGCTCAATCACACTTGGATTATATTGTTGTTGCATATTTTATAACCTTGGAATTTAAATGAGAAAATTGCCGTATAGAATAGCGTAATTTGGGGATTTTTTAAATGGAGATAATTCATTTAGTTATAAGTGATGAAATTATGAATAATTTAATGCTATAAGAAAGAGATTTTTCTTTTATCTTTTTAAAAAATTAGTAGAATACCTGCCGATTTCTTTGAGGAGAAATCTTATTTCACTTTAATAGGCTAACAGAGAGTAGCAAAAGGATACAAAATGAATAATCAAGTCACTAAAGAAGGTTGGAAAGCCTTATTAGGATCTGTTGTCGGTTATGCAATGGATGGATTCGATCTTCTCATCTTAGGTTTTATGCTATCAGCAATTTCTGCTGATTTAGCATTAACTCCCACTCAATCAGGCTCACTTGTTACTTGGACACTTATTGGTGCTGTTTTTGGTGGTATTGTATTTGGTGCATTAAGTGATAAGTATGGACGTATTCGAGTGCTTACTTGGACCATTCTTTTATTTGCAGTTTTTACAGGACTGTGTGCGTTAGCACAAGGTTATTGGGATTTGCTTGTATATCGCACTATTGCAGGTATTGGTTTAGGTGGAGAATTTGGTATCGGTATGGCGTTAGCAGCTGAAGCATGGCCTGCTAAGCATAGGGCCAGAGCATCTTCCTATGTTGCATTAGGTTGGCAATTGGGCGTATTAGCTGCAGCTTTATTAACTCCATTTTTATTACCAATAATTGGTTGGCGAGGCATGTTCGTCGTCGGTATTTTTCCAGCGTTTGTCGCATGGTTTTTACGCTCAAGATTGCATGAGCCAGAAGTGTTTATGAGAAGACAAGTAGAGAAATTATCTCAATCATCATCTCAATCTAGCTCAAAGCTATATTCATTCAAATTATTAGTTAAAGATAAAGCAACAGCAAAAGTGAGTTTGGGTGTAGTCGTATTAACCTCCGTACAAAATTTTGGTTACTACGGCATTATGATTTGGATGCCAAATTTTCTTTCTAATCAGCTAGGATTAAGTTTAACTAAATCAGGGTTATGGACCGCATTTACCATTTGCGGAATGATGTTTGGTATTTGGTTATTTGGACAATTAGCCGATAGGATAGGGCGTAAACCAAGTTTCCTTATATTTCAAAGCGGAGCTGTGGTGAGTATTCTAGTCTATTCCCAATTATCTGATGCAAACTATATGTTGTTTGCAGGGGCAATTTTAGGGATGTTTGTCAATGGTATGATGGGCGGATATGGTGCGTTAATGTCAGAGGCATATCCAACGGAAGCAAGAGCAACTGCTCAAAATGTGTTATTCAATATAGGCAGAGCTGTTGGTGGATTTGGTCCAGTAATTGTTGGAACATTAGTTTCAATTTATTCTTTTCAAGCAGCCATCGCATTCCTAGCAGGAATTTACTTATTAGATATACTAGCTACAATTTTTTTGGTGCCAGAATTAAAAGGTAAGACGTTAGAGTAGTTTAAAACTAATTTGATAAAATAATAATAGGCTCAATAAAAAGATTATTGAACCTATTACATTAGATATGATGTCGTTTATACTTTAATATATTAGCCAGATTAGTTAATAAGGTTTCTGTTGTTTCCCAATCAATACAGGCATCGGTAATTGAAACACCATATTTCATTTTTGATAGAGGCTGGTTCGCATTTTGGTTACCTGCATTTAGATGACTTTCTATCATTAATCCAATAATTGATTTATTACCTTGTACAATTTGATTTACAGCATCTTCAGCAACAGCAGGTTGACGTTTATAGTCTTTATTGGAATTTCCGTGACTGCAATCAATCATAATAGCTGTTTCTAAATTAGCTTGTAATAAAGCTGTTTCACACTCCATCACAAATTCTGCTTGATAATTTGGGACTTTACCCCCTCGTAAAATAATATGTCCATCATGGTTACCGCTGGTTTTAAGTAAATTAACTTGTCCTTTTTGGTTTATTCCAATGAAACTATGTCCTTGTGAAGCAGCTTTCATTGCATTAATTGCAGTATTTAAACTACCATCGGTACCATTTTTAAAACCAACGGGCATAGAAAGTCCCGATGCTAATTCTCTGTGAGTTTGTGATTCTGTCGTTCTTGCACCAATTGCAGACCAACTAAATACATCAGCAATATATTGTGGACTGATAGGATCTAGTGCTTCTGTTGCTAAAGGTAATCCAAGTTCAGCTAAGTTTAAAAGTAATTTGCGGGAAAGATGTAAACCTTTTTCTACATTGAAACTCCCATCAATATCAGGATCATTAATTAAACCTTTCCAACCCACCGTCGTTCTTGGTTTTTCAAAATAAACTCTCATTACAATATATAATTGATCTTGCAACTTATCAGAAAGAGTTTTTAATTTATGTGCGTATTCCATGGCAGAAATAAGATCATGAATAGAGCAAGGACCAATGATAATAAGTAATCTTGGGTCTTTTTTATGGATGATATTGGCAATTGTATGACGTGATTGCTCAATTTGTTGGGCAAGATTACAAGATAAAGGTAACTTAGTCTTTAGTTCCGCTGGTGTTATCAACACTTTTTCATCTGCAATATTAACATTATGAATGCTATCTTTATTTTTAACTGGTGACATAATATCTCCTTTTGTGTATATTATTTTTTACGTTAATGTAACTAATACTTTACGAATTATTTTTTAGTATTTCAATATATTTTAAAAATAAAAATAATTATTTTATTGAAACAGTGAGATTTTTAGGTTTTTATCAAAATTTATGTTTTTTTATGGTAAAATCCCCCCTGCTTTTTCGTCCGCCCATTTGTGAGGGCGAGTAAAGTACTCAATAATTGCAAAAAATCACCTTAAACTGACCGCTTGAAGCGGTCTTTTCGTTTCATTTTTTTGCAAAATCTTCAAACTAATAACAAGTAACCTCTCGTATGGGTTACCACTGTAAGGAATTTATTATGCCAATTATTACATTACCTGATGGCTCTCAACGCCAATTCGAAAACCCTGTTTCTGTTATGGAAGTTGCACAAAGTATTGGAGCTGGTTTAGCTAAAGCAACGATTGCAGGGCGTGTGAATGGCGAACGTCGTGATGCCTCAGATATTATCGATCAAGATGCAACCCTTGAAATTATTACGGCTAAAGATGAAGACGGCTTAGAGATCATCCGTCACTCAACAGCACACTTATTAGGGCATGCAATCAAACAACTTTTCCCTAACGTTAAAATGGCAATTGGTCCAACGATTGACAATGGTTTCTATTATGACGTTGATCTTGATCGCTCGCTTACTCAAGAAGATATTGATGCATTAGAAAAACGTATGCATGAGTTAGCGGATACAAATTATGATGTTGTTAAAAAACGTGTGACTTGGCAAGAAGCTCACGACGTATTTGAGAAACGTGGCGAGCCATACAAAATGGCAATTTTGGATGAAAATATTGCTAAAACAGATCATCCTGCACTTTATCATCACCAAGAATATATTGATATGTGTCGTGGTCCTCATGTACCTAATATGCGTTTCTGTCATCATTTTAAATTACAAAAAGTGGCAGGCGCATACTGGCGTGGTGACAGCAAAAATAAAATGTTGCAACGTATTTATGGAACAGCTTGGGCGGATAAAAAACAATTATCTGCATACTTAACTCGCTTAGAAGAAGCTGCAAAACGTGACCACCGTAAAATCGGTAAAGCATTAGATTTATTCCACCTACAAGAAGAAGCACCGGGTATGGTGTTCTGGCACAATGATGGTTGGACAATCTTCCGTGAACTTGAAACTTTCGTGCGTACTAAATTAAAACAGTATGATTACCAAGAAGTAAAAGGTCCATTTATGATGGATAGAGTGCTTTGGGAAAAAACAGGTCACTGGCAAAATTACGGTGCGATGATGTTTACTACTTCATCTGAAAACCGTGAATATGCAATTAAACCGATGAACTGTCCGGGTCATATTCAAATCTTTAACCAAGGCTTAAAATCTTACCGTGATTTACCATTGCGTATGGCGGAGTTCGGCTCTTGTCACCGTAATGAGCCATCGGGTTCTTTACACGGAATCATGCGTGTGCGTGGATTTACTCAAGATGATGCACATATTTTCTGTACTGTAGAGCAAGTGGAAAATGAAGTAACTTCATGTATCAAAATGGTATATGACATCTACAGCACTTTCGGCTTTGATAATATCAAAGTGAAATTATCAACTCGTCCGGAAAACAGCATTGGTACAGATGAAATGTGGGCAAAAGCGGAGGCAGATTTAGCAGCAGCATTGACTCATAACGGACTTGAGTATGAAATTCAAGAAGGTGAAGGAGCATTCTATGGTCCTAAAATTGAGTTCACATTACATGATAGCTTAGATCGTGCATGGCAATGTGGCACAATTCAGCTTGATTTCTTCTTACCAGAACGTTTAAGTGCATCTTATGTTGCAGAAGATAATGAGCGTAAGACACCAGTAATGATCCACCGTGCAATTTTAGGATCGTTAGAACGCTTTATCGGTATTATTACAGAAGAATACGCAGGATTCTTCCCTGCATGGTTAGCACCTGTGCAAGCCGTTGTGTTGAATATTACTGACAGCCAAGCAGATTATGTACAAAATGTTGTGAAAACATTATCTGATGCAGGCTTACGTGTTAAATCTGATTTACGTAACGAAAAAATCGGCTTTAAGATTCGTGAACATACCTTACGTCGTGTACCTTATATGCTTGTTTGTGGTGATAAAGAAATCGAAGCAGGCAAAGTTGCAGTGCGTACTCGTAAAGGTAAAGACTTAGGTACATTCACTATCGAAGAATTTACCGAAATTCTTAAAAACCAAGTAAGACAACGTGAGTTGAAATTGTTTGGAGAAGAGTAATATTTGCAGTAAGTTATTTGTAGTTTAATTATGAAAATAAAAGTTGCTAAAGATTATATCGATAGCAACTTTTTTATTGTCTTAGAAATGGCTTTAGAATTGATATTGAATACCTAAGTTTGCTTTTGTTTTTGCTAAACTATGTTTTCTACCCACTTCTTGCGTTAGACCTGCATAAATTTGCAATGGAATGCTTTTTGCTTGCCATTGTATTCCTGCCTGTAAATCTACCCAAGAGTGATCTTGTGGCTCAAGTAATACGTTAAATTTGCTACCATTTAAGCCAACATGGAGTGTTTGATCTTTATGTAACCATTCATTAACCCAACGAGCGGATAGATAAGGTTGGAAATTTGCAATTTTATAGCGATATTCAAGTCCTAATCCTGTTTTAAATTGACGGTGAGATTGTTCATCAAAAGCTAGACTTGTCGCTTTCATTCCTTTTTCGCCAAAAGGATCAATTTTGTCTAATGAATATGTCATATCGATTGTGGGTGAAAGTGTATGATTTCCCCAATCCCATCCATATCCACCAAATAATGAGGCTAACATTGATGAACCACTCGTTGTTCCTTTGTGTGTATGCTGAACATTACCTAATTTTATGTTACGTTGACTATCATAATCAGCAATACTTACTTGTAAACTAGAGCCGAACCACCATTTTTCTGCATCGTAACGTAACGTAGTATTAACTAATTTTGTTTTACTTTTAGCGCTGGTTAGTCCAAGGTTTCCATCTTGTTGTTGATGTCCAAATATCGCACTCAATTGCCATTCTGGATTAAATTGAATTTTTGCACCAACATATAGGTTATCGCCATCTTTTTGTTTCTCATAAATGGATATAGCACTGACCGTTTTAGGATCTTGATGTAAAAAATGATTACGATTGCTTTCTTGTCTAGCTATATTCATTGCATTTTCTGCATTATGATCGGCTAAATGAGAGAGTATTTTCATCTCTTTTGGTGAATTTAATGTTGTGAAAATATAATCAGCGATGATGTTATGGACTAATACATTTGGGTGAAAACTATCGGCAAACATCATTGAATTTGCTGAACTATCTGTTTTATTACATGAATGAGATAATTCATCTAAATCAACAGTACCTTCAGTACAAGCCATACTAACTGTATTAGATAATCCATAGGCGGTTGGATTAGATAATAATTCTTTAAATAATCCATTTGTATCAAGGCGAACAACATTTCCACCCACTTGGTTTATTTTTCTCGTTATCGTTGTATTTAGCAATGAAGTAACTTGCTCAGCATTTTGTGCGGTTTCTTGATATTTGGAATTAAGTAATAAGATAGCCTCTTCTTTTGTTAAATAATTACTTAATTGAGAACCGTATACTTGGTACAATTTTTCTACTGAATTTCGTAATACACTTCTTCGTGCCTGATCAAAATCAGTGAATTTTTCTTGTGTTGTATCTTGCAGTTTATTTTGTTCTTCTTTAAAAATTGTTTCGAAATGAGATGGTATAGTGCTGAGAATAAATTGATCCGTTAAACTGATACTAGTGTTTTTTTGTTGAAGTGGTGTATTGATCTTATCTCTGATGCTTTGAGCTATAGCATTACCAAATTGGTTAAAAAACTCTGGTGTGTATAGCACATTAGGAATTGTTGGCATTACAACTGTATTTATTCCTTTTGAGAAGAGCTTTTCCCATTGTTTTGCATTTTCATCAGCAAGTTGTTGTGCTGAATTTAGAATATAAGAAAACTGTTCGCCAGAAGTCTGTTTGCTTATTGCAGTTTGCAGTATAGCAGCAATATCATTACCTCCCATCCACATAATATGTAGCGATTCAGGATTTACTTGATGCATTAAGTAATTATCGACTTGGTTATTGAGTAATATATTAGGTTGTTTGATTGATTTAGTGCTATTAGAGGCTAAAAGCACACCTCCACTGTATGCGTAATTTGTACCGCCTTTTGTATACGCTTTGATATCAGAATCTAATAATTTTGCTAATGATTCATTATATAAAGGATTTTCCTGTCCATTGATAGAATAACTGGCTTTATGTCCCCAATTATTTTGCCCTATATCGCTAAGGCTGTCTCCAAAAATAATGATCTCTTGAGCAAATGTACTAGTACTTAATAAAAGAAACAGAGCTAATGGGCTTTTTTTCATATAAATTTCCTTATAATGTAATATAATTATTGCGTTATTATATATTATACGAAAAATAGAACCGATATCACAGCTTAGTCAAGTAGTAATTTAAAGTTGTTGGATTAGTAAATTTGCAATATGTATACAAATTAGGCTTGATTGAAAATGTAAAATTCAGTAGAATGTCCCCCGTTTTGCTCTATCTAGGTAGAGCCTATAAGTAAGAAATCATATCTTCTGCAAGCGGTATGATCGTAAGTTAAATTTACTAGAGGAATAGTACTATTAAACCCGTAAAACGTGTTCAAACAAATCGCGCTCATCGCCTTAATGATGAAATTCGTGTAAAAGAAGTTCGTTTAACAGACCAACATGGCGAACAAATTGGTATCGTATCCATTCAAGATGCTCTAGCTAGAGCCGAAGAAGCTGAATTAGATTTAGTTGAAATTAGCCCGAATGCTGAGCCACCAGTTTGTCGTATTATGAACTATGGTAAGTTCATTTACGAGAAAGAAAAAGCAGCAAAAGAGCAGAAGAAAAAACAGAAAGTTGTACAAGTGAAGGAAGTTAAATTCCGTCCAGGTACAGACGAAGGCGACTATCAGGTAAAACTACGCAACCTGATTCGCTTTTTAGAAGATGGGGATAAAGCTAAAGTCACTGTTCGCTATCGTGGACGTGAAATGGCTCACCAAGAGATCGGTTTAGACGTGTTAGATCGTGTTAAAAACGATTTAGCCGAGATTGCAGTGGTGGAATCAGCACCAGGCAAACTTGAGGGACGTCAAGCTGTGATGGTATTAGCCCCAAAAAAGAAATAATAAGTGCATCTAAGTAGAATGACGGTAAGATTTGCTAATTTTTTAGCAGAACTTACCGCTTGTTTTCGCCTTATTATTAGTGATTAACTTAAACAATGCGGAGTTATTTTAACAATGCCTAAAATTAAAACAGTACGTGGTGCTGCGAAGCGTTTCAAAAAAACAGCTTCTGGCGGTTTCAAACGTAAACAATCTCACTTACGTCATATTTTGACTAAGAAAACCACTAAACGTAAACGTCATCTACGTCATAAATCAATGGTTGCAAAAGCAGACCAAGTTTTAGTAGTAGCGTGCTTGCCATACGCATAAGCACGAGCGTACGATTAGTAAATTTTAGTTAAATTAGACAAATAGGAGATAAATAATGGCTCGTGTAAAACGTGGTGTTATTGCAAGAGCACGCCATAAGAAAGTTCTTAAGGCTGCTAAAGGTTATTATGGTGCACGTTCACGTGTGTATCGTGTTGCTTTCCAAGCAGTAGTTAAAGCTGCACAATATGCTTACCGTGACCGTCGTCAACGTAAACGTCAATTCCGTCAATTATGGATTGCACGTATCAACGCTGCGGCTCGTCAAAACGGTTTATCATACAGCAAATTCATCAATGGCTTGAAAAAAGCTTCTGTTGAAATCGATCGTAAGATCCTTGCTGATATCGCAGTATTTGACCAAGTTGCATTTGCAGCTTTAGTTGAAAAAGCAAAATCTGCTCTTTAATTTTTTGAATAATTTTGAAGAATAGAGAAAAGGCACCTTAGAGGTGCCTTTTTGCTAAATAAAGGAGTAAAGAATGAAAAAATATTTATTACCGATTATTTCATCTTTTATTATTGTTGGATGTGCGCTACCTGAACAACATAGTACGGTACCAATGGATATGAAAACGGTACAGGAATATCAGCAACGAGTTGCTTCAGGAAATACTGTTGGTAATCAAAATTATGATGAGAGCGATTTAAACCATAGTGATAAAGTTGTAAAAGTTAGAGTATATAACAATTACCCAATAATTTATCCTTCTATTGGCTATCACCATGGATGGGGACGTTCAGGTATGTATTGGGGATATTGATTTTCAGATTAGTTTATTTATATTAAGCGGTTAGATTCCTCTACATTTTTGTAAAAACTTGAGCCGAATTAACCGCTTGTAAGAGACTAAAAATAGTGTGGCTGTTTATTTCACAAACAAACTTGCCATCGCAAGTGATTTTCGCTCAATTTCTTGCCATTCTGATTCTGGATCAGAACCTTCAACAATGCCTGCTCCTGCGTATAGAGTGATTTTATTTTTTTCAATTTGAGCCGAGCGTAGAGCAACACTAAACTCTGCGTGAGCTGGGTTAAAATAGCCTAATGTTCCTGCATACCAATTACGTTTAAATCTTTCATTTTCTGCAATAAATTGTTTGGCTAACAAGCGAGGTAAGCCAGCAACAGCAGCTGTTGGATGAATACGTTCAAGACAATCTGCATCGGATACACCTTTTTTGAGTGTGGCCTGAATATTACGACGTAAATGCTGAACGTTGTGTAACCGTTTAATTTCAGCCTTACTTACTTGAATATCTTCAATACTATCTTTGATATGGTGATAGATGTTATCGACCACTAATTGATTTTCGTGGATATTTTTTGAGTCGCTTAATAACCACATGCCATTTCGTTCTGTCTGTTGTGGATCGCTCGTTACTGCCACAGTGCCAGCTAGTGCTTCAGTATAAAACTGTTGTTCATTGCGTTGATAAAGCTTTTCTGGGCTTGAGCCAATAAATGCACTTTCCGCTTTTTCAGACCATAGAAAATGATAACACCCAAGATTTTTTTGTTGACTTATTATCAGTAAATCGTAGGCTGAAAGCGATTGATTAAAGGTAAGCGTTGAGGCATTCGCTAGTACAACTTTACTAAATTGATTTGCTCGAATCGCCTGGATGGCTTTTTCAATATTACTTTTCCACGTTGTAAAATCAGTCACACTTTCGTGATCAAGAATTTGATAATGTGGTGTAGTTAATTGTTGAATAGTATCTAAGCTGTTGATTGCTATTTCACTTTGTTGTTTTTCTTCTGCAAGTTGGGTTGTATCAATATATAAGTAGGTGGTCAGTTTCGCCTTGGTTTTTGTAATAACGATACGAGGTAGAATAAATCTGCATTCACATTCAAACTTAATTCCACCGAAGAGATTATAACCTGTTTGTTGGCTAAATTGTTGAGCTGACTCTAATGTGGAGAATTGGCGAACTTGCCCTATCGAAGCAAACGTAAGTTCAGCTGAACGATTTTTCCAAAAAAAGTGAGGATAAGTTATATTTTCTTTTAACCAACCGAGTAAATCAGTATCTTCAGCAACTAATGTTGTTTCTACAACCAGCTGAACGATTCCTTGATCTGTGTTGATTTCTGTTAATGCTGTATATAATTTTTGTTTTAATTCTGTAAAAATAGACATAAGTAAACTTTGCGGTAAATCCAACACAATTGATAAAAAAAGATTGTTATTCTAGCTCAATTCCTCTTTTTTTTCTTTAAAAATCAGAGTAGAGTGAGATATTTTTCATCATATTATAATTTATCTATTAGGAAGTAGAAATGGAGCGTTTTGCAAAAACAGATAAACTTGCTCATGTGCGTTATGATATTCGTGGGCCAATACATAAGGAAGCACTTAGGCTAGAAGAAGAAGGGCATAAAATTCTCAAATTGAATATTGGGAATCCTGCTCCTTTTGGGTTTGATGCTCCAGCTGAAATATTGGTTGATGTGATTAGAAATTTACCTACTGCACAAGGTTATTGCGACTCGAAAGGGCTGTATTCTGCTCGTAAGGCAATCGTTCAATATTATCAATTGAAAGGCTTGCTTGAGATTGATGTAAATGATGTGTTTATTGGTAACGGTGTATCAGAGCTGATTACGATGTCAATGCAAGCATTGCTAAATAATGGCGATGAAATTTTAATTCCTATGCCTGATTATCCATTATGGACAGCTGCTGCAACCTTGGCCGGTGGAAAGGCGGTACATTATCTCTGTGATGAAGAAAATGAATGGTTCCCTGATATTGAAGATATTAAAGCCAAGATTACGCCAAACACTAAAGCAATTTTAGTGATTAATCCGAACAACCCAACAGGTGCGGTATATAGTCGAGCGGTACTATTAGAAATTGCGGAATTAGCACGTCAACATAATTTAATTATTTTTGCTGACGAAATTTATGAAAAGATTCTTTATGATGGTGCAGTTCATCACCATATTGCTGCTTTAGCTCCTGATTTATTAACGGTAACTTATAATGGACTATCAAAAACTTATCGTGTAGCCGGTTTTCGTCAAGGTTGGATGGTACTAAATGGACCTAAACACCAAGCAAAAGGATTTATTGAGGGGCTAGAAATGCTTGCATCAATGCGTTTGTGTGCCAACACTCCAATGCAACATGCAATTCAAACAGCATTAGGTGGATATCAAAGTATCAATGAACTGATTTTACCGGGTGGGCGTCTATTAGCGCAACGTAATAAAGCCTATGAATTATTAACGCAAATTCCGGGGATTAGTTGTGTTAAACCAAAAGGAGCAATGTATATGTTCCCCAAAATTGATACAGAAATATTTGGAATTAAAGACGATCAAAAATTTATTTTAGATTTATTACAACAAGAGCGAGTATTGCTTGTACAAGGTTCTGGTTTTAACTGGCATAAGCCTGATCACTTCCGAGTTGTGACTTTACCTTATGTACATCAATTAGAAGAAGCAATAGGACGTTTAGAAAAATTCCTTAAGACATATCGCCAAAGCTAAATAAATTTAGGTTGATGTAAAGGTGTATAGTTATAAGTTATACGCCTTTCTTTATTGTATTATTTTCCTATTTTGTAGCGAGAGCAATTTTTATATGTATAAAGGTATCTTCTTTTCAGTATTTGCATCGGTTTTGTTTGGTACATTATATTATCTCGCCACTTTTTTAAAACCACTTACAGGTGAAGATATCTTTGGTTTTAGAATGGTGGCAATGTTACCTGTTTTGTGGGGGGCAATTGTTGGATTTAAGCAACAAAAAGAATTTATTAGTTTTCTTCATAGAATAAAAAACGAACCGTATTTAATTTTAGTTTTATTCCTTTCTGCCAGTCTTGTCGGTGTACAAATGTGGCTTTTTTTATGGGCTCCCAATAATGGGCGAGCTATTGATGTTTCTATTGGTTATTTGTTAATGCCTATTATTATGGTGGCGGTAGGAAAATTTGTTTATAAAGAAAACCTTTCCTTAAATAAATGGCTAGCAATTAGTTTTGCATTAGTGGGCGTGCTAAGTAATATTTTCCTTTCGGGGACATTATCTTGGGTAAGTAGTTTGGTCATGGTGGGTTATCCTGCTTATTTTATGTTGCGAAAACGATTTGATATTAGTCATATTCACAGTTTTGTGTTAGAAATTACTTTGCTATGTTTTGTAGCAATTTATTTTATTAGTCAAGTTGATATGACACAGGTTAAAGTAAGCAACGACAATATTTATATTTACCTATTTTTATTAGGCTTATTAAGTGGAGCAGCCTTGTTAGCTTATACGATGGCTAGTACTTTAGTACCATTTAATTTACTGGGATTATTAGGCTATATAGAGCCTTTGGGATTATTATTGGTTTCATTTATTATTGGTGAAACATTACAACCTAGTGCTTATATACTGATGATTTGTCTGGCAGTTGCTCTCTTTTTCTTAGGATTAGATGGTATATTATTGTTACGTAAAAAACAACGAATAAAGGTGGAATAGATGCTAAAAGGAGTTTTATTGTCGTTAGGTGCAAATATCTTGTTTGGCATGGGATTTTATTTTGCTATTCTTTTGCAACCCTTACCTGATATGGGAATGTTTGGTTTCCGTATTTTAGTGCTAATTCCTATGCTACTTTTAGCAATCTTTTTATTTAATCAGCAAGGTGCATTTAAAGATTTGGCAAGGAAAATCAAAGAAAAGCCTTGGTTGATTGGATTTATTATGTTGTTGGCTTGTAATTTAGGGACACAATTATGGTTATTTTTATGGGCACCGAATAACGGCCAAGCAATCCAAGTTTCTGTTGGATATTTATTGTTGCCTATTGTTACAGCCGCATTAGGTAAGATTGTATTTAAAGAGTATTTTTCGCCATTCAAATGGTTAGCTTTAGTCTTTGCTTGTATCGGTGTGGGCGTGAGTATTTTCTTAAATAGTGAAATATCTTGGGCGACTTTTGTCGTCGCATTTGGTTATTCAACCTATATTGTGATTCGACGCTATTTCAATATTAATACTCTTGCGACATTTGTGATTGAGCTTATTCTCTGTTTACCTTGGGCGTTATACCATGTGCTACAATTAGATATGTCTATAATCATTAGTCAAAATAAGTATTTATACTACTATCTGATCTTATTTGGCATTGTAAATGGTTTTGGATTTATGTGTTTTGTTGCCTCAAGTAATATTTTACCAGTTAATGTGCTAGGGTTAATGGGATATGTTGAGCCATTGGTGATGCTCATTATTTCTTTTGCCATTGGCGAAGTGCTAGATTCACAATCCTACATTTTAATGGCTTGTTTGAGTGTCGCCATTGTACTATTAACTATTGATAGCTTTAGTAAAAAAGCATAATACTATGACTGTTATTCGCATTGCGTTGCCTGTTCCTCTTTTTCGCTATTTTGATTATCTCTTGCCAGAAATGATGGAAGTTGTTGTCGGAGCAAGGGTTGCAGTTCCTTTTGGACGACAACGTAAAATCGGTATTGTGGTTGAATTCCCTGAATCCAGTGATTTGCCTCTAGAAAAACTCAAACCCATTGATGAAGTGCTTGATAGCGAATCTATTTTTGATGAGGATAGTTGGCAATTATTAGCTTGGGCGGCTAAGTATTATCACGCTCCTTTAGGCGAAGTATTACAAACCGCTTTACCAATCAAACTTCGTCAAGGCTCGTCCGCTGAAAGAGCCGACATCACTTATTTCACGATAACTGAATTAGGCAAAAATGCATTAGTCGATCAGAGCTTAAATCGGGCAAAGAAACAAAAAGAGCTATTAACGGAGCTATCTAATTTTGCAAAATTATTTACCAAACCGACCGCTTGTAGTCCATCTGCTTGGAAAGGTTTGCTTGAAAAAGGTTATATCGAACCTGTGGAAGTGCCAGACCAAGCTCAATCTTGGCAAGAAAAGTTAGCTAATTTACCTATTTGCAACCAGCAAAATCGATTAACCCTCAATAAACAACAGAGTTTAGTCACAAGCCGACTAGTGTATCAACAAGGCTTTGCAGCTTTTTTGCTGAATGGGGTAACAGGCTCAGGTAAAACCGAAGTCTATTTGCAAGTGATTGAAGAAGTGTTAAAACAAGGCAAACAAGTGTTAGTACTTGTGCCTGAAATTGGGCTAACACCCCAAGCTATTCAACGCTTTCAAGCCCGATTTAATGTAGAAATGGATGTACTTCATTCCAACTTAAACGATACCCAACGTTTAAATGCTTGGATAAGAGCCAAGCAAGGCGAAAGTGCGATAGTAATTGGCACACGTTCTGCGCTCTTTACTCAATTTCATCAATTAGGCTTAATTATTATTGATGAGGAGCACGATTCCTCATTTAAGCAACAGGACGGTTGGCGGTATCACGCTAGAGATTTAGCGATACTCAGAGCGAAGAATAATGATATTCCCATTATTTTAGGCTCAGCAACGCCTAGTTTAGAAAGCTTGCATAATATACAAAGCGGTAAGTTTATCGAATTAAAACTCGATAATCGGGCGGGCAATGCGGTATTTTCCAAGCAAAGGCTTATCGACCTCAAGAAAGAGCAGATTCATTCTGGGATCTCTCAAGGCTTGATCACAATGATGAAAGCCCATTTAGAAAAAGGCAATCAAGTGATGCTTTTCCTCAATCGTCGAGGCTTTGCTCCCGTATTATTGTGTCACGAATGCGGTTGGATGTGTCAATGTGAAGCCTGCGATAAGCCTTATACTTATCATCAAAAAAATCGGGTGTTACGTTGCCATCATTGTGGATCTCAACATATTATTCCTCGTCAATGCGAACATTGTGGCTCAACCAATTTAATTACTACTGGTACAGGTACAGAGCAATTAGAGCAAGTGTTAGCGGAACAATTTCCAACTTATAAAATTAGTCGAATAGATAGTGATAGCACCGCTAAAAAAGGGGCGTTAGAACAGCATTTAAGTGAAATTCAAGCGGGTAAAAGCCAAATTCTAATTGGCACACAGATGTTAGCAAAAGGGCATCATTTCCCAAATGTAACGTTGGTTGCGATTGTGAATGTGGATAGCAGTTTATTTTCTACGGACTTTAGAGCAGAAGAACGACTTGCACAGCTTTATATCCAAGTGGCAGGGCGAGCAGGGCGAGCAGAAAAACAGGGCGTCGTGGTATTACAAACCCACTATCCTGATAATCCATTACTGACTAGTTTACTCAATGAAGGCTATGCAACCTTTGCCCAACAAGCATTGGACATGCGAAAGCTTATGGGCCTACCGCCTTATGCTTCTCAAGTGCTTTTTCGAGCAACGGGCAAGGATAATCAAAAAGTTGAAGAATATGTGCAACAACTGACCGCTTGTTTAGATAGTGCGATTACTCAATATCAATGGCAAAACTTCCAATTACTCGGACCTATTAGCTCTGCTATGGCAAAAAAAGCAGGATACTATCGCTGGCAGTTGCTAGTACAACACCCAAACCGCAGTGCTTTGCAAAAATTATTGACCTATTTTGATGGAGTAAGGGATCAATTCCAACGTAGTGATATTCGACT
>NZ_JARIDQ010000031.1 GCF_029256985.1 Otariodibacter sp. | reverse complement strand
GCATCTAATGCTGCAATTGCTGGAAGAATATCGTTAAATTCAGAATAACACATGTGAGTATGAATTTGCGTATCATCCTGTACGCCCATGTAGCTTAATCTAAATGCCTCGCCAGCCCATTGTAGATAGTTATCCCAATCTTTACGTTTAAGCGGTAGTCCTTCACGAATTGCTGGTTCATCAATTTGGATGACTTTGATACCTGCTTTTTCTAAATCTAACACCTCATCTGATAATGCTACACCGATTTGTTTACATACGGTTGAGCGAGGGATATCGTTACGCACAAAAGACCATTGTAGAATCGTAACTGGTCCAGTTAACATTCCTTTCATTACTTTCTTTGTTAAGCTTTGTGCATATTGAGACCAGCGAACAGTCATTGGTTCAGGGCGAGCGACATCCCCGTAAATTACTGGTGGTTTCACACAACGAGATCCGTAACTTTGCACCCAACCAAATTTAGTGAAGGCAAAGCCAGATAATAATTCGCCAAAATATTCAACCATGTCGTTACGTTCAGCTTCCCCGTGCACTAATACATCTAAATCTAATTCTTCTTGTTTACGTACCACATATTCAATTTCTTTTTTCATTGCCGTTTCATAATCTTCGAGGCTTAATGTGCCTTTTTTGAAACTTGCACGAGCATGGCGTATTTCCGCTGTTTGAGGGAATGATCCAATCGTAGTTGTTGGTAATAGCGGTAGTTTTAACCATTCATTTTGCAATTTGATTCGGTGTTTAAATGGCGATTTACGCTTATCTGCATTTTCTGGTAAATTCGCTAACCTTTCAGCCACTTCGGCACGATGAATATCTTTACTTTCTATTCTTGATTTAGCGTAGGCATCGCTTTCTGAAAACTCTTTTTCAACGGCTTGACGACCTTGATCAAGAGCTGTTTTCAATAAATTCAGCTCATGAATTTTTTGTAAGCTAAATGATAACCAGTGATATAAATCAGGTTTTCGTTCTAATAATTCGGTTTCGACACTTAAATCATAAGGCGTATGCAATAGTGAAGAGCTGGTTGCAATCCATAAACGCTCACCGAATGTTGCTTTTAATGGCTCCAATTGATCAAGAATAGCACTTAAATTTGCACGCCAGATATTACGTCCATCAATGATTCCTAATGAAAGCACTTTATCGTAATCTTTAAACGTATCTAATTGTTCTGGCGCTCTAATTAAATCTAAATGCAATCCATCGACCGGTAACGATTTTAATAATGTTGCGTGTTCTGCTACAGAGCCAAAATAAGTCGTTAATAATAATTTAGCATTGACTTTTGCTAATTCGGCATAAACAGCTTGATAAGCATCTAACCATTCTTGTGGTAAATCTAACGCTAATGCAGGTTCATCAATCTGGATCCATTCCACGCCTTCACTGGCGAAAGCATTTAAGATATCAATATACACAGGTAAAAGTTGCTCAAGTAGCTCAAAACGATTAAACGCAGTACTACCTTTTTCTTTACCTAACCATAAGAATGTAAGAGGGCCAACAATTACTGGTTTTGGATTAAATCCTAACGCTTTTGCTTCTCTAATTTGGGTAAGATAATGCGTAGGGTTCGCTTTAAATTTTGTTGTTTTAGAAAATTCAGGAACAAGGTAGTGATAATTAGTATCGAACCATTTTGTCATTTCAATTGCAAATTGATCCTTGTTACCACGAGCCAATTCAAAATATTGCTCTAAGGTTAAATTTTGATTATCAAATCCAAAGCGTTCAGGAATTACTCCTGTTGCAACTTGTAGATCTAAAATATGATCATAGAAAGTGAAATCACCTACTGCGACATAGTCTGCATTTTCTTGTGCTTGATGTTGCCAGTTTTTTGCTCTTAATTTTTGTGCAATATCAAGTAAATCAGACTCAGATAATTCTTTACGCCAATAACGTTCTTGTGCAAATTTAAGCTCACGTTTAGCGCCAACTCTTGGGAATCCTAAAGTATGAAGTGTTGTCATAAAGCATTTCCTTATAATAATAAAACAGTAAATGAAATAATTATAGGTTTCTAGACGTCTATATGTCTTTACGTATATTCTCAAAAATATTAAATTATTCAAGATAATTTTTTTTATTATTGTCATTAGAAATTTTAATTTATTAATATTATTTCAATAGGAAAGGAATTTTTTAATACAAGAACAGTGTAATAAATAAGTAGATAAGAAATATTTTTTGATTTAGGTAAAAGATAGGTATAGTTTTTGCTAAGTATACAGATTTTACGAAGTATAATACCTGATAAATTTAGTCAAGTATTAATCTATTTTAGAGGGTAGAATATGAAAAAAGATGAAGTTGGACATAATTTTCTTGCTAGATTAGGTAAAACACGCTTACGTCCCGGTGGTAAAAAAGCAACAGATTGGCTTATTCAGCAAGGGCAATTTTCTGCGGATAAGAACGTTTTAGAAGTCGCATGTAATATGGGAACCACAGCCATTGGTTTAGCCAAGCAGTTTGGTTGCCATATTGAAGGGGTTGATTTAGATGAAAATGCGTTAGCAAAAGCACGTAAAAATATAAGTCAAAATGGATTAGACGATAAAATTCATGTGCAAAGAGCAAATGCGATGAAACTGCCTTTTGAGGATAATACTTTTGATATAGTTATCAATGAAGCAATGCTAACAATGCTCCCTGTACAAGCAAAAAGCAAAGCTATTCAAGAATACTATCGAGTTTTGAAACCCAATGGTGTTCTACTTACTCATGATGTGATGCTAACTGAAAATGCAGATGAAAATATTATTCAAGAATTAAGAGAGGCAATTAATACCACCGTTATTCCTCTAACAAAAACAGACTGGCAAGCGTTATTTAAGCACGAAGGTTTTTCTAATGTAGAAAGTTTTTCTGGCGAAATGACATTGTTATCCCCAACGGGCATGATCAGAGATGAAGGGGTAGCGGGAACGATAAAAATCATTAAGAATGCGTTGAATTCAGAGAATTTCCCAATCTTTAAAAAGATGTTTAAGATTTTTAATGATCCAGAGAAAAAATTAAATTTTATTGCGGTGTGTAGCAAAAAATAAATTAAGCGGAAAATAAAATATCTAGTGGTGAGTTTGAGCTTCTACACTAATGAGCAAGTTGCTCCAAAAGGCATCAACCATAATTTGCGAAGTTCTTTCCTTTCATTTAGTTGTAAAGAAAGCAAAATCCGCCAAATTGATGATTTTTTAAATCAACATGGCGGATATAAAGCATTCCTTTGGACACCTTACCAATCTAAACAAGTGAAATTCCGCTGTTATGAATGGAATTTAACCTAAAATACAGGCTATTGGACGTTATCCACAGAGTTTAAAGAAGTTGTGCTATAACTTAAGCAAATAATGGCTTTAAATGGATATGTGAGTTTTGTTCAGCTTTCCATAAATCATAATCAGCTTGCATGCCAAGCCATAATTTAGGGTTGGTATTTAATGCTTGCCCTAGGCGAATAGCCATTTCAGCCGATATAGAGGCTTTGCCATTGAGTACTCTAGATAATGTTACTCGAGAAACACCTAATTTTTCAGCAACATCAGTAACGGATAAGCCTTCGATATATTCTTTTAGCACTTCGCCAGGGTGTGATGGATTAAACATAATATTCTCCTAATGATAATCTTGATAATCGACAATTTCAGCATGTCCATTATTAAATTTAAAAGTTAATCGCCAGTTACCACTTACTGTAATTGACCAATGTTCAGCTAAATTGCCTTGAAGTTTATGAAGATGCCAATTAGGTGCATTCATATCAAGTGGTGTTACGGCATTATTTAATGCAGAAAGTTGTAAGCGTAGTTTCTTCGCATGAGATTGCTGTATTCCAGCAGTTGAGCCTGTATTAAAAAAGAGTTCTAACCCTTTATGTTTAAATGAAAGAATCATTATATCCGCCTTTCGTGTATAGCATAACTATACAATAAATTTATAAATATGTAAAGTGTAACGATACAATCAAGGTAATAATATAACAGATATTTCAGTACTTGCCGTTACGTTTACTTCTGAAGGTGGAAATAAACTTCTAAACGAAATGGAATGCTTACACAATAGCGGAACAAAGACCGAATAACAAATTAACTCATTAGCGAGATCTATGTCAGCATTAAGACATTTGTTTGCTCTTGGTATGAGTAGAATAGAGTTAAATACCTATTTACAAATGGCAGACTAAATACAGTCGCTTAATGCTCAATTAAAGTTTATAACAAGCTCACAACGAGAATTTAATATGTAGAAGTTCAACCTTAAAATTTGCAATATTTTAGGCTGAACTCACCGCTTGTATTTTCATATATTACTGAATTAACCTTCAATCAATCCTTTTTTAAGTCTCTCAAAATAACTTCTTGTTTCTGCAATAACGACGTGGCGTAAACCAACTAAAGCAATTAGATTAGGGAATGCCATTAAACCATTGACGATATCTGCAATTGTCCAAATTGTATTGAGGTGAATAAAAGGTGCAACTGCAATTAAACAGATGAATATAACACGATAGAATTTAATGCCTTTTGTTCTTCCTCCTGATAAATAAACAAAGCAACGTTCTCCGTAATAACACCAACCTAAAATAGTTGTGAAAGCAAAGAATACTAAGCCAATAGTGACAATTACTGCACCGACCGAACTTGCTAATCCTTGTGAAAAAGCTAGGTTAGTGAGGGCAGCTCCTTCTTCAGCACCTTGCCATGTGCCAGTTAATACGATAACGAGCCCCGTCATCGTACAGACAATAATTGTATCAAGGAATGTTCCTGTCATGGAAATTAAACCTTGGCGAACAGGTTCTTTTGTCTGTGCTGCAGCAGCGGCGATTGGTGCGCTTCCAAGTCCAGCTTCATTTGAGAATATCCCTCTCGCTACTCCAGACTGAATAGCCTGCATTACGGTAAATCCTAAAGCACCGCCGATAGCCGATTCGGGATTAAAGGCAGCCTCCACAATAAATAGTAAGGTGCTTGGTAATTTATCAAAATTTAATCCTAAAATAAGTAATGATGCACAAACGTAGGCGATTGCCATAAATGGTACTATTACACTCGCAATTTTAGAAATACGCTTAACTCCACCTAAGACAATAGAGGCAACTATGACTGTAAGAATAACTGCTGTGATTGAGATTGGAATATTAAAAGTGTCATTTAATGCGGTTGTAATTCCATTAACTTGAGGAAAGGTACCAATCCCAAATAAGGCAACCATTACACCGAATATAGCGAATAGTTTTGCTAACCATTTCCATTTTTTACCCATACCGAGTTCAATGTAATACATTGGGCCACCTGCAATAAATCCATCTTTATCTTTTGTTCTAAATTTAAGAGCAAGCATGGATTCTGCATATTTTGTGGACATACCAAATAATGCAATTAACCACATCCAAAATAATGAACCGGGGCCTCCAGCTTGAATTGCTGTCGCTACCCCAATAATATTTCCTGTACCGATAGTAGCTGCGATTGCTGTTGAAAGAGCTGCAAATGCAGAAATATCGCCAGATTGATTTTTGCTTTTCTCTGGCTTAAACATATAAATAAAAGCTTTCGGTAAATGAATAAATTGAAGTAATTTTAATTGAATTGTGAAATAAACTCCCACTGCAGAGAGTAAGATAATAAGTGGTGCACCCCAGATAATATTATCTATTGAATTAAGAATTGAGCTGATTGACATTGATTTTGTTCCTCGTAAAAACTGCTTACAAGGAAAGAAAAGTAGAATGGAATAATAAGCGGTAAGTTCTTGCAAGTTTTTTGCAAACCTACATATATTTTTATTTTTTGAATTTTACTTTTCTCCCCTGTCCTTTTGCCTGAGCGTTTCATTGTTTTATAATTGAGCAGAACAACTTGCGCCTTCGGCGTCCATTTTCTATTACTAATCCCAACTAATTTTTTATTAGGCGTTAGCATAGATTGGATCTCTCCAAGGGTTCGTCCAATAGCTGTCCTCGCTGTTGCACCTGAAAGATTTTTCCTCGTCGGTGTAGAGTTATTTCTCCACTCTCCAGCTATCTTCATCCGAACTGTTCTCTTTTATGAAAAAGAGGTGTGAATTTTAGCAATTATATAAAACTCGTCAAGAGTAGTCATGCACTGTATACGAAGTTAGGTTTGATATATTTTGGATGATTGATAAAAATAATGATAGGATAAAAGGGATTTTTACTTCAATATTGATAATAACCCAATGAAAGAAACCTTACGCATTGCAACACGTCAAAGTCCATTAGCTTTATGGCAAGCAAATTTTGTAAAAAATGCTTTAGAAAAATATTTTCCAGAACTTTCTGTTGAGTTAGTTACTATGGTCACCAAAGGGGATATTATCCTCGATACACCATTAGCTAAAATTGGTGGAAAGGGTTTGTTCGTCAAAGAATTAGAATTAGCCTTGTTAGAGAATAAGGCTGATTTAGCAGTACATTCAATGAAGGATGTCCCAATGAATTTTCCCGAAGGATTGGGGTTAGCTGTAATTTGTCAGCGAGAAGATCCTCGAGATGCATTTGTATCTAATACTTATAAATCATTAGATGAGTTACCTCAGGGAGCGGTAGTTGGAACCTCAAGCTTACGTCGTCAATGTCAGATCATGGCAAAATATCCCCGTTTAACGGTTAAATCATTAAGAGGAAATGTTGGTACTCGATTAAGTAAATTAGACAATGGAGAATACGATGCCATTATTCTCGCTTCCGCAGGCTTGATTCGTTTAGAATTAGAACATCGCATAACGAGTTTTCTTTCTACTGAGCAATCTTTACCTGCTGTAGGGCAAGGAGCCGTTGGGATTGAAACAAGAGAAAATGACGAGCGAGTGTTAAAATATCTTCGAGTCCTTCATCATTCAGAAACAGCTTATCGAGTCACTGCAGAGAGAGCAATGAATGCTCGTTTACAAGGTGGCTGTCAAGTGCCAATAGGTGGATTTGCTGAATTAAAAGATGATAAAATTCATATGAAGGCATTGGTTGGCGCATTAGATGGTTCCTCTATTATTCATGCTGAAGGTCTAGCATCATTAGATAAGGCAGAACAATTAGGGATTAGTGTAGCTGAAAAATTATTAGCTCAAGGTGCAGATAAGATTTTACAGGAAGTTTATCAAGATTAATTTATGAGTGTATTAGTTACGCGTCCAGATAATAGAGGAAAACAACTAGTTGAGTTATTGGAAAAAGAGAATATTTTTGCTATTCATCAGCCTCTATTTATGGTTGAAATTGGAAAGGATTTGGATCGGCTTCCTTCTGTATTGACTAGATTGAATACTGATGACTATGTCTTTGCAGTATCAAAAAATGCAATTGATTTTGCAACTCAAGCTTTATCTGCTACAGGTTTTTCTTGGCGAAGTGATTTACATTATTTTGCAGTAGGGAAAATGTCAGCAGCTTATTTTACTGGTAAAATTGAAAAGCCTGTTCATTACCCGATAATTTCAGAAACGAGTGAAGGACTACTAGATTTACCTGAAATGCAGTTCTTATTGGGTAAGAAAATAGTAATATTACGTGCAGATAAGGGTAGAGATCATTTTGCAAATGAAGTACTTAAGCGAGGAGCAGAAGTTGAATTACTCGAATGTTATCAGCGTATAGGATTAAATGATGATCTTACACAAAAGTTAAGTTTATCAAAAAGAGCTGGAGTTGATACAATTGTGGTAACAAGCGTAGAAATTTTAAAAAAGTTAGTTGAATTTACACAAAAGATAGATCATGATTGGTTGTTTAGTTGTAAATTAGTTGTTGTTAGCCCTAGAATTGCAAAAAAAGCAGAAAATTTAGGATGGATGGCTAAAAATATAGCTATTTCATATAAAGCAGATAATCAAAGTTTATTGAACACACTTTTAAATAAAGAATAAGTCTTAACTTACATAAAATAGGTGGGAACTATGTCGAAACAGACTAAAAAACAGAAATTGATTGATTCAGAACAAACTCAAGATGTGGAATCAATGACTTCAGAAATAACTGATATAAATTCTACTGATGATGTCACAGATTCAGTAGATAAAGACACTAAAACATCTGCGAGAAACGATGAGAGAATTAATTTAGATGAACCTCAACCTATGGAGCCTGAAAAGAAGCAAAAATCAGGAGGTGGTAAGGCAATTGCAATATTAGCTCTATTAGTTGCATTGGGTGTGGGTGGTGCAGGTTATTACTGTGTAAGTCAAAAATATTCTGAAGTCCAACAACAGATACAAGCTTTACAGCAAAGTATGGGACAAATTAAGGAATCTGTTTCAACAAATACAAATGGTAGTTCTTCGGCTGATACTGTTCTACAGTCTTTAGAAAGTGAACAAGCTAAAATCACACAGTTATCAAATAATTATAAAAATGTACTAGATAAAATTACTCAATTAGAGAAACTGCAAGATGCTTATGGCCAACAAATTAATGGATTACAAGCAGAATTGAAAAAATTTGGTAACTTACCAGAAAATAGTAAGTTGTTAGTGCAGTTATCTGATGCTGATTTTTTGTTGAATAATGCATTACGCAAAATGATTCTAGATAATGATATTGAAACAACAAAAAATTTACTTGTTGAAGCAGATAATGTGTTAAGTCAATCAACTGATCCAAAAGTATTTGTAATAAGAGAAGCTATTAAATCAGATTTAAACCAGCTTTCAAATATTAATAGTGTAGATCAAAATGACATCATGCAACATTTAGGACAATTAGCAAATATGTTAGATGATATGCCAATATTAGATACAACAGATCCTGATTCAGTTGATAATGGAGATGTGAGTAATTCTATTGAAGATTGGCAGAAAAATATTGAGAAAAGTGCTAATTCATTCTTAAATCGTTTTATTCGTGTAAGTGATAAAAACAAAGCAACAGACAAAGTCTTTATTGCACCAAATCAAGAGATTTATTTACGTGAGAATATTCGTTTACGTCTACAAATCGCTCTCTTAGCTGTACCTCGTCAGCAAAATGATCTATATAAACGTTCTCTTGGTATGGTAAGTACTTGGGTAAGAAGTTATTTTGATGTAAATAATACAACGGTTAAGAATTTTTTAAATAAACTTGAATCATTAATGGAGCAATCAATTTATATTGATGCGCCTACTAGTTTAAAGAGCTTAATATCGCTTGATAAATTACTTGATAAAGATTCGATTTCTGTGGAAAAGATTAATATTGAAGTTGATAAAGGATTAAAAGATGATGATTCAGAATCTCAAGTAGAAAAAAATGATTCATTATCAACGACTGAACAACCAGTGAATGAAGCACCCGCACAAGAGGAGAAATAAATTATGCTTAGAATTCTCTTTTTAATGCTATTAGTTTTAGCTGGTTTGATTCTTGGACCTTATATTTCAGGCAATCAAGGTTATGTTCGCATTGAAACAGCAACAAAAGTTTTCGAAATGAGTATTGTTATGCTTGTCGTCTTTTTTGTAGTGTTAATGGCGATAGTCTACTTACTGGAGTGGGTTGTAACAAGATTTCTCCTTTTGAGCCGAAAATCTTACCAATGGATGGGAAATCGTAAACGTAAAAAAGCACAGAAACAAACCCTTCAAGGCTTAATGAAAATGACCGAAGGGGATTATTCAAAAGCCGAAAAATTAATTGGGAGGAATGCAAAACATTCAGATGAGCCTATCTTGAATTTTATCAAAGCAGCTGAAGCTGCACAGGAAAAAGGTGATGATTTTTCTGCAAATAAATATTTGATTGAAGCATCAAAATTAGCTGGTCCGAATAATGTTGCTGTGGAATTAGCTCGTACTCGTTTATTACTTAAACAAGGTAAATTACCAGCGGCACGTAGTACTATTGATAGCTTACTTGTTTTAGCACCGAGTAATATTGATGCAATGAGATTAGCTATTGATATTTATTTAGAATCTAAAGCTTATAAGGCTTTAGATGAGTTGCTAGATAATATTGGACAACGTAGTTTCTTATCTTCAGAAGAATATGAAGCCTTAGAGAAACAAGTAGATGATGGTTTGTTAGATGAAATTATGAATGAAGATGGCCAAGAAGGTTTACTCTCTTGGTGGGAGAATCAACCAAACCGTCGCCGTCGCTCAATTTATGTTAGAACTGCATTAATTAAACGTTTATTGGATACAGGTGATCATCAATCAGCGGCAGATGTTGCAGTAGAAACAATTAAGAAATTCGAGGATGAACAGCTACAAGGAGTATTTGATCAATTAACTCGAATTCAAGTTGAAGAAAGCTGTAAGTTAGTGAAATTACTCATAAAACGTCATAAAAAAGCACAAGAACAGTATAGTGATGATTACGCTAGAGCATTAGGTTATATCTATGCGAGAGAAGGGGTATTTGATAAAGCTAGAGAATATTTAAAACAAGCTTTAGTACATAAAGAATGTACAGTGAATGATCGTATTATGGCACTGTATGTTGCTGAACAACTTAATGACATAGAGTTAGTTACAAGTATTAAATCTGATAATTTAAAAGAAATGTGCATCGAGCCTAAACCAGCTATTCAGGCTCTCCCTCTTAAAGAAGAGTAAATTGGAAAAATAAACTAAATAGGGTAGTGATTTACTACCCTATTTTTTTATAATCTAATTTGCTCAGTTAAAAAATTTTTAAATAAACTCATCTCATCATAATCTCTTAATGATATATTCAGATCAGGTTGTATATTATTGATTAGCTTATTTACAATAAGATGAATAACATAGTTCTAATGCTATATTTTATAAAAAAAATGAACGATTGTTCATTTTATTCTAGTCGAAGTTGTGATTTTTCTTTAGAATAGATTCAAAGTATTAAAAGGAGCAAAATACGATGAAATTAACCAAATTTACCTTATCTTTGGTTGCTATATTGACAATAAGTGCTTGTACAACAGGCCGTCAGCAAGCATCATTTGAAGAAGCAAGCAAAGAGCATCAAAGTTATCAAGAAATTACAAAACAATATCAAATCAATGAAGAATGGTGGAAGGGATATAATGATCCTGAACTTGACCGTTTAGTTAATCGAGCATTAGCAAATAACGTTGATTTAGCCAAAGCAGCCATAGCTGTTAATATGGCGTTATATAACGCAAATTTAGTTGGGGCAGATTTAATACCTACATTCACAGGAAATGGACAATCTTCAGCATCTAAAGGAATTGGTAAAAGTGATAAAAGTTCTGTTTCTACTGGAACATCAAGGATTGAACATCAACTAGGTTTTAACTTAAGTTATACCCTTGATCTTTGGGGGCGTTTAAGAGATGCAACAAGTGCGGCGGAATGGGAAAAAGAGGCGACTGAGCAAGACTTACAAGCAGCGCGTTTATCATTAATAAATGCAGTGGTAAGTACTTATTATAATCTTGCGTATTATCGTGATGCGATTGTTATCACAGAGAAGAGTATTAAAGCCTATGAACAAATTAATCGAATTTTAACTAACCAATTTAAAGCGGGTTTAATTGACGAATTGAGTGTGGCTCAATCACAACAATCTATTTTATCTGCAAGAAATACAATGATTAATTTGAAGTCAGCTCAAAAAGTAGCAGATCAAACCTTGCGTAATTTGCTAAATTTAGCGCCTAACCAACCGCTTGCTATTCATTATCCAAATTTATCAAATGTTAAATTGCAAGGGGTTGATGTGAATGTGCCCGTTTCTGCGATTGCAAACCGCCCGGATTTAAATGCTCGTTTATATCGCTTAAAAAAAGCATTTAAAAATTTAAGCGCAATGGAAAAAAGTTGGTATCCAACTTTGACTCTTGGTGCGAGTTTATCTTCTCGTGGTGCAAAAGTGGGTGATATTGATGATAACCCTGCAGCTGGAGGTTTAGTATCTTTTACGCTTCCTTTCTTAGATTGGAATAGAGTGAAAAACAATGTGAACTTATCAGAAGAACAGTATAAATTAGCTAAGCTAGATTATACCCAAACAATTACATCTGCATTAAATGAAATTGATGGCTACTATTATGCATATACTCAAGCAAAAGATAGCTATAAAAATATGCAAAAAAAATATAATTATGATAAAAAGATCAGTAATTACTATCAGCAACGGTATCAGCAAGGTATAGCAGAATTAAGAGTATGGTTAAATGCATTAAACACAGAACGTGCCTCTGAATTAACATTATTGCAAGATAAATATAATTTAATTAAAAATGAAAATGCGGTATATCAGGCAATGGCAGGGAAATATCAGCGATAATTCATTTTAAACTTACGTTCAAGCGGTAAGATATCAGGCTATTTTTGCAAAAATATGCTAGGATCTTACCGCTTTCTTATTGATTTAATATTCACTTAACTAAAAAATTATTTATGAAATTTATTATTAAACTTTTTCCTGAAATCATGATTAAAAGTGATTCAGTGCGTAAACGCTTTATTAAGATCTTAACTTCTAATATTCGCAATGTACTTACTAAAGAAATTCTTGATGTTGCGGTTGTTCGCCACTGGGATTTTATTGAGGTAAGAGTAAAGTCAGAAGAAGATATGCCTAGTACATTAGATTTATTACAACGTACACCCGGTATTCATCATATTCTTCAAGTGGACGAAACTCCTTTTACTTCATTGCACGATATTTTTGAACAAACTTATTTAGCCGTTAAAGATCAGCTAGAAAATAAAACTTTCTCGGTAAGAGCTCGTCGCAAAGGGAAACATGATTTTAGCTCATTGGATGTAGAACGTTATGTGGGCGGTGGTTTAAATCAGAGAATTGAATCAGCTAAAGTAAAATTAAAGAATCCAGACGTTACAGTTCGCATTGATATTGATCAGGATAAAATGTTGCTAATTAAGGCTCGTCATGAAGGGATTGGGGGCTATCCTATTGGTACTCAAGAAGACGTTTTATCACTTATTTCTGGTGGTTTCGATTCAGGCGTATCAAGTTATATGCTGATCCGTCGAGGTTCTCGAGTGCATTATTGTTTCTTCAACCTTGGCGGTGCAGCCCATGAGATTGGTGTAAAACAGATGGCATATCATATTTGGAGTCGTTACAGCACTTCCCATAAAGTCCGTTTTATTGCGATTAATTTTGAAAATGTTGTGGGCGAGATCCTAGAGAAAGTCGATAACGGACAAATGGGCGTTATTCTAAAACGAATGATGGTAAGGGCAGCAAGTAAAATTGCTCAACGATTTGATATCCAAGGCATCGTGACTGGTGAAGCATTGGGGCAAGTTTCTAGCCAAACATTAACTAATTTACGAATGATTGATAAAGCCTCTGATACGCTTGTATTACGCCCGCTGATTACGCATGATAAAGAGAAAATTATTGCAATGGCGAAGATGATTGGTACCGATGATATCGCCAAATCAATGCCCGAGTTTTGTGGTGTTATTTCCAAAAATCCGACTGTAAAAGCTGTTGAAAGTAAGATTTTAGAGGAAGAAAGTCACTTTGATTTCGATATCTTAGAGCAAGCGGTCGCAAATGCCAATTTCTTAGATATTAGAGATATTGCGCAAGAAACAGAAAGGGAAGTGGTCTCGGTTGAAACGACTTCTGAACTTGCCGAAAATGATATTATTATTGATATTCGTAGCCCAGAAGAAGTAGAAGAAAGTCCATTTACACTTGATGGTATAGAAGTTAAAGTCTTACCTTTCTACAAATTATCAAGTCACTTCCAATTTTTAGATCAAGATAAAAACTATTTACTTTATTGCCAACGTGGTGTGATGAGTAAATTACAAGCTCTGTATTTAAAAGAGAGTGGTTTTGCGAATGTGAAAGTATTTAGAATGTAATTATTCTATAGAGTATCACATAAAAAGTGAGAGTTTGTCGTTTAGAATATGGGTAGTAAAATCCAATCTAAACACAAACGAACTCTCATATTTTACTCTAACAATTATTTAATAAAATTATAAAAAATTTAACCCTAAAAAGTTATACATCTCGTTGTTTTTTAAAAGTAAACAAGTTTTGTAAATTTTTATGGCGCAAAGGTTTGCGTAAAAAACTCTTGCCGACAAAAGATTAGATAACCGCTAGAATTAAAAACCCATAAACAATTATTAGTATTAAGTAGGTTATCGTGAATTATGTTGAAATATTAGGCTATGTTGCTATGCTCCTTGTTGCATTCTCTTTTCTTTTAAAAGACGTGATCAAATTGCGTATGTTAAATGCAGTTGGATGTTTTTGCTTTGTTATATATGGATTATTGATTAGTTCAATTCCTGTTGCTGGACTCAATACTTTTGTTGTGATTGTAAATATTTACTATATCTATAAGGGGCTTAAATCAAAATAATATTTCGGATAAGCTAATAATTATATTTTGTAATATATACTTGACATTTTATTACTTAATAGCTAGATTTAGCCCAAATTTTATACGCTAGAGGTATTTATGGATTATAGAAATATTATACATCAACTTAAACAAGAATTTTTTAGCGGATGGAAAGCATTTGAAGTAGTTTGGCTGTTTTTGTTTGTTGTAATTCAAATTGTATTTTATATTCGAGAACCGGATTCAATTGTAGGTATGATTGCTGGGATTTCTGGGATTATTTGTAATGTTTTTATTACTAAAGGGAAAATCAGTAATTATTTCTTTGGTCTCATTTTTGCCTATAGTTATTTTTATGTTACTCTTGGTGCTAATTTCCTTGGGGAGATGAATACCACACTATATGTTTATATTCCAGCACAATTTATCGGTTATTTTTTGTGGAAACAAAATATGCAAAAAACCGATGGGGATTCTGAAGCTGTCATTGTTAAAGCTTTAACCGTAAAAGGTTGGACTGGTTTATTAGCTTTTGTGATAGTTGGTACATTCTTATTTGTTCAAGCATTAAATGCCGCTGGCGGTAGCTCAACTGGTCTTGATGGACTTACCACAATTATAGTAGTCGCAGCACAAGCTTTAATGTTACTCCGTTATCGTGAGCAATGGCTTTTATGGATAGTACTAAATATTTTATCCATTCTTCTTTGGGCAGAAAATCCAGCAATGTATGTAATGTATTCAGCTTATCTATTGAATTCGTTATATGGATATTATAATTGGACAAAATTACAGAAAAGTGTTGAAGCATAAAAAATAAATAAGAGGTTGAGGGTTCTCAACCTTTAATTTTTCAGCTATTCTTTCATTATATTTTTTTATTTCCAATCACAATTTTGCAATTACCATTACCTATTCATCAAATTGATGACGAAACGCTTGATAATTTTTATGCAGAAAATAATTTGCTGCTATTAGATTCTCTTCGTCATAATTTTGACATGATACACCAACCATTTTTTTATATTTGGGGAGTAAAGAGTAGTGGTAAGAGTCATCTATTAAAAGCTATTACAAATCATTATGTAGAAAATCATCGTACGTCTATTTATATTCCTTTAGAAAAATCACACTATTTTTCTCCAAGTGTGTTAGATAATGCCGATCAGTTAGATGTTGTGTGCTTAGATGATATTCAAACTATTGAGGGTAATGAAGAATGGGAAGTGGCTATTTTCGATTTATTTAATCAAATTCGTGAGCAACAAGGTTTATTTAATAATGAGAAAAAGACATTACTATTGATTAGTGCCGATCGCTCACCTAATTTATTAAAAATTAAATTACCTGATTTACGATCTCGTCTAACTTGGGGTGAAGTGTATCGCCTTGATGAGCTGAATGATGAACAGAAACGTATTATTCTACAAAGAAATGCTTACAATAAAGGTTTGGAGTTATCGGATGAGGTCGCTAATTTTTTATTAAAACGAATTAATAGAGATTTAAAAGTGCTTATTGATCAGCTAACACTCTTAGACAAAGCATCACTACAAGCACAAAGGAAATTAACAATTCCTTTTGTAAAAGAAATTTTAAAATTATAAATGAATCAGAAAAATCAATTAGTTATAAATAATATTGCTTGTGAAAGAGGCGATAATCGTCTATTTGAACATTGTAATGCTCAGATTTCCGAAGGTGAATTATGGCAAATTGAAGGCCATAATGGGATAGGAAAAACCAGTCTACTTCGTATTATTGCGGGATTATCTCCTGCTGCTGAAGGGCAAGTACTTTGGAATAATACGCCCATTTTTAAACAACGTTCAGAATACAATGCTGATTTATTCTATCTTGGACATCAGGTAGGCGTAAAACCTGAATTGACAGCTTGGGAAAATTTGCGTTTTTATCAAAAAATTCAAGGCTTAGAGCAAAGTGATGATCTGTTATGGAATGCTTTAGATAAGGTGTCTCTTATTGGGCGAGAAGAATTGCCTTGTTCTTCTCTTTCAGCAGGACAACAACGTAGAGTCGCTTTAGCAAAATTGTGGTTAACTCATGCTCGGTTATGGATTTTAGATGAACCATTTACAGCTATTGATAAAAAAGGTGTGCAAGAATTAATAATTCAGATTGAAAAGCACTGTGATAATCAAGGTATCGTTATTTTTACCAGCCATCAATCAATGACGAGCGATCGTGTGAATAAATTGTCGCTTGATCAATTTAAGGTATTGGGATGAGCTTATTTACTATTATTCAACGTGAGCTAATCATAGCTTTTCGTAAACCTGCAGAAATATTAAATCCGCTGTGGTTTTTTCTTGTTGTCATTACAATGTTTCCGTTGTTGATGGGGCCTAATCCAGCATTACTTGGAAAAATAGCCTCTGGTATAGCTTGGGTGGCTGCCGTACTATCTGCATTACTTTCGTTTGAACGTTTATTTCGTGATGATTACTTAGATGGCTCTTTAGAACAATTAATATTACTGCCTACGGGATTACCACAAGTTGCTTTAGCAAAAGTCATCGCTCACTGGTTATTAACCGGTTTGCCTTTGATTTTACTCTCACCGATTACAGCGGTACTGCTTTCATTAGATACTGACGTGTGGTGGGCTTTGGTACTTACCTTACTATTAGGTACGCCGATTTTAAGTTGTTTCGGTGCTATTGGCGTAGCACTCACAGTTGGACTACGCAAAGGTGGCACATTACTTAGTCTATTGATATTACCGTTATTTCTTCCTGTGTTAATTTTTGCAGCATCTGTATTAGATGCTGTTACATTAGGCTTACCTTATTCAGGTCAGTTAGCGATATTAGGTGCGATACTCATTTTATCATTAACATTATCGCCTTTTGCGATCGCTGGTGCATTACGTATTAGTTTGCAATAACAAGCGGTCAGATTCTTATTATTTTTTACATATTATCTAGGAGAATTTATGTGGAAATGGTTACATCCCTATGCTAAATCTGAAACACAATATCGTTTGCTAGGGAAAATTCAACCTATTATTGGACTGATGAGTTTATTAATACTGCTTACAGCATTTATTATAGGGTTAGCTTTTGCACCTAAAGATTATCAGCAAGGGGATAGTTATCGTATTATTTTTATTCATGTCCCTGCTGCAATTTGGTCTATGGGTGTTTATGGAACAATGGCAGTTGCAGCATTAATTGCATTGGTGTGGCAAATTCGTCAAGCGAGTTTAGCAATGATATCTATGGCACCGATTGGTGCAGTGTTATCCTTTATTTCACTTGTTACTGGTGCAATTTGGGGAAAACCAATGTGGGGAACTTGGTGGGTGTGGGATGCACGTTTAACCTCAGCTCTTGTTCTCTTTTTTCTTTATTTAGGCGTTATTGCACTTTATACGGCATTCCAAGATCGAAAAACTGGTGCGAAAGCAGCTGGAATTTTGTCAATCGTCGGAGTAATTAATTTACCTATAATTCATTTTTCTGTTGAATGGTGGAATACCTTGCATCAAGGTTCAACGATTACAAAAATGGATAAACCATCAATGGCAATTGAAATGCTAATTCCATTACTTTTAGCGATTTTCGGTACAATGATTTTTATGATTTGGTTGAGTATTTTACGTTATCGCAGTGCCTTATTGGCGGATGAAGAAAAACGTCCTTGGGTACGAGAACTTGCTAGTAATTTGCGTAAATAAGGAGATAATGATATGACATTTCAATTCGAATCAATCAGCGATTTCTTTGCTATGGGAGGCTACGGGTTTTATGTGTGGCTGGCCTATGGGATTTCATTTTTCACTATTGCTATTCTGATATGGTATAGCAAATCTGAACCCAAAAAACTTTTAAAAAATGTTAAAAAATCTTTACAACGAGAAGAAAGATTGCATAAAAAATAATAAGTGGTAATCATTGCCACCATGTTTACGCAATTATTGTTAAAAAATTGTGAGCTCATTCACATAACAAAGCTTTGTTCATATCAATAAACTATAGATTTGATATAGTACATTCGTTTTTACTGAGTTGGAGAGATAAATGAATAATCAAACAACCGAGAATAACTCTTTGATAAACGGAGTTATTATTATCGCTGATATTATTTTATTTTTTGCTTTATTGGTATTGTTACCTTTTGAGCCAATGGAAAATAAAGGGTTGGCATTATTAGCATTTATCGCAGTGTTATGGTTAACCGAAGCTTTACATGTAACAATAACTGCGTTATTAGTACCAATTATTTCTATTGGATTAGGGCTTGTTACTTCACGAGAAGCTCTTGTAAGCTTTGCTGATCCAACTATTTTCCTATTCTTTGGAGGGTTTGCATTAGCGACAGCATTACATATTCAAGAATTAGATCGCATGATTGCGAATAAAATCATGGCGATGGCCAGAGGAAAATTATTTCTTGCTGTTATCTATTTATTCAGTGTGACTGCTTTTCTTTCTATGTGGATTAGTAATACAGCTACTGCTGCAATGATGTTACCTTTAGCAATGGGGGTGCTTAGTAAATTAGATAAAGAGGCTCATCATAATACTTACGTATTTATCTTATTAGGGATTGCATACAGCGCTAGTATCGGTGGTATGGGAACATTAGTAGGAAGTCCTCCGAATGCGATTGTTTCTTCTAATTTACATTTAACTTTTGCAGATTGGTTAGGTTATGGCTTACCTGTTATGATCATTTTGATGCCATTAATGTTAGGTACACTCTATATCGTATTTAAGCCTAAACTCAATCAACAGTTTGATTTTGATTTTGATAAGATTGAATTAAATCGCAGTAGAATTATTACCTTAGTTATTTTCGTTATTATTGCATTGTGCTGGATATTTAGCAGTAAATTAAACCCCATTCTTTCAAGTATATTAGGTGTGAAGAGTATCGCAAGTTTTGATAGTGTTGTTGCACTAGGTGCAGCGGTCTTACTTTGTGCCTTACGAGTTGTAAGTTGGGATCAAATCCAAAAAAATACTGAGTGGGGGGTGTTACTACTTTTTGGCGGTGGGTTAACGTTAAGTTCTGTACTTGGTAAAACGGGTGCAAGCAAAGTAATGGCGGATGGAATTGTTTTCATGATTGAAGGTGGTCATTTTTATATTATTGGTTTAATCGTTGCCGCATTTATTATATTCTTGACTGAATTTACTTCAAATACTGCAAGTGCTGCATTACTTGTTCCTATTTTTATTTCGATTGCTGAAGCATTAAATATGCCAGAGGTTGGATTAGCACTTATTATTGGATTAGGAGCATCTTGTGCCTTTATGTTACCAGTGGCAACACCTCCAAATGCAATTGTATTTGGTACAGGAGAAGTGAAACAGCGTGAAATGGTTAAAGTGGGAATTTGGTTAAATCTACTTTGTGTCTTTGTTATTGCGACTTATGGATATATTTTCTGGTTGTAATTAATATTTCTAACTCAACATAGTTTATTTTTAATGGTCTGTTATACATTGTAACAGACCGTTTTATTTATTTTTCCTTATGAAAAAATTAAAAAAAACTCAAATATTTTGATCTAAATTCACTAAAAATAATGGGAAACTGGTATAATTATTGCGTTTTTAATTTTTAAAATCAAAAGAGGAACTAACTATGTCCGTAAAAAAAATGGCTGATCTTGATCTTACAGGTAAACGCCTTTTTATCCGTGCAGACCTTAATGTACCAGTTAAAGATGGTAAAGTTACATCAGATGCTCGTATTCGTGCAACAATTCCAACTTTAAAATTAGCATTACAAAAAGGGGCAAAAGTGATGGTTACTTCTCACTTAGGTCGTCCAACAGAAGGAGTGTTTGAAGAGTCTAATTCTTTACAACCTGTCGTGGATTACTTAAATGAGGCATTAGATGTCCCAGTACGTTTAGTTCGTGATTATCTAGATGGCGTTGAAGTTAATGAAAATGAAATCGTTGTACTTGAAAACGTTCGTATCAATAAAGGTGAAAAGAAAAATGATCCTGAATTAGGTAAAAAATATGCGGCACTTTGTGATATATTTGTTATGGATGCATTTGGCACTGCTCACCGTGCGCAAGCTTCAACTTACGGCATAGCTGAATATGCGCCAGTAGCATGTGCAGGCCCGCTATTAGCGGCTGAATTGGATGCGTTAGGTAAAGCATTAAAAGAACCACAACGCCCAATGTTAGCAATTGTAGGTGGATCAAAAGTATCAACTAAATTAACCGTATTAGATTCTCTTTCAAAAATTGCAGACCAAATCATTGTTGGTGGTGGTATTGCAAATACATTTATCGCGGCGGAAGGTAAAAATGTAGGTAAATCACTTTACGAAGAAGATTTAATTCCTGAAGCACAACGTTTAGCAAAAGCAACAACTATTCCTGTTCCAGTGGATGTGCGTGTTGGCCTAGAATTTAGTGAAGATGCGGTAGCAACAGAAAAAGCAGTAACAGATATTAAAGAAAATGAATCTATCTTTGATATTGGTGATAAATCAGCTGAAGAATTAGCAAAAATTATCCGAAATGCTAAAACTATTCTTTGGAATGGTCCTGTTGGCGTATTTGAATTTCCTAATTTCCGTAAGGGCACAGAAGTCGTAGCAAATGCGATTGCAGAAGCAACAGCAAATGGCGCATTCTCAATTGCAGGTGGTGGTGATACCTTAGCGGCTATTGATCTATTTGGCATCAAAGATAAAATTTCTTACATTTCAACAGGTGGTGGTGCATTTTTAGAATTTGTTGAAGGCAAAGTATTACCAGCCGTTGAAATTTTGGAGAAACGAGCTAATGATTAATTAATAATAAGCGGTTAGATTTTGTAAAATTTTTTATTATCTTACCGCTTATAATTTATATAAAGTAGGTATTTACCTACTTAACAAAAAAGGAAACTTAAAAATGGCTAAATTATTAGATATCGTAAAACCAGGTGTATTAACAGGCGATGATGTTCAGAAAGTATTTGCTTATGCAAAAGAACATAACTTTGCTATCCCTGCGGTAAACTGTGTAGGATCTGATTCAGTAAATACCGTATTAGAAACTGCAGCTCGTGTCAAAGCACCCGTTATTATACAGTTCTCTAATGGTGGTGCTCAATTCTATGCAGGTAAAGGAATTAAGCCAACAAGTGGTATTCGTCCTGATGTCTTAGGGGCAGTAGCAGGTGCAAAACATGTTCATACATTAGCAGAAGAATATGGTGTACCAGTTATTCTTCATACTGATCATGCAGCAAAAAAATTATTACCATGGATTGATGGAATGCTTGATGAAGGTGAAAAATATTTTGCTGAAACAGGTAAACCTTTATTCTCATCTCATATGATTGACCTTTCTGAAGAACCAATGGCCGAGAATATGGAAATCAGTAAACAATATCTTGCTCGTATGAGTAAGATGGGAATGACATTAGAAATTGAAATTGGTATTACTGGTGGAGAGGAAGATGGTGTAGATAATTCAGATGCTGATGAATCTAAACTATATACTCAACCGCAAGATGTGCTATTCGTTTACGATCAATTAAACCCTGTAAGTTCTCGTTTTACTGTTGCAGCCGCATTTGGTAACGTACATGGTGTGTATAAACCAGGTAATGTAAAATTAAAACCATCTATTTTAGGTGCATCACAAGACTTCGTTGCTAAAGAACGTAACTTACCAGCTAAACCATTAAACTTCGTATTCCATGGAGGCTCTGGTTCTAGTCGTGAAGAAATCCGCGAAGCTATCAGCTATGGTGCAATTAAAATGAATATCGATACTGATACTCAATGGGCTGCTTGGAAGGGTATTCTTCAGTTTTATAAAGAAAATGAAGCATATTTACAAAGCCAATTAGGTAACCCTACTGGTTCCGATGCTCCAAACAAAAAATATTACGATCCACGCGTTTGGTTACGTAAAATGGAAGAGTCAATGTCTAAACGTTTAGAACAATCTTTTGATGATTTAAACTGCATAAATGTATTATAAATTTTTCTAAATATTTATTAAAAGGTCGCTTAATTAGCGACCTTTTATTATTAGTAATTTTGCATATTAAAAGATACAATCGTATTATTACTTTCTTTGATTAATATATTAACCATTATGTCATTACTTGAAGTTGAAAATCTTAGTAAACGTTTTACTGATCGTGTTAGCCTTTTTAGAAAAGAAGATTTTTATGCTGTTAGAAATATTTCGTTTTCTCTTGAAAATCAGGAAACTTTAGCAATTATTGGAGCAAGCGGAGCTGGAAAATCTACATTAGCTAAAATGTTAGTTGGAATTACTAAACCAACTTCAGGTCGAATTAAATTTGAAGGAAAAGAGCTCCGTTATGGTGATTATGCTTTCCGATCAAAGAAAATTAGAATGATTTTTCAAGATCCTAATGATGCATTTGATCCTAACTATAATATGGGGCAAATTCTTGATTCACCACTAAAGTTAGCAACTAATCTATCCGAACAAGTGAGAAATGATCGAATTTTTAGAGTATTAAAATTGGTGGGAATGTATCCAGAATATGCATTAATTCATATTAGCGAGGCATCAAGTAGTCAAAAACAGCGATTAGCACTTGCTCGGGCATTAATTTTGAATCCTGATATTATTATTTTTGATGATAGTTTGAATGTGCTTGATTTTTCGGTAAGAAGTCAATTAACTAATTTGATGCTTAATTTACAAGAGCGGTTAGGGATATCTTATATCTATGTCGGACAAAACTTAGGTTTAATTAAACATATCGCTGATAAATTACTAGTGATAGATAATAGCGAAGTGGTTGAATATGGTGCAACAAAAGAAATATTGATAAACCCACAGCATCCAATTACTAAAAGATTGATTGAAAGCCATTTTGGTAATGTACTTACGAAAAACTCATGGGCTGTTGAGTAATAAATTCATTCATTAATTTACCTGATTTTTACAAGGATTAAACCTACTCATAGTAGTAAAAAATGGTAGAATTTATCCATTCATAAATAAGTAAGTAAGGAAAAAATGATGACAAAACGACATTATGATTATATTGCTATCGGTGGTGGTAGTGGCGGTATTGCTTCAATTAACCGTGCAGCAAGCTATGGTAAGAAATGTGCAATTATTGAAGCTAAATATTTAGGAGGTACTTGTGTAAATGTCGGATGTGTACCTAAAAAAATTATGTGGCACGGAGCACAAATTGCTGAAGCAATTAAATTTTATGCGCCAGATTATGGATTTGATGTCACTCTAAATAAATTTGATTTTGGTAAATTAGTTGAAAGTCGCGAGGCTTATATTAGTCGTATTCATACTTCATATAGTGATGTACTAGCGAAGAATAATGTTGATGTTATTAATGGATTTGCCAAATTTGTTGATAAAAATACGGTAGAAGTTAATGGTGAAAAGATTACCGCTGATCATATTTTAATTGCTACAGGCGGTCGACCTAGTAAACCTAAGATTAAAGGTGCAGAATATGGGATTAATTCAGATGGTGTATTTGCCTTAAAAACTTTACCTAAGCGGGTTGCTATTGTTGGTGCAGGATACATCGCAGTTGAATTAGCTGGAGTAATGAATAGTTTAGGTGTGGATACGCATTTATTCTTGCGCAAACACGCTCCAATTCGAACATTTGATCCAATGATAAGTGAGACACTGTTAGAGTTGATGCAACAAGAAGGCATTACTGTACATACAGGAGCAATACCAGAAGAGTTAGTAAAAAATACAGATGAATCATTGACTTTAAAATTAGTTGATGGGCGTAGCCAAAATACAGATTGTGTGATTTGGGCAATCGGTAGAGAACCTGCAACCGATAAAATTAATTTAGAAGTAACGGGTGTTGAAACTAATGAACGTGGATTTATCAAAGTAGATAAATTCCAAAATACCAATGTGCCAGGTATTTATGCTGTAGGTGATATTATTGAAGGTGGTATTGAATTAACCCCAATTGCAGTAGCGGCCGGACGTCGTTTATCTGAGCGTCTATTCAATAATAAGCCAAATGAGCATTTAGATTATAATCTAGTACCGACTGTGGTATTTAGTCATCCTCCTATAGGAACAATTGGATTAACAGAACCTAAGGCGAAAGAACAGTATGGAGAAGATAATATCAAAGTTTATACTTCTTCATTTACCCCGATGTATAGTGCCGTTACGCAACATCGTCAACCATGTAAAATGAAACTAATTTGTGCGGGTTCAGAGCAAAAAATTGTTGGCTTACATGGTATTGGTTTTGGTGTTGATGAAATGATTCAAGGGTTTGCAGTTGCGATTAAAATGGGAGCAACTAAAGCTGATTTTGATAATACTGTTGCTATTCATCCAACAGGATCTGAAGAATTCGTCACGATGCGTTAATTATTTTTATTACATTAAACGCCGTGTAAACGGCGTTTTTTATTATTCAATATTAGCAATTTTATGCGTTTGAATACTCAAATTCCAATGGGGTTTATTTTCTCGTTGGTTTAACAGACCTAATTGAGTAATGGTTTCGAGCATATTGACTTCACCATCCTTCTCACAGGGAGAAAGATAGTAGCGTTTTGCTTGAATGGAGTTTTCAATTTGTTCACAAAAATCGATAATATCCTCCTGATCCACTACAATTCTGACTTCATCAGCATAAGGAATATGGTGTTTACGATAGTTTTTTTGATACAAGCGTTTAGGGCTTGTTGCAATGTAATCAATCTGAAGTGGGACAGGCTTTAACCCGTTAGTTTCTATAGCAAGGAAGTACCCTTCATTTTTTAGCATATCTAATAAAATATCTAAATGAGGTTGAATCGTAGGTTCTCCTCCAGTGATAATAATATTTTTTGCCGAGAATTGCTTAACGATAGTAAGAATTTCGGATGCAGTTTTTTCTTCATATTGATGATAATTTGTATCACACCACGGGCAAGCTAAGTTACATTTCCCAAAACGGATAAATATACTTGGCATTCCAGTGTTATATCCTTCCCCTTGTAGCGTTTCAAAAATTTCTACAATACGATAAGAAATAATAGCATCACTTTGAATTACATTATTTTGAGATAAAGTGACCGCTTGCATCAGCTTGAATACTCACAATAAGAGGTAGGCGTTTCCCATAAACGAATAAGGCTAACAGGTAAACCAGCTGTTTTAAGTGTGTCGAACATATATTTCGCCATATTTTCAGCCGTTGTTCGATAAGGGATTGCAAAGGTTTTAGAATTAAGATCATTCAATAAAGTTGCAACCTGAGATTCTCTTTCATTTGTTGAATCATAAATGAAGGCGTGATCCATATGATTAAGAATATGTTCATTTACACTTGCCTTGAGATCGGCATAGTCCATTACCATTCCTGATTTTGGACCTTCTACATATAGATCACCACTAATTTCAACTTGTAGTTTATAGGTATGTCCGTGAAGATTCTTACACTTTCCATCGTGTCCATCCAGCATATGTGCCATATCGAAACTAAATTCCTTGGCAATCTTAAACATTATCTCGCTCCTGCAAATATTCATTAAGTCCTTTTTCTCGTAAGACACAACTAGGGCAGGTGTGACATCCACCTTCTACACCTAAGTAGCAAGTATGAGTATGGTTTTTAATATATTCAAAAGCACCTAATTCATCTGCAAGTTTCCAAGTTTCTTTTTTGGTAAGATACATTAGTGGTGTGCGAATATTAAAATTGTAATCCATTGCTAAATTTAAGGTCACATTCATCGATTTAATGAATACATCTCGACAATCGGGGTATCCACTAAAATCGGTTTCACAAACTCCTGTAAAAATAGTGTGAATATTTTGGCTTTTGGCATAAATTGCAGCATACAGTAAAAATAGTGCATTACGACCATCAACAAAAGTATTAGGTTTATCACCTTCTTGTTTTATTGTTGCTGAGCTATCCATTAATGCATTAGTTGTAATTGATTTAATTACAGAGGTATCAATTAGTGTTTGCTTAACACCAAGATCTTGAGCAATCCAAGCTGCTTTTTCTAATTCAATTGCGTGACGTTGCCCATATTGAAATGTGATAACTTCAACATTTTCTACCCCAAACTCTTGAATGGCGAGAAATAGGCAAGTAGTAGAATCTTGACCGCCTGAAAAAATTACAGCGGCTTTTTTTATTTCATTCATTTGTATTCCTTAGTTTTTTTATGTGGGAGGTTTTCGAACCACGAAAAGTAAGCGGTTAGATCAGCAAAATTAAATGCTAAACTAACCGCTTGTATACCATTATACATATTTTATAGGTTTTGGCATATTGTTCTATAATATAGATGATTTTGAACAAGATTGGCGCAAATTTATTCAAGTTGATTAAAATTTAATTATTTAATATAAAAATTAAAAAAAATGACAAAAAGTACTTGTCATGATGTAATTTTTCTCTATAATACGCACCACACAACGACGCGCTGTTGTGAATAAGTTAGAAATACAGTGCGTCGTTATTTTTTGCTCTTTAACAAACTATCAGACAATCT
>NZ_JARIDQ010000005.1 GCF_029256985.1 Otariodibacter sp. | reverse complement strand
TGATACCACGCGCTTTTTCTTCTGGCGCATTATCGATTTGGTCAAATGCACGAGCTGCACCACCGAATTTTTTCGCTAATACAGTTGTGATTGCTGCTGTTAAAGTTGTTTTACCATGGTCAACGTGGCCGATTGTACCCACGTTAACGTGCGTTTTTGTACGTTCAAATTTTTCTTTAGACATTTATAAAGTCCCTCTAAAAAAACACGGTTACGATGGTACGTTACCACATTAACCAAATATAATTATATACTACTATGTTTACTAAAGAGAAATGAAGATAGAATAGTTAGTGGTGCTGATAGGCGGATTTGAACCGCCGACCTCACCCTTACCAAGGGTGCGCTCTACCAACTGAGCTATATCAGCGCTGGAGCGGGCAGCGGGAATCGAACCCGCATCTTTAGCTTGGAAGGCTAAGGTAATAGCCATTATACGATGCCCGCTTTGTTCTAAATTCGTCTTTCCCATTAGGATTCAATTATGAGATGGTGGAGGGAGAAGGATTCGAACCTTCGAAGGCTGAGCCAACAGATTTACAGTCTGCCCCCTTTGGCCGCTCGGGAACCCCTCCACATTAATTGAATACTTGCTGACTATGCGTTAATGGTGCCGACTACCGGAATCGAACTGGTGACCTACTGATTACAAGTCAGTTGCTCTACCTACTGAGCTAAGTCGGCATTGCGTTGTCGTAAGCAAGTGGTGCGCATTATAGGGCTTTCAGAAAAGCTTGCAAGTCCTTTTTTAAAAAAAATTAAAATTTTTAGTTTTTTCGATTGCAAAATATGCAAAATGATTGTTTTTTAATATTCTAGATAGAACTTCGACAATAAACGATTTTATTTAATAATTTGCACTGTATATTTGATGGCATAAAAGATAAACTACCGACATTCTTATCAAGATATTTATCGCAATGAATTTGCAAAATACTAATAAACTAATGCCATTTCTGACTTTTGATCGTCAACAATGGGCTGCATTACGAAAATCTGTTCCACTAAAACTCACTGAACAAGATTTAAAACCACTACTTGGTTTCAATGAAGATCTCTCTTTAGATGAAGTGAGTATTATTTATCTTCCTCTTGCACGTTTAATCAATTACTACATTGATGAAAATATTAAACGTCAGCAAGTTCTACATAAATTTTTAGATGTAAAAGCACCTAAAGCACCTTTTATCATTAGTATTGCAGGTAGTGTATCTGTTGGTAAAAGTACCTCTGCTCGTATTTTACAAGCCTTGTTATCCCACTGGCCCAAAGATCGTAAAGTATCATTAATTACAACAGATGGATTTCTATACCCATTAAATATCTTAGAGCAAAAAAATTTATTACATAGAAAAGGTTTCCCTGAATCATATGATATTCATCGATTGATTGGATTTGTCTCTGATATCAAAGCAGGTAAACGTAATGTAAAAGCACCCATTTACTCACATTTAACTTACGATATCATCCCTGATCAATTTAATGAGGTGGATCAACCTGATATTGTTATATTAGAAGGATTAAATGTGCTACAAAGCGGAATGAACTACCCATCTAATCCCCATAACGTGTTTGTATCTGATTTTGTTGATTTTTCAATTTATGTTGATGCTGACGAAGCATTATTAAAAAAATGGTATGTTAATCGTTTCTTAAAGTTTCGTCGTAGTGCATTTTCTGATCCTAATTCTTATTTTAAACATTACTCACTATTATCTGAAGAAGAAGCTATTGCCATAGCATCTCAAATTTGGGACGAAATTAATGGACTAAATTTACGCCAAAATATATTACCAAGTAGAGAAAGAGCGAATTTAATCTTAGTCAAAGGACAACATCACGCTATTGAAACAGTAAAATTAAGAAAGAAATAATTATCAGAATATCACCTATGGCATCGAAAGGATTTCAATTTAAACAATTTTTTATTGCTCACGATCAATGTGCAATGAAAGTTAACACAGATAGTATTTTACTTGGAGCAATTGCAGATATTACCGATGCTCAGACTATTTTAGATATGGGAACAGGTTCCGGCTTAATTGCAATAATGCTGGCTCAACGAACCGCTTGCTGTCAATTTTTACCACAAATTACAGCTATTGAACTTGAACCAAGTGCTTGCTTGCAAGCCGTAGAGAATGCCAAGCAGACCCTTTGGTATGATCGGCTATCAATTATTAATGACGATATCACTCGAATAGAATTTACCAAAAAATTTGACCTTATTGTATCTAATCCCCCCTACTTTACCGATAGTTTGCCAAGTAAAACACAAGCTCGAGGGCTTGCTAGAAATATTTTACAAAATCACACTGTTTGGTTAACTCAAGCAAAAAAATGGCTTGCTCCGAAAGGCAAAATTGTCTTTATTCTGCCAATTGAAACAGGGCTTAAATTAATCGAGCAAGCTAAAGAATATAATTTATATTGTATTGGACGGTATACCATACAACCTACTCTAAATAAGCAAGCCAAACGGATCATAGTCACTTTTTCAACAATAGAAGAGCTATGTGTAGAAAAACATCTTGTGATCTATCAAGAAAATAATCAATATAGTCAAGAATTTAAGGTACTGACTCAAGATTTTTATTTGAATTTCTAGTCATTCATTTGCCATAATAAAAATTCATAGGAGTTTAAATGAATACCCAAACTATTATTAAAAATTATTTAGCCGATCTAAATATCACTAAAAATATTACCAATTTAGAAGATATCTCTAACCTAGCCTCAGCACACTTAAAACGTTATTTTTTTGGCAATCCTAAAATATTAGTTGGCGAAGAAGTACCTATCGATCTTGAATCGATATATAACAATATCGTTGTGAATAAAAGAGGAGGATATTGCTTTGAACATAATAAATTGATGTATGAAGTATTGAAAAATCTTGGATTTGAAGTTACTCAACATCTTGCTCGTATATTGAATAATGATATTCCTAAAATACCAATGACTCATCGAGTAACCATCCTACATTATCAAGGTGAAAAATATTTAGTTGATGTTGGTGTTGGTTTTCGTAGTCCAAGTGTCATTATTAAATTTGATGAAAATAATACATCTTCTATAGGTCACTTAAATACAGAATATAAACTCTCATCCAACGAACTAGGACTTTATACCTTACAAAGAAAAGAAAAAGGCCATTACTTTAATATTTACCAATTTAATCTTTTTGACAATATAGATGCTGATTTTGAAATGGGCAATTTTTACTGCTATGGAAATCCTACCAGTATCTGGCGAAATCACCTAATTATGTCATGTTTTACAGAGGATGCTATTTATTCACTGCATAACAACGTCTATTACAGAATAAACAGTAAACAAATAGATCAAATCGAGATTACAGAAGTAAATCAATTTATTGAAATTATTCAAAATGAACTAAAAGCAAATTATAGCCATGAAGAATTAACAGAGATATTTGAAAAACATATTAAACAGAAATAAAACAATAAAGGAAGACAGCTGCCAACTTTTGTTGGCAGTTTTTATATCAAAAATGGAGTTTAAAATATTACTCTTCTTCCTCATCTTCATCTGAAAAATCAAGTAATTCAGGGGAAAGAATGATCCCAGTTAGATCTGCATAAACATAATCTTCAGGTAAGAAACTTACGCCACCAAAATTAACAGGCGTATCAACTTCACCCACTGTATTATCATCTGCACCGACAGGAATTGGTGCTAAAGCTTGAATACCAATATCTAATGTTTCGAGTATATCTAACTGACGAACCGCACCATTAACGATAATCCCTTCCCAGCCATTATCTACAGCTAATTGAGCTAATTCGGCATCAATCAATGCACGACGAACTGCACCACCGCCATCAATAAGTAACACACGATCCTGTCCATCTTCTTCTAACACTTCGGCAATTAAGCCATTGCTCTCAAAGCATTTTACTGTTGTAATTTTTCCGTAGAAAGAAGATCTGCCCCCAAAGCTGGAAAAAATGGGTTCTACCACATCAACCTGATCCGAATAAATATCACAAAGTTCCGAAGTATCAACACGCATAATGTGCTCCTATTTTTAAATTATTATAAATTAGATTTTCCAGTATAAACTGTTGCAAAAGTTTGTTCAAATCTAACTACTTGCTTCTTGATTCTGTTTTTGATACCCATAATGAATATCCCATAACATTTTGGAATCAAGATTGGAAGATGAAATCATAGTTAAAAATACTGCTGCCCCAAAATAGAAGGCTGCCTCACCCACTGAGAAACTGATAATCTGTCCCCGTTCAACTAAAGACATCATTAAAGCTAATACAAATAAATCGAGCATTGACCAACGCCCAACAAAGTGAACATAGTGCAGTAACTTCATTTGCCAGTGAATCGAATGTTTCCAACGAAAATGAATAGCTAATAAAAGATATAAAATAATGGCAACTTTGCTAAACGGCACAAGAATACTCGCCACAAATACAATAACCGCAACGGCATAGCTACCCATAGAAATAAATAATAGCACTCCACTCATCAATGAATCCGCAGAGGTTGAACCTGCAAATTCTGTGGAAGAAATAGGTAAAAGATTCGCTGGAATCATCATCACAATGCCAGCTAATAACGTTGCCCAAACCCGTTGTAATTTTATGTTTTCTGATACATCTAAATTACTTTCACAACGAGGGCAACGATGTTGCCCTTTTCTATCAATAATGTTGGCATCAAAGGTATACTCACAAACGTGACATAACGTATAGTGAGTAGAATGCGTGCAATGTTCTGGCTCTAACGCATAGTATTCTGGATAAAAATCATTCCATAACTGCTTTGGATCGATTTTAGTGAATAACAATGTTGTGAGCAATGTTACCAATAAAAATGGAATAATATATAAATCAAAAGAGAGTGGTGCATACTCTCTCACTTTAAAGGCAGCAACACCTAATGCAACTAAATATACGTCTAGCATTACCCATTGTTTCGCTTTAGTAAGAAAAATCAGCGTATAACGAGGGCGATATTCAATCCACTTTTGGAAACGCAAAGCTAGCACTAATAAAGCGAAAGCTAATGGCATAATTACCGAGCAGAACAAAATCATAAAAGCTGTATAAGGGAAACCTGATGTTGCCATTTTCCACGTTCCACCCCATACCGATGCATATAAATTTACACCCAATAAATCAATGTGCATTAATGGAAAATATAATGCCAGCGGTAAAAGAATTAGAATCGATAATGCAATGATACTGCAACGCCCTAAACTCCAACGTCCGCCAGAGTGTAAGATATGATGACAATTAGGACAACAAGCGGTTTGATTATTTAAATCTTTTGCAATACTCACTAATGTATCACATTCAGGACAACTTTGTAGATAAACATCCGATTCTTTCATTCTATTCCTATTTGCTACTGATTCAAGAGTTTCGCTACCGGAGCAAAACTCTTACGATGATAAGGTGTGACACCAAACTCCGCTAATTTTTCAAAATGTAATTTGGTCGGATAACCTTTATGTTTGGCAAAACCATATTCAGGATAAATCTTATCAAGTTCTACCATTTCCTGATCTCTTGCTACTTTTGCAATGATTGATGCTGCGCTGATCTCTGCTACTAAGCTATCACCTTTTACTACCGCTTGAGCTGGAATTGCAAGCTTAGGGATTCGATTACCATCAACTAGTATAAAATCAGGTTGAATATGCAATCCCATTACCGCTCTCTCCATTGCTAACATTGTAGCGTATAAAATATTGAGCTGATCGATTTCCTCTGGCTCTGCTCGCCCTAATGACCAACTTAATGCTTTTTGTTTAATTTCTTCGGCTAAAGCAATTCGGCGTTTTTCTGATAATTTTTTTGAATCTGTCAAGCCTTCAATCGGGTTATTTGGATCTAAAATAACCGCTGCAGCAACTACCGCTCCAACTAAAGGACCTCGTCCCACTTCATCAACACCGGCAATTAAATTAGCTTGAGGATAAATAAATTCCACCATTAATTTTCATCTACCAAATAAGGGAGTGGACAAATACTCAGTTTAGTATTATCAATACGAAAAACACTATCTAGTTCAATATTACGATTTAATATCACTTGTATCCATAGTGAATTTCCATCCTTTACAGAAGCTAAAATTGTGCCTGTACTTTTCCAGTTTTCACCTAATTGCATTTCAATGCTAGATGCTACTTCGGGTAATACGATCTCACCTTCAACTTTACCAACTAAGGTAAACATCGCACGTCTATTCGCACCACGATATTTTGCACGAGCAATAGTTTCTTGCCCGATATAACACCCTTTTGTAAAAGAAATGCTTTGCTCAAGATATTGCATATTAGCTGCTTGCGGTAATAATTCAAATTGATTCGCTTTATAAAGCAACGGAACACCTTGTTGAATATCAATTAAATCCCAATATGTTGCCTCACCATTTGTTTCAGGGGAAATATCACCCCAAAATATTGCACGTTTCTGTTCATCCAAAATAATACAAGCGGTTACTTTATCGCTAAAGTTTGCAATCATCTCACCGTTTGTTGTGCCATATAATGGGATATTCAATTCGGTAAAAGTGACTTTAGAAAATACTGCATATTTTTTTAATTGAACTAGGGCTTCTGGTAATAAATCCTGCTGAATGATCATAAAGAATTGTTCAGCAGATTGACGATATAAACGGAACAGGCTACTCATTTTACCTTTTGGATCACAATGACAAGTTAATGTATGTTCACCTACTGCAAGCCTTGTTACATCACAGGTTAACTGCCCCTGCAAAAACTTTTCTGCATCAACACCTGTTACTTCAATTAAACGATATTGCGTTAGTGCCACACATAAATTAGGTGTTTTATGGGTCACTAATTGGCATTCACATCTCATTTTTACCTCTTTGATTCAAATTTGATTTGCAAATCATACAATGATTATGTAATAAAACCTATAAGCTAGTTTAAACGCTCTTTTAAATATGCTTCATAATCTGGAATATCAATATCCACTTCTTGTTGTAAGAGTGCTGATGCTAATAAAAAGTTAGCTGAGGTTTGATTAATTGCTACAGGAATATTCCACACTGTTGCAATTCGCATTAGCGCTTTTACATCTGGATCGTGTGGAGCTGCGTTCATTGGATCCCAAAAGAAAATTAGCATATCAATTTGTTTATCTGCAATTAATGCACCCAACTGTTGATCGCCCCCCATTGGACCACTCAATAAAGATTTAATTTCTAACCCAGTTGCTCTAGAGAGCATATTACCT
>NZ_JARIDQ010000042.1 GCF_029256985.1 Otariodibacter sp. | reverse complement strand
TCAAAACCATCTGGTTCAACTTGGTTCAGCAATGGCAATGGGATATAAACTGTTACCCCATCAGCTTGTGAGCCAATATCAAATTGATAGCCTAATTTTAATTTGAGATCACCTTGATACCAGAAATTCGGGAAATCTAATTCACTAATTTTATTGGCATTCTCGTTAATTAAGAAGGATTTTTCAAAATTCAGTAAATCAGGATCTTTCTTGCTAGCAACCTTCCACCAACTGTCAAAATGTTTGGAAGACACAACATCTGTGCCTACTCGTTGATCGTAAAAATCAAATAGTACTTGTTCATCAACTAAAATATCACGACGACGGGATTTGTGTTCTAGGCTTTCAACCTCTTTGATCAAGCGGTTATTTTCTTTGAAAAATTTGTAATTATTATGCCATTCGCCTTCGACTAATGCGGAACGAATAAAAATTTCTCGGCTGACAAGCGGGTCGATCTTGCCATAATTTTGCAAACGATTTGCGACAATTGGTACACCATAAAGGGAGACTTTTTCATACGCCATTACCGCCCCTTTGGACTTCGCCCAGTGAGGTTCGCTGTAACTATTTTTTACTAAATGTTGAGCAAGCGGTTCTACCCATTCAGGCTCAATTTTAGCGGAGATTCGCCCCCATAATTTTGATGTTTCGACCAATTCTGCCGTCATAATCCATTTTGGTTGCTTTTTGAAAAGCACAGAGGCAGGGAAAATTGAAAAATGAGCATTTCTTGCCCCTAAGTAAGTTTGTTTTTCGCTATCTTTTAAGCCGATATGGGAGAGTAAACCAGTGAGTAGGGCAGTATGAATTTGCTGATAGCTCGCTTCATCTGTATTGATACGGAGCCCCATTTCTCGTACGGAAAGGCGAAGTTGATGATAAATATCTTGCCATTCACGTACGCGTAAATAGTTGAGATAATCCTTTTGACATAAGCGACGGAATTGGTTTTTACTCAAGGCTTTTTGTTGCTCTTGAATAAAATGCCATAAATTCACAAAGGCTAGGAAATCCGATTCTTTATCAGCAAAACGGCGGTGTTTATCATCAGCAGATTGTTGTTTTTCCTGTGGACGTTCTCTCGGATCTTGAATAGAAAGTCCTGATACAATCATCATTACTTCGTGTAAGCTACCATTTTGGCTGGCAGCAATCACCATTCTTGCAAGACGAGGATCGATGGGTAATTGTGCTAATTGGCGGCCAATTTGTGTAAGTTCTCGAACTTCGCCTCGTTTGGTTGAGCGAGTTTTAAAAGCTTGTAATTCTTCAAGTAATTTTATCCCGTCTTGAATATTTCGATGATCGGGTGCATCAACAAAAGGGAAAGCTCCAATATCGCTCAAGCCTAACGCTGTCATTTGTAGAATAACCGAGGCTAAATTGGTGCGAAGAATTTCTGGATCGGTAAATTCAGGGCGATTATTAAAATCTTCCTCAGAATAAAGACGAATACAGATCCCTTCTGATGTCCGTCCGCAACGACCTTTACGTTGATTAGCTGATGCTTGAGAAATCGGCTCAATCGGTAAGCGTTGTACTTTAGTACGATAGCTATAACGAGAAATACGAGCCGTTCCCGTATCAATCACATATTTGATATTTGGAATGGTGAGGGACGTTTCGGCTACGTTGGTGGCTAATACAATGCGATTTAATCCACTTGGATTAAAAATTCGTTGCTGTTCGCTACTGGATAATCGAGCATAAAGAGGCAAAATTTCCGTATGGTGAAGTTCCTGCTTTTGCAATGCTTCGGCAGTATCACGGATTTCCCGTTCACCATTCATAAAAATCAGAATATCACCACGGCCTTCTGCTTGCAGTTCATCAACAGCATTGAGGATCCCTTGTAACTGGTCTTGATCTTCTTCCTCAATAATAGGGCGATAACGGACTTCAACAGGGAAGGTTCTGCCCGATACTTCAATAATAGGTGCATTATCAAAATGTTTAGAAAAACGCTCTACATCAATGGTTGCTGAGGTGATGATAACTTTAAGATCAGGACGTTTTGGTAAAATTTGTTTTAAATAACCAAGGATAAAATCATTGTTTAAGCTACGCTCGTGGGCTTCATCAATAATCAGTGTATCGTATTGATTGAGGTAACGATCCGTTTGAATCTCGGCAAGTAATATCCCATCTGTCATCAATTTGATTAAGCTATTATCGCTCACTTGATCGTTAAAGCGAACTTTATAACCGACGACTGAACCTAATTCTGATTTAAGTTCTTCAGCAATACGAGTGGCAACAGAACGTGCTGCAATTCGGCGAGGTTGGGTGTGTCCAATTAGCCCTTTTACGCCTCGACCTAGTTCTAAACACATTTTCGGTAATTGGGTGGTTTTTCCCGAACCTGTTTCCCCAGCAATAACGACGACTTGGTTTTCTTCAATTAATTTTAAAATTTCTTGGCGGCGAGCAGATACGGGGAGGTCAGGGTAGTCGATAGCAAGATTTTGTTCTTTACGAGCAAAATAACGAGCTTTACAAGCGGTCAGATCCTTTTCGATTTCTGCAATAACAGCTTGTTGAGCTTGTTCATTTTTTATCGTGGCAATCCCTCGAATACGACTGGCTAAATGGCGACTATCAGCAATAGTGGTTTCTTTTAATTGTGCCATTAACGCTTTTTGTTGAGGGGTAAGCGGTCGGTTATGAGATTTTTTTTGCTTATTTTGATTCATTTATACTTTCCCTATTACCAACGATAAAATCCCAGCTGCAATCAGTGGGCCAACAGGTATTCCACCCAAAAAGGCAACACCAATAATTGTGCCGATTAATAACCCTGTTACTAAAATTGGTTGGTTTCCCATTAAACTTACTCCTCGCCCACCAAGCCAAGCAACTGCAATGCCAGTTATTATGGCAAGAATCATTTTAAAATTAACAAATTGAGCAAGTTCGGGTAACGAAATTCTGCCATAAACGAGGGGACTAAGTACGCCAACAGTTAAGATAATAATCCCTATTTTCATACCGTATTTATCCATTGTTGGAAGATATTGGGATAAAAAGGTTTGTTGCATAATCAGTAATATTGCAGCAGAAATGGTAACAGAACTATTTTGGCTTAATACGCCTAATATGATAAGAACAATGAGTAATAAAGCGATTGCATTAAATTGTAAAGACATAGTGATTTAAATAATAAAATCCCTTATTTGTTGGGCAAATAAGGGAAAAGATAAGATTGTATGAATCGTTAATTGATAAACTTCATTAGCCCCATTAGCACACCAACTCCCGCAAGAATGAATCCTGCCATCTTGTACATTGAGGCAGTCAAGCGGACTTCCAGTTGCGACATATCATTTTTTATTTCCGATTTAAGTTCTTTTAAATCAGCTTTTGTCGCAAGCTGACTTTGACTTTGCTCTAAAGCTTCATCAAGGGCATCAGCAAATGCCTCTGCCATCTCTGGAGATTGCTTAGCTTCTTGTAATTTTTTTACAAAACGCAGTTTATCAAATCGAATATTCACAGTATGTTCCATTTATTTTCCTCTAATGAGTGATAAGTGCGTTAAACATAACTACTCAGACAATAATTGAGGAAATCAGGTTAAACTTTTACGATCAAGATCGCAGAATAATTAACTTGCAACCATCACCATTGCAGGACGAATTACACGTCCATGTAGTGTATAACCTTTTTGCATTACAACACTGATATGGTTAGGTTCAATACCTTCTGCTGGTTGCATTGAAATAGCTTGATGCAATTCAGGATCGAATGCATCACCTACAGCACCTACAGATTCAATACCAAAGTTCGCTAAAGTTGAAACTAAGCTTTTATGGGTTAATTCTACACCTTCTGCCAGAGCTTTTACGCTTTCATCAGCGTCTTCTAATGCTTGTAAACCTCTTTCAAGGTTGTCAACCACATTTAATAATTCTTTTGAGAATTTTTCCAATGCAAATTTGTGTGCTTTCTCAACATCTTGCTCTGTACGACGGCGGATATTCTCAATTTCTGCTCTTGCTCTAAGCTGAATTTCTTGCTCTCTCTTATCTGCATTAGCAATGTATTCTTCGAGTTCTTGAACACGAGCAATCGCATTTTCTAACGGATCATTTTGTGGTTGTTGTTCTTCTTCAACCGTTTCTGGAACTACTGTTTCTTGTTCTTGTGCTTCAGTTACAATTTCTTCTTGCTCAACTTGTTCTTTCTCAGTTTGGTTTGTCATTCATTCATCCTCTAAATATAACAACAATTGAATATTGCAAAATTTTGCAATTAAGTGACTGTTCTAATATAACGTTAAATTATCGGAATTCAAGGTATTGTAGATTATTTTTGTACGGAATCTGTTTTCTCGCCTTATATTTCGCTATAATCGCCACAATTTTTAGCAAAATTCACAAAAGGATGATTTTATATGATGCGTTCTCATTATTGCGGTAGTTTAAATCGCACACATGTTGGTGAACAAGTAACGCTTAGCGGCTGGGTTCATCGCATTCGTAACTTAGGCCGTTTTATTTTTATGCAAGTGCGTGATCGTGAAGGGATTGTACAAGTATTCTTTGATGAAAAAGATGAAGCTATTTTTAAAATTGCATCAAGCTTACGTAATGAAGCTTGTATTCAAATTAAAGGCGAGGTAGTTGCACGTGATGAATCTCAAATTAATAAAGAGATGGCAACAGGGGAAATTGAAGTATTAGTTAAAGATATTTTAGTTTACAATAATTCAGATGTATTACCTCTTGACTTTAACCAAAACAATACTGAAGAACAACGTTTAAAATATCGTTATTTAGATTTACGTCGTCCTGAAATGGCAGAACGTTTAAAAACACGTGCGAAGATCACAAGTTTTGTACGTCGCTATATGGATGATAATGGTTTCCTTGATATTGAAACCCCAATGCTAACCAAAGCAACACCAGAAGGTGCGAGAGATTACCTTGTACCAAGCCGTGTGCATAAAGGTAAATTCTACGCATTGCCACAATCACCACAGCTTTTCAAACAGTTGTTAATGATGTCTGGTTTTGATCGTTATTATCAAATCGTAAAATGTTTCCGTGATGAGGATTTACGTGCAGATCGTCAGCCAGAATTTACCCAAATCGATGTGGAGACCACATTTATGACAGCACCTGAAGTGCGTGCAATTATGGAAAAGATGATTAGAGGCTTATGGTTAGATCGTTTAAATGTTGATTTGGGTGAATTTCCACAAATGACTTTTGCGGAAGCTATGCGTCGTTTTGGTTCAGATAAACCAGATTTACGTAACCCACTTGAATTAGTTGATGTAGCTGATTTAGTTAAAGATGTGGATTTTAAAGTATTCAGTGGTCCAGCAAACGATCCTGAAGGTCGTGTAGTAGCAATTCGTGTGCCTAATGGTGCAGAAATTACTCGTAAAAAAATTGATGAATATACACAATTCGTAGGTATCTACGGTGCTAAAGGTTTAGCGTGGGCTAAAGTAAATGATGTAACTGCTGGTTTAGAAGGTCTACAAAGCCCTGTTGCTAAATTCTTAAATGATGATGTAGTAAAAGCATTACTTGAAAGAACACAAGCACAAAATGGCGACATCATTTTCTTCGGTGCAGATAAAGAAAATGTTGCAACGGATGCAATGGGTGCATTACGCTTAAAAGTTGGGCGTGATTTAGGTTTAACTGACTTAGATGCTTGGAAACCACTTTGGGTCGTTGATTTCCCAATGTTTGAAAAAGATGATGAAGGTAACTGGTCTGCAATGCACCATCCATTTACTGCACCAAAAGACTTAACACCTGAAGAGTTAGTGGCCAATCCAAAAGATGCGGTAGCTAACGCTTATGATATGGTGATTAATGGTTACGAAGTTGGCGGTGGTTCTGTACGTATATTCGATCCAAAAATGCAACAAACTGTATTTGATATCTTAGGTATCAATGAACAAGAACAAAGAGAAAAATTTGGATTCTTACTTGATGCGTTGAAATTTGGTACTCCACCTCACGCAGGTTTAGCATTTGGATTGGATCGTTTAACAATGTTGATTACAGGCACAGAAAATATCCGTGATGTAATTGCATTCCCTAAAACAACGGCAGCAGCTTGTTTAATGACAGATGCACCAAGTTTAGGTAATCCAAAAGCATTAGCTGAGCTTGCAATTCAAACAACAGTGCAACCTGAATAATTCAGTTAAAGTCCCTATTACTATGTAATATTGATAATAATGGGGACATTCTATTTTATAAGCGGTCAGATTAATCTCATATTTTGCAAATGAAATATAAAAATCCTTATTCTGTACTTGTGGTGATTTATGCTAAAGATACTCATCGAGTACTGATGTTACAGCGGGATGATGATTCCGAGTTTTGGCAATCAGTGACAGGCACGATAGAAACTGGAGAGCAACCTTATCAAACAGCACTTAGGGAAGTAAAAGAAGAAATTGGTGTAGATATTGTTGAGCAAGGTTTAATATTAAAAGATTGTGAATATTCATTAAAATTTGAGATTTTTCCACAATTCCGTTATAAATATGCACCTGAAACGATATACTGCACTGAGTATTGGTTTTTATTAGAATTACCAAATGAGATTGTTCCACAACTAACGGAACACTTAGATTACCAGTGGGTATCGGCTGTTGAAGCTATTCAATTGACTAAATCGTCTAATAATGCAAAAGCGATTCAGCAATATTTAATATGAAAACTTACATTAGAAAACGTAACTTTATGTTGTTAGACATAATTTTACTGAATACATTTGAACTTTGATTTAATATAGGGAACTAACGATGGCTGGTCATAGTAAGTGGGCTAATATTAAGCACCGTAAGGCAGCACAGGATGCACAACGCGGTAAAATTTTTACAAAATTAATTCGTGAGCTTGTTACAGCTGCAAAATTAGGTGGTGGAGATGTTAATTCTAATCCTCGTTTACGTACAGCAGTAGATAAAGCATTAGCGAGTAATATGACACGTGATACCATTAATCGTGCGATTGATCGTGGTGTTGGTGGCGGTGATGACACTAACATGGAAACCAAAGTTTACGAAGGTTATGGTCCAGGTGGTACAGCGGTGATGGTTGAATGCTTGAGTGATAATGCTAACCGTACAATCTCTCAAGTGAGACCAAGCTTTACTAAGTGTGGTGGTAATTTAGGCACTGAAGGTTCTGTTGGATATTTATTCAGCAAAAAAGGTCTAATTCTTATCACTGCAGCTGATGAAGATAGTCTAATGGAAGCTGCTATTGAGGCTGGAGCTGATGATGTACAGCCTCAAGATGATGGTAGTTTTGAAATTTATACTGCTTGGGAAGAACTTGGCAGTGTGCGTGATGGTATTGAAGCTGCTGGATTTAAAATTGAATCAGCAGATGTTGCAATGATTCCATCAACCACAGTTGATTTAGATGCAGAAACTGCGCCTAAATTACTTAAACTGATCGATATGCTAGAAGATTGTGATGATGTACAAAACGTTTATCATAATGGTGAGATCAGCGATGAAGTAGCTGCTTTATTGTAGTAGCTATTCTTAATTTTACGGAGAAAAAATATGAAATTAGTTAAATTTTTACCAGCGGTTACAGCAGCTTTAGTTCTAGCAGCTTGTTCAGATGTAGGAAATATGGCTACAAAAACTGGAAATATGGTAAAAAGTGGAGTAGATGGTGCAACTTCTGCTGTATCTGATGCTGCATCAGCAACAGGTAATGCAGTAAAAAGCGGTGCTAAGTCTGTTTCTAATACAGTTACAGAAGCAAAAGACATGATTACTACCAGAAATAAATCTGTTGTATATAGTTGTCAAAATAATACGACTGTAACTGCAACTTATGCATTCCAAGATAATTTACCTAAAGGTGCAAAATTATTATTAAATAAAAATACTTTATTAACAGATTTTACTTTAGATGAAAATGATAGTAAAAAAACTGATACAACCACATTTGTATCAGGGAAGTATGTTTGGAGTGTAGAAGCAGGTTTAACACAACAAAATATTGGTAAAACTGAAGCCATTATGTTGTATAAAACAGGTAATAAAGCAGATGAAATTCTTGCTAAAAATTGCTCTATTGCTCGATTCGACAAATAATTTAATAAATTATCCCTAGTTAACTAGTACTATTAATATAGTAGTTAATTAATAGGATTAATTAATAAGCGGATAGATCTGCAAAATATTTTGCAAATCTATCCGTTTTGATATTTTGATAAAAGGAACTCTGATGGCAATTATTTTAGGCATTGATCCTGGTTCAAGAGTAACAGGTTACGGTGTAATTAAGCAAATGGGCAAGCAATTAGAGTATTTAGGTAGTGGAGCAATCCGTACATCTGTAGATGATCTTCCTACACGCTTAAAGAGAATTTATGCGGGCGTAACAGAAATTATTACCCAATTTCATCCAGATATGTTTGCTATTGAACAAGTCTTTATGGCGAAAAATCCTGATTCTGCATTAAAACTGGGGCAGGCTCGTGGGACAGCGATTGTAGCTGCGGTAAATCAAGATTTACCAGTATTTGAATATGCTGCTAGATTAGTCAAACAAACAGTTGTCGGTATTGGATCGGCAGATAAAATACAAGTGCAAGATATGGTTATGCGTATTTTAAAACTTTCAGCTAAACCCCAAGCTGATGCTGCAGATGCTTTGGCTATTGCCATCACTCATGCTCATTCTATTCAACATTCTTTAATTGTTGCACATAATAGTGAACAACAAGTCGGATCAGACAAGCAGAAAATATTAGCTTTGATGAAAACTCGTTATAGTCGAGGACGGTTTAGATTAAAATAAAATAGTTATTTGTTAACTTTATTCTATCTATTATTTTATAACTTTTCTCTATTAAATAGGTAAGACTAACTATTTATCTAGAGTTAGATTCGCAATTATATTGAGCCTACCTTGAGTCATTAAAATGCGATCTTTACTCGTATTTGCTTCTACTAGGAGCTTATCTATTTCATCTAACACCTGCTTTGTCTGACCATACATATCTTGTGTATCATCTTCTGGAACTTGTCCTGCTAGATATAATAACTGCTAATATAGTAACAAATCCAGAAGAACTAATAATAAGTAAAGAAGAGTTAAAAAACATAGAAAACAAAATAAATAGTTTGTTAAGT
>NZ_JARIDQ010000028.1 GCF_029256985.1 Otariodibacter sp. | reverse complement strand
GTGTGGATATCGACACCAGAATGTCCACCTGTTAAGCCTTTGATATTGAGTTTGATAGCTCGATCAAATGAATTAGTCATGTGTTCTACTTGTAATTCAATTAAGGCGTCTTCTCCTCCAGCACAGCCAATATAAATTTCTCCATTTTCTTCGGTATCTGTATTGATCATGATATTTGACTTAAGCCAGTTAGGGCGTAAGCCAATCGCACCTTCCATGCCTGCCTCTTCTGTCATGGTAAGCAGAACTTCAAGTTCTGGGTGGGCTACATCATCAGAATCTAGAACCGCTAAACATGATGCTAAACCGATACCATTATCTGCCCCAAGTGTCGTGCCAGTGGCTTTTACCCATTCGCCATCAATCTGAGGTTGAATAGGATCAGTTTCAAAATTATGAGAGGAACCTTCATTTGCTTGTGGCACCATATCTAAGTGAGCTTGTAGCGAAACTGCTTGGCGATCTTCCATGCCTTTTGTTGCAGGCTTACGAATAAGGATATTGCCAACTTCATCACGCTCTACGAAGAATGCTTTTTCTTTTGCCCAATTCACAATAAATTCAGCCAGCTTCTCTTCATGATAAGAAGGGTGAGGAATTGCACAAATTTGTTCGAACCATTTCCATAATATATTTGGGGTGAGTGTTTGAATTTCAGACATAATTACCTCTTGTTTTAATCAAAAGCGGTGAGATTTGGACTAATTTTTACAAAAATCACACGTCGAAAGGATTTTATTGTAGAATATATCGGAAATGATAGCATGAAATCAGTTTTCAAGTTATCTCTCCACAATTTTTTAAGATGAGTTAATCATCAATATCTGGGTAATTTTATGAGTGAAAAATATACAAACGAAAAATACGTGGTAACGTGGGATATGTTCCACATGCATGCACGTAAATTAGCAGAACGTCTTTTACCTTCATCACAATGGAAAGGTATTATTGCAGTAAGTCGTGGTGGGTTATTTCCTGCTGCTGTATTAGCAAGAGAATTAAATATTCGCCACGTAGAGACAGTTTGTATTGCAAGTTACGATCATGATAATCAAGGCGAATTAAAAGTATTACACGCTGCTGATGTTGCGAATGGCGGAGAAGGTTTCATTGTTGTTGATGATTTAGTGGATACAGGTAACACTGCACGTGAAATCCGTAGAATGTATCCAAAAGCAAAATTTGTTACAGTATTTGCTAAACCTTTAGGTGCAGAGCTTGTTGATGATTATGTGATTGATATTCCTCAAGAAACTTGGATTGAACAACCTTGGGATCTAGGCATTACTTTTGTTAAGCCACTTTCAAAACAATAGTGAGAATTTTAAACAAAGTACTGTAGAAAGAGCAGAGAGAGGACGCAAATGCGTCCTTTGTTTTAATGTCTTTTATTTTAAATTAAGTCGAATAGGTTATTATGAGCTTAGGTAATCTTTATATTATTTCAGCACCAAGTGGTGCAGGTAAGTCTTCGCTAATTAATGCACTATTAGCCGATTTGCCTCGTTCAACTGTTGAATTGTCCATTTCCCATACCACACGTTCTCCTCGTCCTGGAGAAGAACATGGTGTTCATTACTATTTTACCCCTCACAGTGAATTTGAGGATTTAATTTCACAAGGGCATTTTTTAGAATGGGCGGAAGTATTTGGTAATTATTATGGTACATCCTTACCGTTGATTGAGCGTAGCTTAGAAGAGGGTATTGATGTTTTCTTAGATATTGATTGGCAAGGTGCAAGACAAATCAGAGAAAAGTTACCAAATGTGAAAAGTATCTTTATACTTCCACCATCTAAAGCTGAATTAGAGAAGCGTTTGGTTGGAAGAGGACAAGATTCAGCGGAAGTGATTCAAGGTAGAATGAATAAAGCCGTATCTGAAATGAGCCACTATAATGAATTTGATTATGTGATTTTTAATGATGATTTTGATACTGCATTAACTGAGTTAAAGAGTATTTTAATTGCAGAGCGTCTTAAACAAGAAGCCCAATCTATTCGTCATCGAGCATTGATTGAAGAACTTCTTGGTTGATATATTTTTCTATCCAATAAAAAACCCCGCAATCAATTTTAGCGGGGCTTTCTTATCTTATTGTCTTTATTTACTGTCTTTCAGTTTTAGTATCTTCATTATTTTGATCTGGTGTTGTTGCTGAAGTTTGAGCTCTCGCTTTCTCATCTGCACTTAATACAATAGCACCCACATTAGTACGACGTTGTAATTCATGATTTTGCAGTAAAGCATTAATACGACGTTGCTGATATTCTAGTTGTTCAGGAGTAGGCTGTACTTGTGATGGTGCATTGTAACTTACTTGCTGTACTGAATTACTGAAAGGAAGCGTTTGCAATACAGGCTGTCCAACTTGTGCAACCTCTTGTTCAGTCGTCATAACATTTGCACCAAATACGGCAACTAAACACACGGATGCTGCAATTCCCATTTGTATAATAGGTGTTTTCCAACCTTTAAGTTTTAATAATAAACCTTTTGGTTTTTCTGCTTGAATCGAAACTTCTTCTTTTTCAATAGCTACTTCTAATTTTGCGGAGAAATCGCTACCAAGAATAATTTCCTCTCCTCGCATAACACTACGGATTACGTGGTAGTTAGCCCATTTTTTTTGTAACTCATCACTTTTGCATAATGTATCAGTAAAAGCATGCTCAACATTATGTCCATCCATATAGGCGGAAAGTGTTTCTCTTTGTTGCATAGATAGCTCCAATATTTTTAATCTATGTTCTAATGTTTTTGCATTAATGGATTAATTTTTGCTTCAATCGCTTCCCTTGCCCGGAAGATACGAGATCTTACAGTACCAACGGGACATTGCATAACTTCTGCGATCTCTTCATAACTTAGACCATCAATTTCACGCAAAGTTATTGCATTTTTTAATTCTTCGGGTAAATTTTCAATCGTATCAAATACGATTTGTTTTAATTCTTCAGATAATATTAAATTTTCTGGTGTATCTGCTACACGTAAATGAACACCACTATCGTAACTTTCTGCATCTTCAGCAAGAATATCTTCTTTTGGTGGACGACGTCCCAAAGCTGTTAGATGATTTTTTGCTGTATTTACTGCAATTCTATATAACCAAGTATAAAATGCACTTTCACCTCTAAACGATTCCAAAGAGCGATATGCTTTTATAAAAGATTCTTGTACAAGATCTGGGATGTCATCGCGTGCAACATAGCGTGTTAGCAATCCTGCTACTCTATTTTGATAACGTATGACGAGTAAATTAAATGCTTTTTTATCACCTTGTTGTGCACGCTCAACCAATTCCTGATCGGTAATTTGCTCGCTCATCTATTGAGTTCTCCTAACTTTTACGCTTGGATTTTCCCTTTCGCACATCTGATTAGTGCTTTTTTTTTGGAAAAAGTTCATGTAGGTAAATTGTTTGTTTGTTATTTATTCATTTTGTACTTTTTACTGTATTTAAAAAATATAGTAAAAGTCAAAATTATTAAGCTTATTCCGTAAATTAACCAATGTCCAAGTAATGTAAAAGGTGTAATACCTTTAGTTGGGTGCATTGAGTGAGTAAGTGTTATTGCCTCAAATTGAGGAGCTTGTTTTATAATCTGACCCTTGAAGTCAATAAATGCAGTAATGCCAGTATTGGTTGCTCTAATTAAGGGTTTCCCTAGCTCTAAAGCACGCATTCTTGCCATTTGTAAATGCTGCCAAGGGCCGCTACTGGTTCCAAACCAAGCATCGTTTGAAATTGTAACTAAATAATCAGATTGTTGCTGTCTTTGATTTTGTTGAACTTGATCACCAAAAATTATTTCATAACAAATAGCTAAATTAAATGAATTATTACCAATATTGAGTGCTGACTGAATAAAATTTCCTCGTGATAAATTAACAGGAAGAATAAAAACCTTCCTCATCCAATCAAGTAATTTACCAAATGGTACATATTCGCCAAATGGTACTAAATGATATTTATTATAGCGTTGAGCTTGGGACATATTATAGGGATGATTTGGATCTCCAAGTACCACTGCACTATTAAAAAGTTGATTATTTTCTTGATAGAGAGTGCCTATTATTATTTGACTATGATTTTTTCTTCCTAGTGAATCGAGCTGACTTAAAATGGGAACGATATTATTTTCCATCGCTGGAATTGCAGATTCGGGAAAGATTATTACATCACTTTTACCAAGCAATGGGAAAATCAAACTATTATAGGTAGCTAAAGTTGAATTGAAATAATTAGGATCCCACTTTATTTGCTGTTCAATATTACCTTGAATAAGGCTAATATTAACTGCTTGTTTTTCAATATCATCTTCAACAAAATTAAATAGTTGTGTGAATGTAGCTAAAATTAGAATGCTAACACTCATTAAAATAGGTTTGTATAGTATGACTTTATTTCTAAATAATTTGTAAAAAATTTGTACTAAGTAACCGCTTATTAAGATAACAAAAAAGGTCAGACCTTGTACACCAGTGATGGGTGCAAGTCCATAGAATGGCGAATCAACCTGCGTATAGCCAAATTGTAGCCACGGAAAGCCTGTAAAGACTATTTCACGTAAATATTCAGTAAATGAAAATAAACTAGCTAATACCCACGGATTTTTTAAATTAAATTGTTGAGATAAATAGGTAAAGAGTAACGGATAAAGGGCCAAGTAACTTGCAAGTAATAATACTGCAAGATAGCTGACGATTTCAGGCACACCTCCAAACTGAGTCATGCTTACTTGAACCCAATTTACTCCAACGGCAAAATAGCTAACTGCCCATAAAAATGAACCAATTAATGCAATTTTTTTAGGCTGAGTAATTGTTACCCATAATAATCCAAATGCTGAAATAAAAGCGATAGGCCAATAATCAAAGGGTGAATAAGCAAGAATCCCTATTCCTCCAGAAACCAATGCTAAGATATAAACTGTGGCTGTAGATAAGTTCTTTGGTCTGCGCATTATTCAGGATCTTTTTCTTTAGGTTCCATTAACTCTAATTGTTCATCAGTCACGGTAACTCGGAATTGGATTAATTTTCTACTATCAGCAGATGTGACTTTGAATGTAATCCCCTCTAATTCGATTTCTTCACCACGTTTTGGTAAATAACCGAATGACTTAGTGACTAGCCCGCCAACAGTATCAACTTCTTCATCATTAAAATTTGTCGCAAATTGGTGGTTGAAACGTTCAATATCTGTTAATGCTAATACAGCCCAGCTATGTTGAGATAGTTGACGAATAGGTTCTACCTCTTCTTCATCAAACTCATCTTCAATATTACCCACTATCTGTTCTAGAATATCCTCAATGGTAACTAGACCAGAAACAGCGCCAAACTCATCTACAACAAGAGCCATATGGAATCGTTCAGAGCGAAATTCTTTTAGCATACGGTCAACTCTTTTGCTTTCTGGAACTATTACAGCGGGTCGTAAAATTTTAGCCATTTCAAACGGCTCTGAATCAGAGCGAAGATATTTTAATAACTCTTTTGCTAAGAGAATACCTTCAATACTATCTTTGCCATCTTTAATTACAGGAAATCTAGAGTGAGTTGATTCAATAATTGTATCAACGCATGAATCTAGAGGCTGATCGGCATCAATAAAAATGATATGTGAGCGAGGTATCATTATGTCACGAACACGTAATTCAGAAATTTCCATGACACCTTCGATCATTTGTTTAGTATCTGTATCAATTAACTCATTTTCAGCGGAATCTCTAATAACTTCAACTAAATCTTCACGATTTCTAGGTTCGGCTTGAAAAAAAACACCTAAAATAGATTTTAAAAATGATTTTTTATCTGGCGAATGTACGCCTTGTGGGTCATCACTCATTTTATTCTCTCATAAACAAATAAAATCGAAAATTACCACAGTTTAGATAAAAAATCGACATTAACCTCAATTACTTACTTTCTATTTATTAAAATTTAGAATAGGATATGCCTAATTTTTTTACATAAGCCTCTCCAAAGGAGTTATTTTTATGAAATTAGGTAAAATTGCACTCGTTGCAACAACGCTTGTTGCAAGTACAGCAGTATTTGCTAGTTCGATTACGAGTTCATCAAATATAAATTTTTTAGCTTTTGATGGACAAAAAGTTAAAAAAGATACAGCTTTAACTATTAATGATACTGATCAACATCAAGTCGTTGTTGAAGTTTCAAGTATTTATGATTCTGGTTCTGATAGTAGTTATTTTGAATCAACCCCTATTGTTGTAACATTTACGGGTAGTCAAGAAAATATAAAAATTATTGCTCCTCGCTTACGTTCTTATCTTGATGTTGAAAAATTTAAAAAAAACCCAACATTAGAGATTGAAACGATATCAGGAAATAAAGTTGCTTATAAATTAGACTATTTGAAAGGTGAAGGATTCTTACCTAATATCAATGTTGTAGAAAATTTAGCGAATTACAATGCAGGAAACAATGTTGCATCATTAAAACAGTTTGCTATGACACCAATGACTGCAATGGTTCCGATGCAGAATAGTAGAGCAACGAAAGGTCAAGTTATGGTACAGGGTGAGAATATTGCAGAGCAACAATTACAATATTGGTTCCAGCAAGCAGATAAAAAAACTCAAAAACGTTTTTTAGATTGGGCTAAAAAGCATTAATGACATTGCATTAATGGCATTGTATAAGCGGTAAGATATAACGTGAGTTTTACCGTTTTTTTAGAGTAATAATATAATATTATTTTTTGATAAAGATCACATAATACTCATATGCATTTGAATGTTGATCCATTTCCTGCTGTCAAAAAAGAGTAGGACTGTGTTATAATCTATAAGTCATTCATTCTTATGGATAGATGAAAGAATTTTGTTTAACTTTAAATTATAGGTGGAAAATCCATGGCTATTAAAATTGGTATTAACGGCTTCGGTCGTATCGGTCGTATTGTATTCCGTGCAGCACAATTACGTGATGATATTGAAGTTGTAGGTATTAACGATTTAATCGACGTTGACTACATGGCTTACATGTTAAAATATGATTCAACTCACGGTCGTTTTGACGGAACAGTAGAAGTTAAAGATGGTCACTTAGTCGTTAATGGTAAAACTATCCGTGTAACAGCAGAAAAAGATCCTGCAAATTTAAAATGGAATGAAATCGGTGTTGATGTTGCAGTTGAAGCAACTGGTATTTTCTTAACAGATGAAACTGCACGCAAACATATTACAGCAGGTGCGAAAAAAGTAGTATTAACTGGTCCATCTAAAGATGCTACTCCAATGTTTGTAAATGGTGTTAACTTTGATAAATATGAAGGTCAAGATATCGTTTCTAATGCATCTTGTACAACAAACTGTTTAGCGCCATTAGCTAAAGTTGTTCATGATAAATTTGGTATTAAAGAAGGTTTAATGACAACTGTTCACGCAACAACTGCAACACAAAAAGTTGTTGATGGTCCTTCTATGAAAGATTGGAGAGGTGGTCGTGGTGCTTCACAAAACATTATTCCATCCTCAACAGGAGCAGCTAAAGCAGTAGGTAAAGTATTACCTGCATTAAATGGTAAATTAACTGGTATGGCGTTCCGTGTACCAACAACTAACGTATCTGTTGTTGACTTAACTGTTAACTTAGAAAAACCAGCTAAATACGAAGAAATCTGTGCAGAATTAAAACGTGCATCTGAAAATGAATTAAAAGGTATCTTAGGTTATACTGAAGATGCTGTAGTTTCTACAGACTTCAATGGTTGTACATTAACATCAGTATTCGATGCAGCAGCAGGTATTGCGTTAACAGATACTTTCGTTAAATTAGTTTCTTGGTATGATAATGAAACTGGTTATTCACACAAAGTATTAGATTTAGTTGCTTTAGTCCATAACTATAAAGGCTAATTAAATTATTGAGTTTTAGATAATATTATCTAGACGAATAAACCTACTCTTACTCAGTTAAATTTTCTGAATGAGAGTAGGTTTTTTTCTTAGAAATATGATATATGGAAAGAATTATGATTGAGTATTAAGATACTCAGAATAGGAGAATGGGTACTAAAAAATCTGCACTTTAATTACTATTTTTCGTAAGTCAGCGTGCAGATTTAAAACAGAATAACTAGTTTATGCTAGCTATTCGTTAGTCTACAATTTTAGTACCGTAGAAATAAGTATAACCAAATGGACTTTGTTTATAATCTTTTACACGTTTTCTTAACACTTTATAGTTAAGTGAATGTGCTACATTAATCCAAGGAGTTTGTTCTTTTAGTAATACTTGAGCTTGCTCGTAAAGTTTAGCTCTTTCTGACTTATCTGATAAACCTCTTGCCTTATCAAGTAATGTATCCAATTTAGGGCTATTAAAGCGAGCATAGTTACTATTACCAATATTTTCACTGGCAAACAATGGGGATAAGAAATTATCAGGATCACCATTATCACCTGACCATCCGTAAATGCCCGCCGTTAATTCACCCGCTTTAGTGCGTTTGAGATAGTCTCCCCATTCATAAGTCACTAATTTGGCATTTACACCTACTTTAGCCCAGTCACTTTGAATAAGTTCAGCTAAACGACGAGGGTTTGGATTTGATGCTCTTACAACAGGTTGAACCCAAAATTCTGTATCAAAACCATTTTCATATCCTGCTTCTTTCAACAATTCTTTCGCTTTTTCTGGATTGTATTCATAATCAGTAATTGAATTATTATATCCCCAAATTGTTGGTGGAAGTGGGTTTTTAGCTACAACTCCACCTCCTCTATAAACTGCATCAATAATTGCTTTTTTATCAACTGCATAATTAAGCGCTTGACGAACTTTTACGTTATCAAATGGTGCTTTTTGAGTATTGAATGCAATATAAGCAATATTTAACCCTTCCTGAGAAATCACAGTTAGATTAGGATCTGTTTTCATTTTTTCAAGATCGGTAAGATTTGGAAAGTCGATAGTATCACAAGTACCAGCCTGTAATTTTGCATAACGAGTACTTGCATCTGGCACAATATCAAAAATTAATTGATCAATGTCCGCTTTGCCTTTCCAATAATCTTTATTCGCTAAAAAGCGAATTTTTTGTTCAAGTTGATAGCCAGCAAAAACAAATGGGCCAGTACCAATAGGGGTAGTATCAACTGTTTCTGGATGACCTTCTTTCATCATTTTATCTGCATATTCTGCTGAATAAATAGAGATGAAATCCATACCCAAGCTTGCAAGGAAGGTTGCATCTTGCTTATTCAATGTGATTTTCACCGTATTATCATCGATTTTTTCTACCGATTTTAATAAGCTAGGGAATTTCATTGAATTAAAATATGGATAAGTACCGTTTGAAACATTGTGGTATGGGTGATTTGGATCAAGTTGGCGTTCGAATGAAAATACCACATCGTCAGCATTAAAATCGCGAGTTGGGGTAAATTCTTTATTAGAATGGAATTTTACTCCTTTACGCAAATGGAATGTGTAGGTTAAACCATCATCACTGACATCCCAACTTTCTGCTAAAGCAGGCTCTAAATCAGTTGAGCCTCGTTTGAATTCAATTAGGCGATTATAAACTTGTTGTGAACTTGCTGTATAGTCAATGCCATCCATTACCAATGCGGGACTAAAGCTTGATGGTGCACGGCTGGTACAGTTGATGAAGGTATTAAATTCTGCTGCTTGAGTTGCCGTCGCAAATAATAATGTCACGCTAAGTAATGAAAGTTTAGGTTTAATTTTCATACTTTCTCCTATTGATATTTTAACACTCAATGACAAGATATCGATTTTATTATTGTAGGTAAAGAACAAAAAAAAGACTCTTATAACTAAAAAGAATATTAATATAATTAAGTATCTGTCATAGTATTTTTAAGAGAATAAAGTAGATTAGTAACTATGTTAGTCTATAAAAATGAAGATAACTCATTATAAGTTAAAAAATCAACGCAGAAAAAGCTGATAGAATTTTTTGTACTAGAAGCAACAGGCTCATCTTACTACCATATATTTGGTATCCAAGCTAATTCAGTTATACTTTTTATCATAAAATTCTTCAGGTCATTACCAACCATTTACTGATTGAATTTAATGAAGTTTTGAGAGAAAAATAGAACTTGATGAAAGTTATTTTGAAAGACAGACGTAGAAGAGTAAATGAAGTCTTGTGGCTACAGGAAAAGTCACGGTTTTTTATATTCTAAAAAGGCAAGGTAAGGTCTTTATTATAGTTGTAGAAAATACGAAGTCAGAAATATTACTCTCTGCTATTAAAAAATTAAGCTGGGCAACAGAAGTTTATACAAATATTTATCATGGTTATGATACGCTTGATGCAAGTAAATTTCATCACGAAATAAAAAAATATTAAGAAATATTTTTAAGGAGAAAAAATCATATAAATAAAATAGAAAAATTTTGGAATCAAGCAAAGTGAGTACTTAGAAAAAAATAGTGGAATAAACTAAAAAACTTTTCTTTATTCTTAAAGAAATATGAATTTCGGTTTAACTTTGGAACACAAAAAGAGTAGCTAACATACTGAGAAATAGTGTAATATTTAGGACTAATCTACTTAAGTTTCTTAGTCTAAATGGAATTTCTAGTCGCTATTTAAGGCTGTCCTTATTTAATATAAGTTAGTTATGTATAAAAAAGCTGATGCAATGATCAGCTTTAGAAATTCAATAACTCTGTCTTTATATTGCTATAATTATTGTTGGCAGGTTGTACAAGCTGCAGCTGCTGAGAACATCCATACAAGTTTTTCTTGTTCTTTGATGTAGTCACTCATTTGTGATGCTGTACCTTCATCTTCTACTTCATTTGCAACTGTTAAGATTTCGCGTTGTAGTTTAAGTAATGTTTGGAAACCTTCTAAAGTTCCTGATAAACATTGTTGAGCAGAACTAACACCGATATCTTCTTTGATAAGAGACTCTTTTAAGTATTGACTGAACCCATTTGCAGGAACTTCATCTAAAGTTAAAATACGTTCTGCAACTTCATCAATTTTAAGAATTAAATTATCATAAATTTCTTCAAATTTTGCGTGTAATTCAAAGAAGCTAACACCTTTGATATTCCAGTGGTATCCACGAACATTTGTGTAGAATACTTGATAAGTTGCAAGTAATTTATTTAATTCTGTTGCTAATTTTTTTGATGATGTAATATCTAATCCAATTTGGTTAGTCATAATATATTCTCCTATAATTTTTTATTGTGACTTCATATAACCGTTAATGATTTTAAGTAAAAAAAAACAATAAGTGAAATGAATATAATTCACTTTTTAATAGATTATAGCTATTAAAAAGATGATATTGATTTTCAATAATTATTTGATAATTATAATCAATGCTCTTTATTAATAATTTGTTGAATTTCTAGCATAGCTTCTTGATCATTTTCTAATGCAATTTTTAAGAATGCATCATTTTTAAATTGATCTATATTCGGATTATAGACCTCAGCCATGAGTTTTACACTATGACGATCATTGTAGAAATATGCTCTACCTACTTCATCTACAACTTCTTTATCCATTCCCATTACTTCAAGAGCCTTTTTACCTGTTCTTAGTGCTGAATCAAAAGTTTCACGTACTTGAATATCGGCACCAACTTTATAGAGATCAAACACATGAAGTCGATCGTAAGCTCTTGCAATAATTTTTAATTGAGGATTAAGTTTTCGTGCAAGTTCTACGATTTGTAATGCTTGTTTCTTATCATCTATAGCAACGATTAATAATTCTGCGTCAGCTATACCAGCAGCACGTAATAGCTCTGGGCGACTAGCATCTCCGTAATAACTTTTTATACCTCGTTTTTTCATGCCTGCTACTAAAGCTGCATTTTTATCAATGACGGTAGGATGGTAACCTGTCATCATTAATAAATGATTAACAATTTGTCCAAATCTACCTAATCCAATAATAATAGTTGGATGTTGTGCATCAATATGATCGGCTTCTGGTTCAGTTGCTACACGTGCGACTCTTGGAATTACATATTTTTTATATGCAGCCAAACATAAAGGTGTAAGAGCCATTGATAATACAACTATTGCAGTCATACTTGCTTGCATATTTTCATCAATTAAACCTTGCATTGATGCGGTAGAGAAAAGAACAAACCCAAACTCACCACCTTGACACATAATAAAAGCTCTATCTACTGCAATAGCGTGATTATTTTTGGTTAAACGTGCAACGATATAAACGCAGAATGATTTAGTAAACATAAATACTGGAACACCTAAAAGTACTAATGCCCAGTTATCAAATACTACAGAGAGATCTAATGACATTCCTACGCTCAGAAAGAATAGACCTAATAGTAAGCCTCGAAATGGTTCTACATCAGCTTCAAGTTGATGCCTAAAACTGGATTCTGAGAGAAGAACTCCTGCTAAAAAGGCGCCCATTGCCATCGATAAACCACCTAATTCCATTAATAAAGCAGAACCAAGTACAACAAGTAGGGCTGCTGCAGTCATTACTTCTCGAGTTTTTGCTTTGGCTAATATTTTAAATAATGGATTAAGTAGCCATATTCCAGCTACAACAAGTAATGCGATAGATAAACCAGCAATACCAAGAGTCATCCATACAGGTTCATTAGATGAAATATGGTAAGGGGATAAGAAAGCAACAAATGCTAAAAGTGGAACAATCATTAAATCTTCAAAGAGTAGAATTGAAACTATTTTTTGACTTCGTTGAGAAGTCATATCACCACGATCACTAAGCTCTTGCATAACAATTGCAGTAGAGGTAAGTGTAAATCCAGCTCCTGCAATAAATGCGACCTCCCAGGCAAAACCAGCAAGAATACCAAGCGAAACAACGGCAGAACCAACAATTAATATTTGAAAGGCTCCTACACAAAAAATATGTTTGCGCAGTCCCCAAATATGAGAAGGTTTCATTTCTAATCCAATAATGAATAAGAACATAACCACACCAAATTCTGCAATGTGTATTATGCTCTCTGAATCACTAAATAAACCTAGGCCAAAAGGGCCAATAGCAAGACCTGCTACCAAGTAACCTAATACAGATCCTAGCCCTAAGCGTTTAAAAAGTGGTACTGCAATAACTGCTGCAGTTAATAGTGTTACAACTGCGGTAAGTTGATTAGCTCCTTCTGCTGCCATATATTCTCCTCTAGCGATAGATTTAAATTCATTCTTTAAAATGAGTTAAGCCATATTGGTATAACTCATTTTTTTTATATCCAAAACTTTCTGCAACAATTATTGCTGCTTTTTTAAGGGGAAGTTCTTTACTTAATCTTTCTAATAAATTAGTTGCCTGTGGTGAAATGTCACCTCTATCAGATAATATAGATGTTCCCTCAATTACTAATACTATTTCTCCTCTTATACGATTAAGATCTTCATTTATCCAATCAATTAATTTTTCAACAGTTGAACCATATATAGTTTCCCAAGTTTTTGTAAGTTCTCTAGCCATGACAATATATCGTTCAGCACCAAATATTTTTTGTATATCTGCTAATGAATCTAAAATTCTGTGTGTTGATTCATAAAAAATCATTGTACGAGATTCTTCCAATAAGGAGGTTAGCTTATCACAACGACCTTTTGTTTTAGCTGGCAAAAAGCCTTCAAAACAAAATCGATCAGAAGCAATGCCTGCGCTACAAAGTGCAGTAATAGCTGCACAAGGACCTGGTAGTGGAACAACTTTAATACCTACTTCTCTACACTGGCGGACAAGGTGAAATCCTGGATCGCTAATGAGGGGGGTACCAGCATCAGAGATTAGTGCAATACTTAAGCCTTTTTGTAATTTATCTATGAGTACATTCACTTTTTGTTGTTCATTATGATCATGTAAAGCAAAAAAAGGTTTTTTTATGCCATAATGGCTTAATAGTAATCCACTATGACGCGTATCTTCAGCCGCAATTAGATCTACGCTTTCAAATGTATTTAATGCTCGTTGAGTAATATCTTCTAGATTACCTATTGGTGTAGCTACAATATATAATATACCTGATTGATTCGTACTATATCCGTTTTTCATTTGATTTTCGTCAGTTTGATCAGTAAGATTTAAACTAGGTAATTCTATAGAAGAATCAATATTCTAATTTTCCAACTGATGGAGTAATAAAATGTCTACTATTTTAGTACAAAGTTGTGCCTTTAGCCAAAAAATCAAGAAAGTATTTGTTCCCACTGCACTAGCAGTATTTTTATCAGCTTGTACTGGTACTAACTTTTTCACCAATGAGGTAACAGAATCACTAAAAAATCCAGCTTATTCTAGTTCTGAATTCTATATAAATAAGGCAGATACATCTACAAATAGAGAAGATCAACAAACTTATCGTCTTTTAGCTATTCGTAAATTGCTTGATGAAAATAAAGTTGTAGAAGCTCAAAATACAATTCAAATGTTGAATGTTACAGAGTTTAATGAATTACAACGTTTAGAATATAATTTGCTTTCAGCACGCTTGTTGGCAAAACAAAATAAAAATGATCAAGCGTTACAATTACTTTCTCAGCTACCTCAAAATACATTGAGTCAATCTCAATCTTTGCGTGTCTATGAAACCTATGCTCAAGTTGCGGAGAATAAAAAGGATGTTATTGAAACCGTTCGAGCAAGAGCTCTTATGGACAATTATTTGACGGATAATAGAGCTCGTCAAGATAATAATAATAAGATTTGGGCAACGTTACGTAATGCTAATCGGGGAATGTTAGAACACGCAACAGCAAATCCGGGAGAAATAGGCTTAGCTGGATGGTTATCTCTGATTGTTGCTTATAATCAAAGTATATCAAATCCAAGTCAATTACCACAGGCTATTGAGAATTGGAAAAGCCAATATCCAAATCATAGTGCAGCACAATTATTACCAACAGAGTTACAAAATATTGCAACATTTCAACAAACTCAATTAAATAGTGTAGCATTATTGTTACCATTGAGTGGCGATACAAAAATTTTAGGTGATATCATCAAGAAAGGCTTTGATGATGCAAGAGGTAACGCTCCAACAACTGTTCAGGTCTATGATACTACAGCTCAACCACTTAAAGATGTTGTAAATCAAACAATGCAACAAGGGATTCAAACTATCGTTGGGCCATTGCTAAAATATCGTGTTGATGAAATGTTATCTGACCCAGAAACTCAGAATATTAATGTCTTAGCATTAAATAACACACCCAATTCGAAAGCAATTGCAAAAGTTTGTTACTATGGTTTAGCTCCTGAAGCTGAAGCCAGATCAGCAGCAAATCGCTTCTTGAATGATGGTATTTCAACAGCAATTGTAATTGCTCCTCAAGATGATTTTGGTATTCGGTCAGCAGATGCTTTTGCTCAGCGATGGAGACAACTGACAAATAAAGATACTAATATTCGCTATTATAGAGAACCATTAGAAGCGATTGATACATTAAGAAATAATGGAGTAGCTAAGCAAAGTGGTGTTTATTTATTGGGTAATGCGACACAATTACTTGAATTAAAACAAGGTTTAGATAATGCAGGTCTTACGAACCAGCTATCTCTATATTCATCTTCTAGAAGTAATTCGCCAAATAATGGACCTGATTTTAGATTGATGATGGAAGGGATTAAATTTAGTGAAATTCCTCTGTTAGCTGATTCAAATTCAGACTTATATAAGCAGGCTGATACGTTAGCTGGAAGCGATTTTTCTATGATGAGATTGTATGCGATGGGCTCTGATTCTTGGGCTATAGTAAACAAGTTTAATGAATTACGGCAGATTCCTGGGTATAAAATTTCTGGTTTAACAGGTGTATTGAGTGCAGGAACTAATTGTACAATTGAACGAGATATGACTTGGTTAGAATATAAGAATGGTTCAATTGTTCCAACGAACTAATCATAGGAAGCAGGGAGCCTATTTTGAACAGAAAGCGAGATCTTTTTTAGAAGAAAAAGGTTTAACTTTTGTTGCAAAAAATCAATTTTTTCGATGTGGTGAATTAGATTTAGTTATGCAAGAAGGAAAAACTTTTATATTTGTTGAAGTTCGCCAACGTAAAAGTAATTATTTTGGGTCAGCTGTTGAAAGTATTGATTTAAAGAAGCAATTAAAATGGCTAAAATCAGCTAATCTTTGGTTATCAATGAGAAATCAAAGTTTGGATACGGCTGATTGCCGTTTTGATGTAGTCGTTTTTGAAGGGAATGATAATCCTATTTGGATAAAAAACTTTTTAGGATAATATGCTAGATAAAATTCAAGATCGCTTTGCGGAAAGTATACAAATTCAAATTGCAACAGCAGATGTATTACCTGAAGTATTAAATAATGCAGCTAGTAAGATTGTAGATTGTTTATTGAGCGGTCATAAAATTATTGTATGTGGACATGGACGTTCTTATACTAATGCGCAGTTATTTGTGAGTCATCTATTACATCGTTATGATCTAGAAAGACCGAGTTTATATGCTCATTTATTACATTTTGATGCGGTGTTTGCTAGTCAACTAAACCAAGAACGTAACTTAGAGCAGATTTATAAGAAACAGCTACAAGTTGTGGCTAGCAAGCAAGATATTTTTATTGCATTTTCACCTATGGGTAATGAAACTTGTGTACTTGATGCAATAAGTTATGCGAATAGTGAAGATTTGACAATATTGGCTTTTACAAGTAATCAAAATGATCATACTCAAGGGTTATTAGGAGATGATGATATTGAGATCTCAATTCCTTCTAGTAATGAAATGAGAGTAATTGAAGGTCATCTATTTTGTATCAATTTAATTTGTGAGTTAGTCGATCATCTATTATTTAACCCAATTTCAAATAACTAAGGGGGAAGGAATGTTTTTAAAGAATAAAAAATTTGGATTTATTGTACTTACTTCGACAATATTTTTACTACAAGGGTGTATTACAACTGCTGTAGTAGGAACTGCTGCAGTAGCAACAAAAGTAGCTACAGATCCAAGAACTGCAGGGCGTCAAATTGATGATGAAACATTAGAGGAGAGAGTAGCTTATAATCTCAATAGAGATGCTCAACTTCAGGAGGAAGCAAGAATTAATGTTGTCGCTTATGATGGCCAAGTTTTATTGATTGGTCAAGTACCAAATGAAACTGCTAAACAAACTGCTCAAAATATTTCTGGTGGTGTTGATGGTGTTCGTAATGTTTATAATGAGATCAGAATTGCACCAAAAATTGCTGTTGGTCAAATTAGCAAAGATAGTTGGATTACTACAAAAGTTAAATCTCAGTTATTGGTAAATGCTGAAGTTAAAGCGACTGATGTAAAAGTTATTACCGAAAATGGGGAAGTTTTCTTAATGGGAAATTTATCTCGTTCTCAAGCTGATGTAGCTGCGAATGTTGCAAAATATGTAGATGGTGTTTCAAAGGTTGTAAAAGTGACAATTTCTAACTAACATTGATAATTATCTATCCAATAAAAAGTAGCCTTCAATATATTGAAGACTACTTTTTTATTAAAAAATATTAGTGTAAACTAAATCTTATAGGGACTGTCAGGGATGAAGGGAACCCTGTGGGTGGTGCTGATTTCATATCTGTATTTTGCGCAGCCTTTACTGCTGCAACATCTAAATTACTGTTCCCTGATGATTTAACTACCTTGACGTTAATAAGTTTTCCTGATGAAGAAATAGAAAAAGATAATGTAACAGTACCTGTTTTTCTCATCATTTGTTCTCTTCTTGGATAGCTATTATTAGCTTGATGTTGAAGTGCTTTTTGTAATTGAGCTTTGTAACGATTCAAGTCTCCATTAGATGCTTGGCTATTTCCTTGACTACCGTTATTACTAGAAATTTGATTGTTATTTGATGTACTACCCATTTGAGCTTGAGAATTTTGTGGTATATTAGGTACAGCTTTCGCAACAATACCTTTTTTAGTTACACTACTTTTTTCTATAGCCTTAGGTTTCGATTTCTTTTTTGGTTTGGGCTTTTCCTTTGGCTTTTCTTTCGGTTTTGGTTTTGACTCTTTCTTTTGTTTTGCAACGATAGGTTCTTGTTCAATAACCTTTTCTGGAATTTCTTCCTTGGGTTGAACTTCTTCTAAGACTTCTTCATGTATATCTGTATTATCCGTTTGAGCAGTTGCAACTTGAGGTTGTTCCAATAATGCAGTCATCATTTGCATGGAAATACTGCTTACTTCTTCTGTTGCTCTTACTGGTGGAGTGTTATGTAATAACCATCCTACACCAGCAAAAGCCAATCCATGTATAATAATTGAAGTTATAAGACCGATTTGAGAATGCGTTTTATTCATGCAAATATCCTATTCTGAGGTCTCTTTTTTGGTAATAATAGCAACATTCTTTATTTCATTAGCAGATAAAAGATCTGTTAATGCAACAAATGTTTCAAAAGTTACAGCTCCATCAACTTTAAGAGTAACTTTTTGTTCTTTATCCCAAGTAGTAATTTCTTCTTCAAGTAACTCTTTTGTGATTGGCTTATCATTATAAAAAAAGGAATTATCTTTTGTAATTGTCAACAGTTTTGCTAACTCATCTGCTTTTATTGCTTGTGTTGTCGATGCTTTCGGTACATTAACTTGGATTTTCCCTTGAGAAATAAAAGATGCTGTAACGAGTACGATAGCAAGCAACACTAACATAATGTCGATAAAAGGAATAATATTAATTTGATCAAATTTTTTCATATGTTATGTATGTTTTTAAATGAGTAAAATAAAAGTGAGAAAATAACCGCTTATTTATAATTATTTTTATTTACTTACGATGTTGAGCATCTTGCCAAAGTAATTTATTTTTCTCGACGCTACGACCAAATCCGTTATAGAAAATCATTGCTGGGATCGCAACTAAAATCCCAATAGCGGTTGCTTTTAAAGCAAGAGAAAGGTGTACCATGATAGAACCTGCATCAAGATCTCCCCCGGTATTACCTAATTCATAGAAAGTAAGTAATATACCAATTACAGTTCCAAGCAAGCCAACATATGGAGCGTTAGAACCGATGGTTGAAATTGTTGTGAGGTTATGAGTTAGATCGATTTCCAATGATTCAATAGTCTGATAATTCGTTATATTCACTTTTTTATAAAAAAGAATTCTTTCAATAATTTTTGCAAGTAAAATAATACTCATTAATCCGAGCAACCCAAGAATAAAATAATCGACATATTGTTGTAAAAATGTGAAGAATTGTACCATTTAAAAACCTTAAATTTTTTATGTATTTATATGAGAATCATTATTATATGCATTAAAGACAAAACTTCAATACTAAAGTCAGATAAAGTGTAATATTTACAATTTATAGTTTAATGCTATATTAAAGATTAACTACAAATTATGGGTAATATAATGGAAGAAAATTTCGTAGAAATAACGCCTCCCGAAGCGTGGAATATACTCAAACAAGGAAATGCTGTTTTAGTCGATATTCGTGATTTAATTAGATTTCAACACAGCCATCCTCAAGATGCTTTTCATCTAACTAATTTAAGCTATAGACAATTTTTAGATAAATATGATTATGAACACTCGATAGTAGTGATGTGTTATCACGGGATAAGTAGTAGAAATACTGCACAATATCTTGTAGAGCAAGGATTTGAACGAGTATACAGTGTTAAAGGTGGTTTTGATGCTTGGGTAAAAGAAAACTTACCTGTAGAGTACTAAATATACACAAAGCAATAATAATGAAAAGGAATAGTATATGTGGAAAGAGATATTACTAAATTATGGAATTTTTTTATTGGAATTATTAACATTATTTGGCGCAATAGCAGTCATTATTATGATAATTTTAGAAAATCGTAAACAACCTGAAAATGGAGTAATTACAATTGTAAATCTATCTAAAAAATACAAAGAACAGAAAAAATCATTGAGTAATTTATTTCTTTCTAATGCTGAACAAAAATATTTAGATAAAGTCTACAAAAAAGAGCAAAAGGCTAAAAATAAACGTGATAAGAAAATTTTAAAAAAAAGGCATAATTTAGGAAGTCAAGAGACTAAACCTAGATTATTTGTACTTAATTTCCAAGGAGATATTCAAGCTAGTGGTGTTTCTGCTTTACGTAAAGAGATCGATGCTATTATCACTCTTGCTAATATAGAAAAGCATGATGAAGTTTTGCTAAAGCTAGAAAGTCCAGGTGGGGTAGTGCATGGATATGGTTTAGCCGCCTCACAGCTACAGCGATTAAAAGATAGAAACATACCTTTAACTATAGCGGTAGATAAAGTTGCTGCAAGTGGAGGATATATGATGGCATGTGTGGCAGATAAAATTGTTTCTGCTCCTTTTGCTGTCATCGGTTCAATTGGCGTTGTAGCTCAAGTTCCTAATATACATAGATTATTGAAGAAACATGATATTGATGTAGATGTAATGACTGCAGGCGAATATAAACGTACGGTCACTTTAATCGGAGAGAATACTGAAAAAGGAAAACAAAAATTCCAACAAGAGTTGGAAGAAGCACATTTTTTATTTAAACAATTCGTTGAAAGTCATCGCCCTCAACTTAATATTGAGAAAATTGCAACGGGAGAACATTGGTTTGGTAAGCAAGCTTTAGAATTAAATCTAATTGATAAAATTTCAACAAGTGACGATTTATTACTCGAAGCGTTAGATCAAAAAGATGTTTTTGAAGTAAAATATAATCAGAAAAAGAAATTAATAGCAAAAATTGGAGAGCAAGCGGAGTCAAGTATTGAGCGTATTTTGAATAAAATACTCTTTAAAAGTAGCAGAGATATGCTATAGAGTACATTCTATTTTGTCATAAATATTACTCCATTTTATGATTAAAATGATAATTATTTTAATAAAATCAAAAAATATTAAGATTGTTGAATAAATAGTCTTCCAAAATTAGAAAAAAATGCGTATCATATCTACCCCTAATTCGAGAGGATTTACTTCCCTTTGAATATTAGATGCAGATTAAATAAAGTACGGTTTATACCGTACTTTGTTATTTGTAGAGGATTTTTATTGTTTTTGTGTAAAAAATCATCAGGTGAGTTGTGCGTATAGGTAAGCATGAAATAAAAAATAGAATTTTTCTTGCTCCAATGGCAGGCATCACTGATCAGCCTTTTAGACGTTTATGCAGTCAGTTTGGTGCAGGGTTAACTTTCTCAGAAATGATGTCAACTAACCCTAAGGTTTGGCATACAGAGAAATCTAAATTACGACTATCTCATCATGCAGATATAGGCATAAATGCTGTACAAATTGCAGGCTCTGATCCTTTAGAAATGGCAAATGCTGCAAAAATTAATGTAGATTATGGGGCAGATATCATTGATATTAACATGGGATGCCCTGCAAAGAAGGTAAATAAAAAATTGGCTGGTTCAGCCCTTTTACGTGAACCTGATTTGGTCGAAAAAATTTTAGAGGCAGTGGTAAAGGCTGTGGATGTACCTGTAACATTAAAAATTAGAACAGGTTGGGATCCAGAACATAAAAATTGTCAACAAATTGCAAAGATCGCTGAGAATGCAGGGATTTCTGCTCTAACTATTCATGGGAGAACTCGCCAATGTTTATTCCAAGGAGAAGCTGAATATGATTCAATTCGTATGGTTAAACAATCAGTTTCAATACCTGTAATAGCTAATGGAGACATAACTTCAGCAGAGAAAGCAAGGTTTGTTTTTAATTATACTGGAGCTGATGCTGTAATGGTTGGGAGAGGAAGTTTAGGAAATCCTTGGATATTTAAGGAGATTAAAAATTTTTTAGAGAATGGGAGACTTTCTCCTGAGTTATCAGTCTATGAAAAGAGTCAATTTATGCTGAAGCATATAGCAGATCTTTATTCTTTTTATGGAGATGAAAAAGGTTATCGCATTGCCCGTAAACATGTTGGTTGGTATATCGATAAACTAATCCCAAACTCAAATTTTAAGCGTACTTTTAATGCGCTAGACTCTGCAAAAGCACAGTTTGAAGCATTGGAAGATTTTGTGAAATTGATTCGTTAGAATCTTAAGTTGGATAGAGAAAATGTTAGAACAACAAGCAACAAACTCATTGACAGTGGCTATGCTGAATGCACAGGCACAACAAGTAAATAAACCACTTCGTGATAATGTTAAACAAGCAATCAGAAACTATTTATCACAATTAAATGGTGAAGATCCAACAGAATTATACGAGTTGGTCTTATCAGAAATCGAACACCCAATGTTGGATATGGTAATGCAGTATACTCGTGGTAATCAAACACGAGCTGCAACTATGTTGGGTATTAACCGTGGTACTTTACGTAAGAAATTAAAAAAATACGGTATGGGTTAATTGAGTTAAAATAATATTATAAAAAACCTTATAACTGTTTATCTTTTTGAACTGACCCCAAAATCTTGGACAGTTTAAGTTTATCTCAAGGACTGAATTCTGTATTCCACAGGACTCAGTCCTTTAAGTTTAAGTTGAATACGCTTATGATTGTAATAATGAATGTACTCACGAATTTGCTTTTCCAGTGCTTCAATGCTTTTAGGCTTTTCAATATAAATGGTCTCATACTTCAGTGTTGCGAAAAAAACCTCCATTAACGCATTATCTAGGCAGTTGACTTTTCGGCTCATACTTTGGCGTATTTTATGCTTTTTAAGCGTCTTTCTAAAAGGCTCCATTTGGTAATGCCAGCCCTGATCAGAGTGAAGCATTAACTTTTTATGACGACTTCTTTTCGTCTTATTTAGCGCAAGAGCTAGCATTTTATCTACTAAGTTATAAGTTGGTCTCCTAGATAAAGTATAACTCACGATCTCATTGTTATAACAATCAAGAATTGGTGATAGATATAACTTATTATCTCCTATCTTAAACTCTGTAATATCGGTTAACCAGTGTTTATTGGGTTCATCCGAATAGAAGAGATGTTTTAAATAATTCTTTGCTATTAAGCCATAGCATCTTAGTCCTTCAATGATCCTCGTTTTTTCTCGGCTTGCTTCTTCTCTCTGAGCAAGACATCGAGCTTTTTTAAGTAAGCATTCTCCGCACGTAGATATTCCAGCTCTCGTTTAAGCTCTGCTAATGTCTTTTCTTCATCGGGTTTGTCTGTGATAAAGGGTTTAGTCATAGATGGTCTACCTTTAGGTTCAGGAATGAGTCCATTCATACCTTGTTGTTGATATGCTTTGTACCAATGACTAATTAAAGCGGGCGAGCTGATATTAAACTTGAGGGCAATCTCAGACTGACTTAAGTTTTGTTCAAACATAGTTTTGAGTACGTTGAGTTTAAATTCGCTACTGTAGTGAGCTTTACTTGTCTTTGGTTTAATTGCGTCTATACCGCCACTTTGGTATTGGTTTACCCATTTAGCTATGCACTTTGGATCTACATTAAACTTCTTGCCAGTGGCAATGCCAGTATGTCCTTATCTATAATATGCTATAACTTTAATCTTAAAAGCTAGATCGTAACGCATAAAAATACCCCATAAATTGTGCTCCAACTTATGGGACACAGTTCATTTATGAGGTTTTTCTTTATTATTTATTGTCTGAATTTTTAATAATCGCCTGTGATTTTTCATCCATATTCACTTCAATTTTGTGATCCACCACAACATTCATATTTATTGTAATCCCTTCTTGTGGGGTTTCGAGCTGAATTTTAGGAGTACAAGCGGTCAGATATACTGTAAAAAATGCATAAAATAAGTATTTCGATTTCATTGGTTATCCAATCTTTTATAAATAGAGTGTTCAATATTTTGTTCAAATTCTGAACCGTAATTAATTAATTTCCATAAATCAAATATATTTTCTTGATGATTATAATTCAAATTAGCTTTGGTTTTCTGATAATCTAACGAATGTATTTTTAATGATGTTTTTAAATTCATCAAACCTGCCGAATCAAGATTAACTTTTGCATTTAATTCATCAATACTGCTATTGTTGACGACCGTCATAAGTAGTTGTTCAGTATATCCTCCTTCTTTAATTGCGTTCAATAATTCGGGCGTGAATTTCAGCGTACTTTCTCCTGATTTAACTAAGGTACCTTCACAGATATAGCAAGGGTTGCCTGATAACCAAAATGGGAGGATAGCATTGGCTTGCCCTTTTAGATCAATTTGTCGATATTGTGCTAGTGAGAGAATATCTTCAAAGTGGATGTTAAATAAGTTTAAGTAAGCAATTTGAGTTTGTGGCAACGCAAATTTATCAACAGTCAGTTTCCCTCCTAATAAATTAAAGGAAAGTTCTCTCAGAGTGAGTGGTCGTTTTTTGCTGTAAGGGTAATGTCCTTGAATTTTCATCTTAGCATTATTTAGTTTAATTCCTACATCAATTTCTGCAATTTTGACATCAAGTGCTTGCTTAGCTCCAATATCAAATTCATTATTTTGATATTGATAAGGTAAAGAAAATTCAATTCCTTGCATACTACCATTTGGTAACGATATTTCTCCATTACGAATGGCAAAATGTCCACCGGCTATTAAGCCTCTTTCTGCATTAGCACTAAATGAAGTTTCACCACGAATTGTGCCATTGGTAATAATCCAATTTGAACGGATAGGAAAGAGTGATTGGAACACATCTGCCGGTTGTTCAGCCCAGTAAAGTTTACCAATAATATTACTTGATTGAGGTGTCAATTCTCTACGAGCAAAGAAACGAATTGGACCTAATTTGCCTGAACTGATTTCACCATTTAAACGTAAATTTTCTAATTTACCATCAAAATTTAAAGTGCCCGTAGGGGATTCAAATTCTCCACCATAATCAAATTGTATTTTTTGCATATCAAGTTGTAATCCACCTGCTAGAGCATTGACTTCGTAAGCAAAAGTTATTGGGTTGGCTAAGGTAAGGGTAGTATTAGGAATTAAGACAGCATTTTGCTGAATTTTACCAATATTGCCTTCAAATTCAGATAGTTGAATAATATTTTTTTGCCAATTACCTCGGCCAGCGATATTCATTGAGCTATTAAAGGCTTTTATCGCTGACTCTCCCCAAAATCGCCATTGCCAAAGATCCGTAACAGTTTCGTGATTCATCGGATCAGTAAATAGAGAAAGCAATCCCGCTTTGAATTTTCTAGCAAATCCATCTAAATGTAATTCGATATTATCAAAATCCGGACTTTCAGCTTTTAAGATGGCTTGTAATCGTCCAGTAATGCCGTATTTATCAATCAAAAGTCCTGCCATTGGGAAACGTAGATCTCTAATCGTTAATAAACGTTCTGCACCTGTCATTCGTAATAGTGAGCCAGGCAGAAAACGGAGTACAGGATTGTCATATTCTCCTTTAAAATCTAAAGGTAGAGAGGTATAGACAATAAAATTGTCCTGTTTAATATTCCCAGTGATTTGAAGCGGTAAGTTAAATGAATCTTTTTGTAATATTCCTTCAAGGTTGTTAATAACCACATTGCCTTTACCATGTCTATTATTTGTCAGTAAACTAATGCGGGTGGTCGTTTTGACTGGATATAAGTCATCAAAATAGAAACTATTTGGGGTAATTGAAGTGGTGATAAAACCCCGTAAAGTAAAATCTTCACTTAGTAACCAATTTACATAGCCTCGTGTGATATTTAGACTTTCTCCATCAAAATTAATCGGCAATTCAATCTTATTATTTGGATTGAGTGAGGAATGTAATACAAAATCCCCTAAAAATTGATGTTCATCATTTTCTTCCCAAGCAAGAGTCATATTCCCTTGTTGTAAATCAGGATCACTCACCATATTTTCTGGCAAATACCAGTTATATTCTAATTGTGCTTTAGGAGGAATGGAGAGAATTTGATTATTTATTACAGTAGAAAAGCTGAGTTGATGTTGCTCTTTTTTCTCTTGTGAGACAATTTCTTCCGTATTTTTATTTGGTTTATAGATTATGTTACCAGCTAGAGTTTGATTCTCAAAGTTAAGTGAGAGATTAAGGTTTTTTTGTGCTAAAGAAGTGGTCAGTGTATCATTAAAATAGGTAAATGTTATCTCATTAGGTTGTTCTAACAGTGATTTTAGTCGAGGATTGATTTCATCAGGTAAGTGGATAACAGATAATGCGTTTACGCTTATCAAACCATTAGGGACCATAGAAAATATCGAAGCTAAGCTTTCTAAAGTAATATCTGCTGATGAAGATGAATCTTTGTTATTTGTAGGTAATAGGGCGAGACAAGAATAATCAATAATCGCTTGTTGTAATGTGATTTTATTCTGATTAGCCCACTGAACATTTAAATCATCAGTAGAAATAATCGTACAATTTTGATAAGCAAGGGAGAAAAAAGGGAGGCTTGCACCTTCTAAGCCAGGTGAGATCCCTTTGGGAATTTCAGCCTTCCACTCATCAGGTAAGATCCAATTAATTGTAGTCGCTAGTTGGCTGCCACTCATTAGAGCTAAACCACCGCTAATAAGAATAGCGATGATGCTAGCTAGGATAATTAGACCTCGTTTTAGCATAATTTAAATGATATTAGTAAATGGATAAAGCATTGCTAAAAAGGTTGCAGTAGTCCAAGCAACAGGATTTTTAATACTTTTTCCAAGCAGTAACCAAGCTAGCATAACAAGAATAATAAACTGAATCACAAAGAAAATAAAATATGGCACTAATTGCATATCTGGCATAATTTGTAATTGTTGGTAAAGTACAAAAGTGACCCAGATATAGTTAAAGGCTAACAAGATTAAAGCAATAAGTACTAACAGTTTTAAAAATCTTTCTAAGCGACTTTTTGCGATAATTAAGTACCAACCAGCTAATAATACGCCTAACATTAATTGTGCAAAATTGTTAGCTCGAATTCCATTAAATAAAGAAGGAAGCTCAACCCAGTAAATAATTAAATATTGCAATACGCCAATGAATGCAACAGCTAAACCTAAATAGAGTATTACTCTATAGAGTCTTTGATCCTCAGGAACTTTCCAATATAAAAATGGAATAAACAAAGAGGTTAGCATTGAAATAATCATTGGAATATGTTTTGGAGTAAAGCTGAGCGTGTATAGAAAATTCCCTATGGAGAAAATAACAAAAAAAGGAAGAATATAAATCAAGCGTCCATATTGTCCTGCACAAATTTGTCCTTTGAGCAATACGATAAACATAATAATTGTTGTGACAAAAAAAGCAAGTAAGTAAGGTGAAATGAATATCGAATTCATTGGTGCTGCGATATAATTCAGTAACATTTCAATGAATAGCATTAATGTTACAGGCAAGATCGCGAAAGTAATAATTTCTAATTTGGATGGTGTTTGATAATCGTATAACATAATATCAGCCAGAAAAATGATTTTGAACGGAGATTATGCCATAATACCATTCGTTTTTTCTATGTTAAATATGTTAAAAAGGAGTTGAGTATGAGAATTTTACATACTATGTTACGTGTAGGTAATTTAGAACGCTCTATCAAATTTTACACAGAAGTGTTGGGAATGCGTTTATTACGTACAAGTGAAAATGAACAGTACAAATATTCATTAGCTTTTGTCGGTTATGCAGATGAGAGTGAAAGTGCTGTGATTGAATTGACTTATAACTGGGGTGTAGATAGCTACGATTTAGGTACGGCTTATGGTCATATTGCTCTAGGTGTAGATGATATTTATGCAACTGTTGAAGCGGTTCGTAAAGCGGGTGGAAATATTACTCGTGAAGCGGGGCCTGTAAAAGGTGGTACAACTTTAATCGCTTTTGTGGAAGATCCTGATGGTTATAAAATTGAGTTTATCGAAAATAAAGATGCTCAAAAAGCGTTAGGCTAAACTCAGTCTTCACAAATTGAAAATTATTAATGAATAGGGGAATCACACATTCCCCTTAAAAATGTAAACCTGATGACAGAAAAAATAGAAAATCAACTAATAAATTATAATTTAATGAAACATCGTTTTCGTGGTTACTTACCTGTGGTAATTGATGTTGAAACTGCAGGACTAAATGCTAAAACAGACGCATTGTTGGAAATTGCTGCGATTACCCTTTCAATGGATGAAGATGGCTATATTCAACTTGATAAAAAATATCATAGTCATATTCAACCTTTTGAAGGAGCGAATGTTAATCCTGAATCTTTGAAGGTAAATGGAATTAATATTGAAGATCCAGAACGGGGTGCGATTTCTGAAGATATTGCTATTACTGATATGTTTAAAATGATTCGAAAGGCTGTTAAAGATGCGGGTTGTCAACGAGCGGTGATCGTGGCACACAATGCCACTTTTGATCAGGCATTTTTACAAGAAGCAGTGAAGAGAATCAATGCTAAACGAGATCCATTTCACCCTTTTGCCTTATTTGATACGGCAACCCTGGGTGGATTTATGTATGGTCAAACGGTACTAGTGAAAGCTTGTCAAATGGCAGGTATTGCATTTGATGGTAAACAAGCACACTCAGCCTTATATGATACAGAACGTACCGCAGAATTATTTTGTACAATGGTTAATAAATTGAAAGATCTTGGTGGTTTTCCTCCATTATCTCCCTCTCCTACACCAAATATGGAAACAAAAGAAGTTTAATGACTAGAATTAACGTAGTGCCTGTTACAGAATTATGTGACCAACATTTGTTAGCTGAACATCGAGAGCTGACTCGTATTCCGAATGCCATCGCTAAAGGTAAATATAATTTAGCAGGCCAGCCTCTTGATTATAAATTGGGTGAGGGGCACGTACGTTTTTTCTTTAATAAACTTACTTTTTTAAAACGACGATATGATGCCTTACACGATGAGTGCAAGAAAAGGGGCTTTAACGTTCAATATATCTGGCCAATGGAGTTACCAGCTGATCCCTTATTATGGCTTGATTATCAAGTTACTGAGCAAGCTCTCAAATTAAATCGTGAAAGGCTTAAATTAAGAATGCCACAAAAGGCAAGATTTACTTCTTATCCATCATAATTTTGCTTATTTTTAGGATGAACAGACCGCTTGTAGTCAAACTGAACAAGTAATGACTAATTTTTACTTTCATTCTCGTTCCATTATCTATATCATTAAGGGTCGTTTTATAGCGTATCGCTATCGCACAAGTTATGCTGAATTATTATTCAGATTTTTGCATTTTCTCAACAATACCCTAGGGGGAAAACAAAAATAAATGGAAAAACTAGATCAAAAACCAATTATTGAGCTTCGTTCGATCACAAAACGTTACGGTGATAAGACAATTATTGACAAGTTAGATCTTACAATCAATGATGGTGAGTTTTTAACAATTTTAGGTCCATCAGGTTGTGGTAAGACTACAGCGTTACGTTTAATTGCTGGATTTGAAGACTTAACGGAAGGCTTTGTCATTTTAGATGGGCAAGATGTGTCGAACGTGCCGGCAGAGCAACGCCCTGTAAATACCGTTTTCCAAAGTTATGCGCTTTTCCCACATATGACGATTTTCGAAAATGTGGCATTTGGATTGAGAATGCAAAAAATACCCGAGGCGGATATTAAACCTCGTGTAATGGAAGCATTAAAAATGGTCCGCTTAGAAGATATGGCGAATCGTAAACCTGCGCAATTATCTGGTGGTCAGCAACAGCGTATTGCTATTGCAAGAGCTGTGGTTAATAAACCCAAAGTATTGCTATTAGATGAATCTCTTTCTGCATTAGATTACAAATTGCGTAAAGAGATGCAAAACGAATTAAAAGCATTACAACGTCAATTAGGTATTACCTTTATTTTTGTTACTCACGATCAAGAAGAAGCATTAACAATGTCAGATCGTATTATCGTAATGAACAAAGGTAATATTGAACAAGACGGTACACCTCGTGAAATTTACGAAGATCCGAAGAATTTATTTGTGGCTCGTTTCATTGGTGAAATCAATGTATTTGAAGCAACTGTAATTGAAAGAGTATCAGAAAAGACTGTTAAGGCGAATGTGGAAGGTCGTATTTGTGAAATCCACACTGATATTCCAGTTCATCCTCAACAAAAATTAAACGTATTATTACGTCCAGAAGATATTGTGATTGAAGAATTAGATGAGAATGAAGCATCTAAAGCAATTATTGGACATATCATCGATCGTAACTATAAAGGTATGACATTAGAATCAAGTGTTCAGCTTGACCACAATGGTATGAATGTATTAGTAAGCGAATTCTTTAATGAAGATGATCCAAATATTGATCACTCAATTGGCCAGAAAGTAGCATTAACTTGGTATGAAGGTTGGGAGGTTGTAATCAACGATGAAAATCACTAGCAATAAATTTCAAAAGATCACGGTTGCAGTTATTTTCGGTTGGTTGATTTTTTTCGTCCTTATTCCGAATTTGCTCGTTTTAGTAACGAGTGTAATGACTAAAGATACTAGCGACCTGATTGAATTTACTTTTTCATTAGATAGCTATAAACGCTTAATTGATCCACTTTATTCTCAAGTATTGTGGAATTCCTTATATATGTCGGGAATTGCCACTATTATTTGTTTAGTTTTAGGTTATCCATTTGCATTTATAATGGCAAAATTACCAGAAAAATATCGTCCGCTATTATTATTCTTAGTGGTGTTACCATTCTGGACAAACTCGCTTATTCGTATCTATGGAATGAAAATTTTCTTAGGTGTGAAAGGGATATTAAATGAATCATTACTTTGGCTAGGTGTGATCGATTCACCAATTCGTATTTTGAATACCGAAGTCGCAGTGGTAATTGGTTTAGTGTATTTGCTTTTACCGTTTATGATCTTACCGCTTTATTCATCTATTGAGAAAATTGATGGACGTTTACTTGAGGCTGCAAGAGATTTAGGTGCAAATGCGTTTCAACGTTTTATCCGTGTGATTATTCCTTTAACGATGCCGGGTATTGTGGCAGGGTGTTTATTAGTTCTGCTTCCTGCAATGGGTATGTTCTATGTGGCAGATTTACTTGGTGGTGCTAAAGTATTACTTGTGGGTAATGTAATCAAGAGTGAATTCTTGGTAACGCGTAACTGGCCATTTGGATCTGCAATCAGCATTGCACTTACTGTGTTAATGGCATTGATGATCTATATTTATTATCGAGCAAATAAACTGATGAATAAGAAAGTGGAGTTAGAATAATGAAACGCGTATTTAAAACCTTATTTATGTTTTTGGTGTACGCGTATTTGTACATCCCAATCATCATTTTAGTTACAAACTCGTTTAATGCGGATAGATATGGCTTGAGTTGGAAAGGGTTGAGTTTCAATTGGTATGAGCGTTTATTTAATAATGATACCTTAATTCAAGCTGCAGGACATTCTGTGAGTATTGCTTTCTTTTCAGCAACACTTTCTACAATCATCGGTGCGATGACAGCTATTGCTTTATACCGTTATCGTTTCCGTGGTAAACAAATGGTTGGCGGAATGTTGTTTGTAGTAATGATGTCACCTGATATCGTTATGGCTGTATCATTATTAGCATTATTTATGATCGTGGGCGTATCATTAGGATTTTGGTCATTATTATTTGCTCACGTCACGTTCTGTTTGCCTTATGTGGTGATCACCGTATCTTCTCGTTTGAAAGATTTTGACTCAAAAATGCTGGAAGCTGCGAAAGATTTAGGTGCAACAGAAGTGGTTATTTTACGTAAAATCTTATTGCCGTTATTATTACCAGCAATTGTTTCTGGTTGGTTATTAAGTTTTACTATTTCACTTGATGACGTAGTAGTATCCTCATTCGTTACGAGTGCAAGTTATGAAGTTTTACCACTTAAAATTTTCTCATTGGTAAAAACAGGCGTAACTCCAGAAGTGAATGCATTGGCAACGCTTATGATTATTCTTTCGTTAGTCTTGGTAATTCTGAGCCAAGTTATAACAAAAAATAAAAACCAATCATAGATTTAAAATAGCCCGCAATTAGCGGGTTATTTTTTGTAAAAAATAATGTAGAACTG
>NZ_JARIDQ010000090.1 GCF_029256985.1 Otariodibacter sp. | reverse complement strand
TCATTACCGCTAAGAATGTTGCTCGAATGGCGACTTCTGTTTTTCCAAAACCAACATCCCCACAGACCAATCTATCCATTGCTTTTGGTTGACACATATCGCTGATAACAGCATTGATCGCCATTTGTTGATCGTCTGTTTCTTGATAAGGGAAGGTAGCACTAAATTGCTTAAAGGCTTCTTTATCATACTCAAAGGCAAAGCCTTTTTGTGACTCTCGTTTCGCATAAACATCAAGTAATTCTGCTGCCACATCACGAATTTTTTCAGCGGCTTTTTGGCGAGATTTTGCCCAAGCTTCGCTACCTAATTTATGTAATGGTGCATTTTCATCTGAACCGCCAATATAGCGACTAATTAAATGTAACGATGCCACTGGTACATACAGTTTTGCATCATTAGCATAGTTAAGAACTAAATATTCGGCTTTAACCCCACCTGCATCAAGTGTGGTTAGCCCTGCATATCGTCCGACCCCATTTTCTAAATGCACTACAGCTTGCCCGATTTTTAATTCGGCTAAATTGCGAATTAAGGTATCGGGATTGACGGTTTTACGATTTTTATCTCGTTGGCTTTTTTGTTGAATTTTTTCGCCAAGTAGATCCGTTTCGCAAATTATTGCCAGTAACTCACCGCTTGTATCTTCGATAATAAAGCCTTTATCGAGGTTACCGATCATCAAAGAAAATGGTTTGCTAATTTCCTCAAAACTTTCAACTTGTGTAGGCCTAATATTAAGTGGTGAAAGTAAATCAAGTAAGGTTTCTCTTCGTCCTTCAGTTTCTACGGAAAAAAGAATTCTACCTTCAAAATTTTGTTGGAAAGCTAAAAATTGAGAGAATGGCTCTTTCAGTTGCGATTGCACAGCTACTTCTGGCAAAGGCAAAATATTGGCATTTTTCTTAGCTGCTGAAAGGGTTACATTTTCATTTAGTAAACTCAAACGAGGATAATGTTTAAGGTGTTGATACACATAATCAACACTAAACCATAATTTATCTGGTGATAATAACGGACGCATTGGATCCACTCGGCGATTTTCATAGCGTTGTTCAGTATCTTTCAAAAAGTATTCCGCTTTTTCTTGAATATGATCGAACGTGATAAATAAGGTTTGTTCTGAAAGATAATCAAACAAGCTTGCCATTTGCTCAAAAAAGAGCGGCTGCCAGTATTCAATCCCCGCATTTAGCACACCTTTACTCACCTGCTGATAAATATGCTCAGGCTCTCGGCGAATTTCACCAAATTGTTCTCTAAATTGTCCTCGGAAAAATTCGATCCCTTTGCTATCCGTTGGAAATTCGTGAGCGGGCAAGAGATCAATCGCTGGAATTTCTGCAATAGTGCGTTGGCTCTCAATATCAAAAGTACGGATTGAGTCAATTTCATCATCAAAAAAATCTAAACGATAAGGTAATTCTGACCCCATCGGATATAAATCCAGTAATGCTCCTCTTACCGCATATTCGCCATACTCTAACACTTGCTCAACGGCTCGATAGCCCGCATTTTCTAGTTGTAGACGTAATTTTTCAATAGAAAAAGTATCGCCTTTTTTTATCAATAATACGTTATTTGCTAAATAGTTTGGCGGGCAAACTTTTTGTAATAAAGTCGTTATTGGTAATAAAAAGATCTGTTTTTTACCTTGCTGTAGATGAAACAATGCAGATAAACGTGCAGAAATAATATCTTGATGCGGAGAAAAATTATCGTAAGGTAACGTTTCCCAATCAGGAAAAAGTTGCACATCCAATGATGTAAATTGTGGCAAACTTTTTTCTAAGCGTAATGCTGTTCTTGTATCGGGGGTAACTACGATTGTTAAACCGTCAAATTGTTGGCTTGCTTGTGCAATAGCAAGGGTATCGGAGTGTCCGATTAAATTGCCTAAAATTTGATGATCTTGATGAGATTGACTGATCTTCGGTAAGCTAAATTGAAGTTTATATGACATAACAAGCGGTCTGATTTGAATAAAATTTTGCAAATGAGGTTAGTGTACTCGCTAAACTCATATTCTGCAAAATATCCATCAAATCTAACCGCTTAAAATATCCATCAAATCTAACCGCTTGCTCTAACCGCTTGTAGGTGTAAAAGTTATTGTTTATTCCAAGGCATAAAGGACAAGAGTTTTGCCATACCACAAAATCCTGTTACACCAGATGTAATTAACCCTACTCCAACAAAGGCGCAAAGTAAATAAAATGCTGGTGAAACTAACCAACCTAAGATTGCCCCTAGTAACACTAGAGAGCCTGCAGTTAAATGCACTTGACGCATCATTTCAAGCGGTTGTTTACGATCAAAATTTGTTGAAAAACCCGCTTTTTTCCAACCTTCGATTCCGCCCTCTAAAATATAAACATCCCGTCCAGTGGCTAATTTCTCAAAAGTAGGGATGGCATTTTTAGTACGAATACCTGATTTACAATGAAAAATCAGGGTAGAATCTGATAGATCGGTCGGTAAGCCTAATGTCAAATGCTCAAGAGGCATAGAACGAGCTTCGGTGATATTTTCTCTGCGGTATTCATCTGCCGCACGAATATCAATAAGTACCGCACCAGACTCTACTTTTTGTTTAACCTCTTGGGCTGAAATTATGTTAACTGCCATAGTTATTCCTTATTACTTACCTTTGTTATCTGTTCGTAAGTTTATCTAATAATTTTTGATGAATACCACCAAAAGCACCGTTACTCATTACTAAAATATGGTCACTCGGTTGAGCAGATTCAATGATCCAATTTACTAATTCATCAATATTATCTGACCATTTAGCTGGCTGATTTAAAGCATCAGTAATTGCACTCACTTTCCACGGGATTGTATCGGGTTGGAAAATAAAAACTTCATCCGCATCTTGCAATGATGGGGCAATTTCATCTTTATGCACACCCATTTTCATTGTATTTGAGCGAGGCTCTAATACTGCTAGAATACGTTCGTTCTTGCCAACTTTACCTCTTAATGCCTCAATGGTTGCTTTAATTGCAGTTGGATGATGAGCAAAATCATCATAAACGGTAATTTGATTGATTGTACCTTTTACTTCTAAGCGACGATTTGCATTAACGAAAGTAGCCAGTGCATCACAAGCCTGTTTTATATCTACCCCTGCGTGATGAGCTGCCGCAATTGCCATTAAGGCATTATGCATATTGTGTGCTCCTAAAATTTGCCAATGAACTTCACCCGCTAATTTTCCATAGTGGTACACCGCAAAATTTTGGTAATCTGGAGTTAGTGGTTCTGCAAACCATTCATTCTCTTTACCGATAAATTTCAACTCACTGAAGTTGCCCATTGCTAAAGTATCTTGTACATTTTGATCGGCTTTTGCTGATAAAATTTGTCCGTTTTGAGGCATTGCACGAATAAGATGATGGAATTGACGTTGGATCGCTTTTAAATCATCAAAGATATCGGCGTGATCAAAATCAATATTATTTACAATTAAGGTTTTAGGATTGTAATGTACGAACTTTGATCGTTTGTCAAAAAAGGCAGAATCATATTCATCGGCTTCAATCACAAAGAAATCACTATTCCCAGCACGAGCAGAAATTCCAAAATTACCCGCTACTCCCCCAATTAAAAAGCCTGCATCAATATCTGCTTGATCTAAAATCCAAGCGAGCATTCCTGTTGTGGTCGTTTTGCCGTGAGTGCCTGAAACAGCTAATACCCAACGATCTTTGAGTAAATGATCGTGTAACCATTGTGGGCCTGAAGTGAAATTTAGGCGGTTATTTAATACGAATTCCACACAAGGATTGCCACGTTTCATCGCATTACCAATAATTACCATATCGGGTGCAGGATCAAGTTGTGAAACATCATAATGAGGAATAATTTCTATACCACTTTTTTCTAAAAAAGTACTCATTGGCGGATACACATTTGTGTCTGAACCCGTGACTTTATAGCCAAGTTCTCTCGCAATAATTGCTACGCCACCCATAAAGGTGCCACAAATACCTAAAATGTGGATATGTTGTTTCATTGTATTCCTCAAAATATAAAATTATTTCACAAAAAATGCTTACTTTAGATCTATATAACTACAAAGATCTATAATAAAATAAATAAGTTTAAATAGCTAATAGGATACAATATGAAAACATTAGGTGAATTTATTATTGCCAAACAATCTGAATACCCTGGAGCAACAGGAGAATTAAGTGGTATTCTTTCTTCAATACGAATCTTTGCTAAAATTATTCATCGAGATATCAATAGAGCAGGACTTGCTCAAGATATTTTGGGGCTTTCAGGTGACGAAAATGTCCAAGGTGAAGCTCAAATGAAATTAGATATATTTGCAAATGAAACCATGAAAAAGGCCTTAATTGCCCGAGGAGAGGTAGCAGGTTTTGCTTCAGAAGAAGATGATACTTTCATTGCATTCGATACAGAAAGAGGTCGTAATGCAAAATATGTGCTATTAACTGATCCTCTCGATGGTTCATCTAATATTGATGTGAATGTATCTGTAGGTACAATTTTTTCTATTTATAAACGTATTTCCCCTGTTGGAACACCTGTTACGATGGAAGACTTTTTACAACCAGGTCGTAAACAAGTCGCCGCTGGATATGTTACTTATGGTTCATCTACTATGCTAGTTTATACCACAGGTAATGGAGTGAATGGATTTACTTATGATCCATCACTAGGTCTATTTATTCTTTCTCATCCAAACATGAGAATTCCAAAGGAAGGCAAATATTACTCAATTAATGAAGGTCAATATGTCACTTTCCCCGCTGGAGTGAAAAAATTTATTAAATATTGTCAGGAAGATGATTCTGCAACTAAACGCCCATACTCTTCACGTTATATTGGATCTTTAGTATCTGATTTCCATCGTAACTTACTAAAAGGTGGAATCTATATTTATCCGACATCAACTGTTTATCCAAAAGGTAAATTACGTCTACTTTATGAAGGTAACCCAATGGCATTTTTAGCAGAACAAGCTGGAGGAATGGCAACAGATGGTGTAAATTCAATATTAGATATTATCCCAACTGAACTACACCAACGTGTTCCTTTCTTTGTTGGTTCAACTAGTATGGTAGAAAAAGCAAAAGAATTTTTAACTGAATAAAATTGATGGGGCCGACACAGATTGGCCCTAAATTTAACACCATTTTTTACATTTTCAATTGTTCTATAATTAAATCTAAACTCACATTCTTTTAAAAATAAATGAACGTTTTTTTACCTTTAGCAAATTTAATCGGATGATTAATTCTAACTTAGCATCAAACATTTCATCTGCTTCTAGTAATAAGTAATACGCTATAATAAGCCTTATTTTGTGATAAAAAAGGATAACAATGTTGTAATTGATATCCAGTAAATCAGATATTGCCCTAGTAATATCATTTTAATCATATAAGGTATCTTTTAGTTAAATTCCACTAAATCCAATGCTTTTTCTATCACTTCAATACCAGCACCTTGCTTATAAGCATTTTCACTTAAATAACGTCGCCATTGTCTTGCACCTTTACACTGCTGAAATGATCCGATCATATGGCGAACAATATGATTTAAATGCACGTCTTCTGATAATTGTTTTTCAATATAAGGGAACATTTTCTCAATCGCTTGTTTTGCAGTGATAACTGGCAATGTTTCATCAAATAATGCTTGGTCAATTTGCCCTAATAGTGATGGATTTTGATAGGCTTCTCGCCCAACCATTACGCCATCCACAAATTGTAAGTGATGCTTAATTTCATCAATCGTTTTAATTCCACCATTGATCGAAATATTTAAGTGAGGAAAATCACGTTTTAATTGATAAACACGCTCATAATCTAATGGTGGAATCTCACGATTCTGTTTTGGACTTAAGCCAGAAAGCCATGCCTTGCGTGCATGAACAATAAAATCACTGCAATAAGGCTGAATTTTTTCAATAAAATCGCATAAAAACTCATAGCTATCGAGATCATCAATACCAATACGGTGTTTGACTGTCACCGGAATAGAAACTTCATTTGCCATTGCTTCAACACAGCGAGCGACTAAATCAGCATTACTCATTAAACAGGCACCAAACATCCCATTTTGAACTCGATCAGACGGACAACCTACGTTTAGGTTAATTTCAGCATAACCTCGTTGTTCGACTAATTTTGCACAAGTAGCCAATTGCTCAGGATCACTACCACCTAATTGTAAAGCCACAGGATTTTCTACTGGATCATAAGCTAATAAATCATATTTGGCGTGCAAAATAGCCGGGGCTGTGATCATTTCACTATACAATAAAGAGTGTTGAGTGAATTGACGATGAAAGTAGCGACAGTGTCGAGTTGTCCAATCAAGCATTGGGGCAACAGAAAACCGCCCTCGATAATATGTATTTTCCATTCAATATTCCAATAAATAAGCGGTCACTTACTTATATTAATTTGCAAATTATTAATACAATGTAACCGCTTGTTTGTGATATAAAATCAATAAATTAGATTTGATATTTGGTTTTGTCGCCAATATCAAAGTGTAATGGCATGCGCCATTTTTGCACGGATAAAACTAATAATAGTAAGGCACTAATTGCACTTAATACGATAACCGCTATTTGCCATTCTAAAACAATGGCAAACCATAAGATAGCCAATAGTACAGGTTGGAAATTTAATCCAATCACTTTAAAGCAGAAATATTCTTTGTAACATAATCCGCCAAGGGTAAAAAACACTGCACCTAAAGCTAATTCTGGCATATTGAAGATTTGGCACAGTAGCCCAACCCACAACGCAAATTGAAAGAGGAAACGGAAACTTTTCATATAGAGATGCAATGATGATGCCATCATCACACCACCAACTAAAAGTCCATATTGTGCGATATCCGCTTTATATGGAATTAACGCAACCATTATGGTTGAAAGTACAAAACCCATACGATATAAAATAACAGTCAGGTAATCCCAACTATCCATAGGTGATTTAATATGTGGATCTGCCATTTTTATAACCCCGCTAGTTGAATAAAATCTTGTTCAGTTAAAATTTTGATACCTAATTCTTGTGCTTTAGTCAGTTTAGAGCCAGCTTTTTCACCCGCAATCAGGTAATCGGTTTTGCTGGATACACTCCCAACCACTTTACACCCGAGTTGCTGTAACATTGCTTTTGCTTGATCACGAGTGAGTTCTGTTAATGTGCCAGTCAATACTACTGTTTTATCTTTCAATGGATTATCTGCAATTTCTTGTTGCACCACATCTTGCCAATACACACCTTGAGCGATTAAATCATCTACCACTTCCACATTATGAGGTTCTTGCCAAAATTGGAAAATACGATTAGCGACAACTTCGCCCACATCTTGTACTGTTTTTAGTTGCTCAATATCCGCTTGGCGAATAGCTTCTAATGTACCAAAATGATTTGCTAAATTTTGAGCCGTAGTTTCTCCAACATCACGGATACCTAATGCAAAAAGGAAACGTGCTAAGGTGGTATTTTTAGATTTTTCGATACTTTCTAATGCATTATTTGCTGATTTCTCACCCATACGCTCTAATCGAACTAAGGTGGCGTGATCTAATTTAAATAAATCCGCTGGCGTATGAATCAACTCTTTTTCCATTAATTGTTCAATTAATTTTTCACCCACACCATCAATATCCATTGCTTTACGTGAAACAAAATGTTTTAACGCTTCTTTACGTTGTGCAGCACAAATTAAGCCACCTGTACAACGAGCAACAGCTTCACCATCAACTCGTACCACCGCAGAACCACACACAGGACAAGCGGTCGGAAACTTAATTTTTTTTGCATTTTCTGGGCGACGTTCTAACACAACACCGGTAATTTGAGGAATTACATCACCTGCACGACGAATAATAACCGTATCGCCTAACACAATACCTAAACGCTCAATTTCATCGCCATTATGTAAGGTGGCGTTACTTACCGTTACTCCCGCCACAAATACGGGTTCTAATTTAGCAACTGGCGTAATTGCTCCTGTTCTTCCAACCTGAAACTCAACGCTATTTAAAATCGTCATTTCTTCTTGAGCAGGAAATTTATACGCAATCGCCCAACGTGGTGCTTTAGAGATAAAACCTAATCTTTCTTGTAGAAAGATATCATTGACTTTCAATACTGTACCATCAATATCATAACCAAGAGAACTACGTTTTGCTTGAATATTCTGATAAAAAGCCAACAACTCCTCACGCCCTTTAGCCAAAATGATCTCATTATTAACTGGAATCCCTAGAGTCTTTAACCATTGCAAACGATCAAAATGGGTATGTGGTAATTCATCATCACTTTCATAAATTCCGATACCATAAGCATTTAACATTAATGGACGTTGGCGGGTAATTTTAGGATCTAATTGGCGTAGCGATCCTGCTGCTGCATTTCGTGGATTCGCAAAAGTCTTTTCCCCTTTCGCTAACGCTTTTTCATTTAATGCATCAAAACCTTGTTGTGGCATAAATACCTCACCACGTACTTCTAAACGAGCAGGCGGATTATCGCTATGCAATTTAAGCGGGATATTTCGGATAGTACGAATGTTGGCGGTAATATCTTCGCCAGTACTACCATCACCACGAGTTGCTGCTTGCGTTAAAACCCCATTTACATAAAGAATACTCACAGCTAATCCATCTAATTTAGGTTCACAGCAAAATTCAATCGTTGAACTATCCATAATCACACGATCTTCAATACGACGTAAAAAGCTATCTAATTCTTCATTAGAGAATGCGTTATCCAAAGATAGCATTGGGATTTCGTGCTTAATTTGTGCAAAGCCATCTAAAGGTTTTGCTCCCACTCGTTGAGTAGGTGAATCGTTGGTAATTAACTCAGGATGTTGCCATTCAATATTTTTTAATTCATTCATTACTCGATCGTATTCTGAATCGGTAACCAATGGATTATCTAATACGTGATAATGGTATTCGTATTTCCTTAATAACGTTTTTATATCTTCTAATTGTTGTTTAACGCTTGCTAACTTTGACATAGTAAATTTCTCGATAAAAAAGACCGCTTACAAGCGGTCAGATTTTAATTATTTTTTGCAATAATTAGTTTGGCATCTTAACTCGTAAAAGATAATCTTCTCTCGCATGTTCATCGAAGATTTGTCGATTCTCATCTAGGATAAAACCATCCATTGATTCTGCAAAACGTTCAACAGTACGAATCATCAGGCGTAAATTAACTAAATCATTACCTGCTGATGGTAAATACATAAAGAACACAAGACCAACAGTGCTGAATTGATCCATAGAATTTAAATCGAATACTCCTGGTTGCATCATATTTGCCGCACTAAATACCACTGGGCTTGTAATATTATCTAAGTGACGATGAAAAATTTGATGTTCTCCATAATGGAATCCTAGGGCTTCTAGGGATTGCATAATGTCATTACCATAAAACTCTTGCCCTTCAGCAGCAACCACATACAAACTAATAATACTAGACTCATTTACAGGAGCTTCACCAGTTTGTTGTATAGACTCTTCATGATTTTCTGGCATTACTTCCTCAGTTTGCATTTGTATCTCTGGCTGAGGTTGTTCCATGTACTGTTGTTCTATTGGTTGCTGTACAGGTTGCGACTGCTCCATATAGGTATTTCCCATATAGCTTCGAGCATTATTTTGTTCAAAAAATCCTGATTGTGATTGTTCTGTAAAGGGTGAGTTCACTCTAGCACTAGGCACATTATCTTGTTCAGGCAAGCTAATTCTAATATTTTTAATACTATTTTCAACTTCTTGCTGAGTTTGAGCAAAATCACCTGTAGCGGAGTATGCTGAATTAGGCACATGTTCACTCCCATTACGGTTAAAATTCGGTATATCTGCATCTAAATTAGTATTAATAGGTGTAGATGGAGGGCGGGTTGAAAATGTATTTGAAAAAATGCGCGATTTTTCACGGCGAGCAGACCACAGACTATAGCCGACTAAAATTGCAATGAGTAATCCCGCTAAAATAAAGAAAAGAATATGCGTTTCCATTTTGTCCTCTTTGCTAAAATAATTGGCGAAATTGATCTTTCACCCTTTACGAAAACTTGTTCTATAGCTTACCATATTATCGAAATTTGAGTAACTCTATTAAATCTAAAAGGTAAATTATGTCTTATCCACAATTTTCAAAACCAGAAAATCAAATCAGTGCTGGTTTCCATTATTTTGTATACGGTTGGCGCTTATTATTCCAAAAACGACTTCTTCCCTTCGTGTTATTCCCGATTTTAATTAATGCTCTTGTAATGAGTGGGCTTATTTGGTTATTTTTTACTAATGTTGGACAGTTATTAGATACGGCTTTACCTAGTTGGCTAGAGTGGCTAAGTTTTATTTTAATTCCACTTATGTTTCTAATGATATTAGTTATTTTTTATTTTACTTTCACAACATTAGCAAATTTTATTGCAGCACCTTTTAACGCTCTACTTTCTGAACGAGTGGAACAACAACTGACTAATGAAAACTTAACGGATATGAGCATTGCGGAGATGCTAAAAGATGTACCTAGAATGCTAAAACGAGAATGGCAAAAAATGTGGTATAGCATTCCTCGTATTATTGCACTATTTTTGCTTGGATTTGTTCCATTTTTAGGACAAAGTATTATTCCAATACTCACTTTTCTCTTCGGTGCATGGTTGCTTGCAATTCAGTATTGTGACTATCCATTTGATAATCATAAGATTAGTTTTCAACGTATGCGTAATGCACTTTTAGAAAAGAGAATGATGAACTTTACTTTTGGAACTTTAGTTAGCCTATTTACTATGATTCCATTCTTAAATCTAGTTGCCATGCCTGTTGCAGTATGTGGTGCTTCAGCTATGTGGGTTGGTGAATATCGTCGTTTCTTTGTGGGTGAATCTTCTGGTGAATTCAAAGATTTTGATATAACTTCACAATCAACTGGAAAATCAGTGAGTACGAAAAACACTAATATTGTTAAATAACTTATAATAGATAAAAAATAACCTGATAGTGGTTCTATCAGGTTATTTATCTCAGTATAAAAATTGAAGTTTTATCTTACAATTAGAAATTATAAGCAACACTTACTTTAACATTTCTGCCTACGCCATCCATTAAGCTAAATGCTGGTCTATATTTCTTATCAAATAGATTTTCAATTGCAAAATCAACACGTAAGTCTTTTAACATACCATTTTTAGGCGCATAAGTTGCAGTAAGATCTGCTAAAGTATAGCTACCGTAAGTTAAAGGATTAGAAGCTGGCACTCTCTTTTGTTTTGCATAATGAGTTACTCTTGAACCAACGGTTAATTGTTCTGGTAATAACTCATAATTTACAGCAAGAGATACTTTATCGGCACCAATCTGATCTAAAGCTTCGCCTGTATTTTTATTTTTACCTCGGGTTAATCCATAACCCGCAATTATTGCTAAGCGATCTGTTTGATAGCTTCCTTCTACCTCAACCCCTCTTAAACGAGCCTTACTTACATTTCGATATTGAGAACGATTAGGAATAGCAGGGGTTGAATAACGTCCTCGTTCATTTAAGACTGGAACAGAATATGTTTCTAACCCTATAAAATTTTTCACATCATTTTGGAAGTAAGTCACATCAAATCCAACTTTATCATTTTGAGTAAATACATTATCAAAATGAAGATTAGCATTTACTTCCTTATTTTTGGCTGTTTCTGGTTTTAAATTAGGATTTATATCAAATTTATTTTCACTTAGCCTACCATCAAGAACAGCACCAAAGTGATACCCTCCAATAAAACGTTCTTGCATAGACGGGGCTCTAAATGCTTCAGTATAACGAGCAGTAAGATCTAGCCAATTTGTTGGTTTCCAAGTTAACGCCGTAGCTGGTGACCAACGATGATCACTGTATTTATTATACTCACCGTCACTTGTTCCTTTAGTTTTAAAGTAATCATAACGAATGCTTGGTGATAAAATAATGCTATCATTTAATAATGGAATATGTGTCAGTAAGTACACACCGACATTATTTGATTTTGCATCATAAGGACTTGGGCGATATTTTGCAGCATTCCCCCCATTTTCATCTCTACCTCTATGAGTTTCTACTTTATCTCGGCTGAAATCTACACCATAAGTCATACTTAACCAATCGAAATTGGAACTATTGCGAAGATTAATTCCAGAAGACGTAAATTCAGTTTTATCTTTTAAACCATTTACCATTCTTTCTTCTTTTTCTTCAGTTTTATTATGGAAAGCGGTAAGTTGTGAATTAATGTAAGCATTATCCTCAGGATTAAAATAATAATTCAATGTCGTATTTTGATCGGTAATTTTTTGTTTGGACAAATAACTCACACTACCTAAGGTATCTTTTTGGCTAGCATAAAAATCGAGTACAGAACTCAGCCACTGATTAAACTCAGGGGAATTTGGTCGAGCTCCTCTAGGATACGCATTTTCAGGTCGAGCATGCCATGCCCGTATACCCGAAGAAACATCATCATAAGTAAATTCTTCAGGAGCCTCATTATCGCTCGGAGCAATTTGCTTTAAGATACTAGAACGGTGTGATAATTCTAAGCGATTTGCATCATCAATTTGCCAACCAAATTTAGCAAAACCACCTTTTTGAGTATAACCACTATTAGGTAGTCTTTCTCCTTTACCTAAACGAAGATTATTTCCATCGTAATAGTAACCACTTACCAATAAATCAAATTTATCATTAGCAGCAAAAGCAGAAAGTTCACTTTCAGATAAATCGTTAGCAGATTGATAACCTTGGC
>NZ_JARIDQ010000074.1 GCF_029256985.1 Otariodibacter sp. | reverse complement strand
CAGGTGGGGTAGAAAATGCGGTATTGCGATCAGTTGAGATTGGCGCCAATGCCTTTGCATTGTTTACGAAAAATCAGCGTCAATGGAAAGCTCCACCCTTAAAGCAAGAGAATATTGAAAAATTTAAACGCTTTTGTCAGGTTCATCAATTTTCTGCCGATCAAATCTTACCTCACGATAGTTATTTGATTAATTTAGGCAATCCCGAACAAGAAAACCTAACAAAATCGAGAAATGCCTTTATTGAAGAAATGCAACGTTGTGATCAGCTTGGTTTAAAACTATTGAATTTTCATCCCGGTAGTCACTTAAATAAGATTTCAGAAGATGATTGTTTAGCTCGAATTGCAGAATCAATCAATATTTCAGTTGATAAAGTGCCAAATGTAGTTGCAGTAATTGAAAATACAGCAGGGCAAGGATCAAATTTAGGTTGGCATTTTGATCATTTGGCTAAAATTATTGAACAAGTTGAGGATAAAAATCGTGTTGGGGTATGTTTAGATACTTGCCATCTTTTTTCAGCCGGTTATGATATCAGTACTACAGAGAAGTGTGAGCAAGTCTTTACTGATTTTGAACAAACAGTCGGTTTTCAATATTTGCGAGGTATGCATATTAATGGGTCTAAAACACCATTAGGCAGTCGAGTGGATCGTCACGATATGTTAAGAGAAGGCACTATTGGTACCGATATTTTTAAATTTGTGATGAATAATCAATATTTTGACAATATTCCTCTTATTTTGGAAACAATCAATCCAGATATTTGGGGTGATGAAATAAAATTTTTAAAAAGTTTGGAACAAAGTTAAAATAGTGTTGTCGCACATCCTACGTAAAGTAGATTCGATTTAAATTTACATTACTATACGTCAATTTATAAACAGGAGAATATTCGCTTTTAAGTTCTAGCGAGACGGTAAAATTATTATGCAGAAATCTTTTTTTAAGTTAACACAATATTTTGGCACAACAACAGTTATTATTTTGGGACTGAGTTTTTCATCTTTATCTCATGCTAGCTTAAGTACAAAAGCAGCAACTCCAAGCCAAATTTTAAAAAATACACATAAATCAGTAAGAAATTTTGATCGTAATATTAATGTAAGTAAAGTACTGAGTGTTTATCACGATTGGGCTGGTACACGTTATCGTTTTGGTGGTACAACTAAAGCGGGAATTGATTGTTCTGCATTTGTCCAAGTTGTGATGAGTAAAGCATTTAATATGCATTTACCTCGAGTAACAACAGGGCAAAAAAATATGGGTAAATCGATTTCTAAATCTGAATTACGCCCTGGTGATCTTGTATTTTTCCGTAAGAATGGTCATGTTGGAGTCTATATTGGCGATGGAAAATTTGTTCACTCAAGTACCAGCCAAGGCGTAACAACAAGCTCTTTATCTGATAGATATTGGTCTAGAAATTATACACAATCTCGTCGAGTACTTTAATTCTGTACTTGTACTATTATGCTGCATATTTTGTTTGAGGTGTGCGGTTTCTCATTTGGTGTAAGACATTAGTTATTACACCGGAGATATTCACCTCTTCCCATTGCATAATTCGTAAATTAGGTTCTATTGTATCTAGTGAAAATAGGATCTTCTCTCCGTTTATTTCATTAAAAAATTGATAAAACTTATATTCTCCATTTCTCTCAATAACAATTAGATCGTTAATGAAGATCTCTTGGTTCTGTTCAACAATCAACAAATCGTCCATCTCAATACCCCAAGCAATTAAATTAGGATTTTTTACATGGATAAAGAAAGTATCTGTCGGTCTTCTGATACAGAGTGAATTAAGATCCAGTTTTACAGATCGTTGTGTATTAAAATCACGATATAACGGAATCGGTTGATAAGAATTGTTACGTTCTAAGCTTCTGATGAATGCCATGATATTCCCTATTTAAATAACTGTGTGTTTATACAGTAATTGTACTGTTTAAATAAACAGTGTCAATAGGGAATTTAGCTTTTATTGTAAATAAATACAGTATGTAAAATAGAATGTTTACTACATAGGAGAGGTTGTATGGATATATTTTTGATCGTCTGTACATTTCAGTTAGAAATGTGATGTGGCTCACAAAATTTAGATAATTTCAGCATAACTAAGAATTTTTCCTAGGAAAAATGAACAATATTCTCAAGCCTTTTTACCCTATTTTACCTATATTTGAATTAAGTTTACTTAATTTTAAAAGGATAAAATATGAGTTTAAAATTTTTGCAAGAGATAAGAAAGCCAACTCTTGATCTACCTGTCGAAGAAAGAAGAAAAATGTGGTTTAAACCATTCATGCAATCATATTTAGTTGTATTTATTGGATATATGGCAATGTATTTAATTCGTAAAAATTTCAATATTGCTCAGAATGATATGATTGAGACTTACGGATTAACTAAAACTGAATTAGGAATGATAGGTTTAGGATTTTCTATTACTTATGGTATAGGTAAAACTGTCGTTTCTTATTATGCAGATGGGAAAAACACAAAACAATTTGTTCCTTTTATGCTTATTCTATCTGCAATTTGTATGCTTGGTTTTAGTGCAAGTATGGGAGAAGGTAGTGTAAGTCTATTCCTGATGATTGCTTTTTATGCGTTAAGTGGTTTCTTTCAAAGTACAGGTGGCCCATCGAGCTACTCAACTATTACTAAATGGACTCCAAGAAAAAAACGTGGTACTTATTTAGGGTTATGGAATTTATCTCACAATGTAGGAGGAGCAGCTGCTGCTGGTGTTGCAATTTTTGGAGCTACATATTTCTTTAATGGACACGTTATTGGGATGTTTATTTTCCCTTCAATTATTGCATTAATTGTTGGTTTCTTTGGATTACGATACGGAAGCGATTCTCCAGAAGCTTATGGCTTAGGAAAAGCTGAAGAATTATTTAATGAGCCACTTAGTGAGGAAGATTTTGCAACAGAATCTCAACAATTAACGAAATGGCAAATTTTTGTTCAATATATTTTGAAAAATAAAGTAATTTGGTTACTTTGCTTTGCAAATATTTTCCTTTATATTGTTCGTATTGGTATTGATCAATGGTCTCCTGTATATGCCTATCAAGAATTAGGATTTTCAAAAGATGCTGCAATTTCTGGTTTTGCACTATTTGAAGTAGGTGCCTTAACAGGGACTTTCCTATGGGGATATCTATCTGATTTGGCAAATGGACGTAGAGGATTAACAGCTTGTGTTGCATTGATATTGATTATATTTACATTAGAGTTTTATCAATTTGCAACAAATGAATATACCTATCTAATTGCATTATTTGTATTAGGATTTTTAGTGTTTGGCCCACAATTGCTTATTGGTGTTGCAGCTGTAGGTTTTGTACCTAAAAAAGCAATTAGTGTTGCAGATGGAGTTAAAGGAACTTTTGCGTACTTAATTGGTGATAGTTTTGCAAAATTAGGATTAGGTATGATCGCTGATGGAACACCTATCTTTGGTTTAACTGGATGGAGTGGTACTTTTGCTGCCTTAAATACTTCAGCTATAGCTTGTATCGTATTACTTGCCTTTGTTGCGATTGCAGAAGAACGAAAAATACGTAAAATAAAGTCATTAAGTAAGTAATAAAATTAAATTTTAAGAGTGTAAGAGTTTTCTTACACTCTTTTTCTATTTGAATAGGGAAGCCATGATAAAAGTTGTACTCGTAGATGATCACACTATTGTAAGATCTGGATTTTCTCAATTATTATCTTTAGAAGAAGATATTAAAGTAGTGGGTGAATTTGGTACTGCAAAAGAAGTTAGGCAATATTTGCCAACTCTCCAACCGGATGTTTGTATTCTTGATGTTTCTATGCCTGATGAAAATGGATTAGATTTATTGAGTTCTATTCCAAAATCAATTTCCTGTATTATGCTTAGTGTAAATGATTCAGATATTATTGTTCGCAAAGCGTTAGAGTATGGTGCAAAAGGCTATTTAAGCAAACGTTGTAATCCCGAAGAATTAATTCAAGCTGTTTATACAGTTTACTCTGGTGGTGTCTATTTAATGCCAGAATTAGCTATACGAATCACATCTTCCCATCAATATGAAGTAACTCAACAACTAACTAAAAGAGAAATTGAAGTTTGTGAGTTATTGGCTTCAGGATTGAATACAAAAGAAGTCGCAGATAAATTAAATGTAAGTTTTAAAACAGTACATACTCATAGAGCTAATGCGATGAGTAAATTAAACATTAAAAATAATGTTGAATTAGTTAAATTATTTCCTAAAATATAATAATGAAATCTATATTCACTCTTACTTGTACATACTTTTTAATTGTTAGTTTTTATTTTTGTTTATGGGTTGTCTCTAATTATTTATTACTAGATCCCGTATTAGCATTACTTTTTTTTCCTTTTTCTTTACGATTAGGTATAGTTCTTCATACTAATAAACGTTATTGGATTCCAGTATATTTTTCTGAGTTTACTGTATTATTTTTGATTACTCCAAAGGAGTTGTACGTAACATTATTTTTTATTAGTTTAATGAGTATTGTTTTTAGTTATATTTTTTCATTTTTTAAAAATAATAAAAATAATAATATGTTTTTGTATGATATATTTTTTGTTTTGTTTATTAGTGCTTTTAATAGTATTTTTTTTGTATATAAAGGATATTTTTATGTCTTTTTAGTTAACTTTACTGGTTTATTATTGATTATCCCTTTTTGTTATTTGTTAAATGATTTTTTATTTAATAGACGTTGGATTCCTATCACGTCAAGACTTGTTTCTTTACCTGTTTCATTTCGTATAAAACATATTTTAATCTATGCTTTATTTTTTATATTGAATATAACTATACAAACTTATCTACCTAATGAGTTTTTTAGATTTAGCTTATTTTTCTTATCTATTCCTATTATCATTTTATCTATATACTATGAGTGGAAAGGGGCAATAATTGCATCACTAATAAATAGTATATCTTTAATGGCTACAATTCATAATTTTTCTCACATACAAATTACCGACGTTTTTTTATCTATATCTCTACAAACAATTATTGGTATTTTTTTAGGTCTAAATATTCAAAAGCAAAATGAATTAAATAAAAGTTTAAAAATAGAATTGAAAAATAATCAAAATTTAACAAGGAAATTGATTGATACTGAAAATAATATTAGAAAGGAAGTTTCTCAAGAATTACATGATGAGATAGGACAGAATATTACTGCAATTAGGACTCAGGCAATGATATTAAAGCGTATTAATCCTAAGCAAGAAAATATAAAAATTACAGATACAATAGATAAATTGTCTTTAAATATTTATGATAGTGTTAAAGGTATATTAAACCGAATTAGGCCCAGAGTATTAGATGATCTAAAATTGATGCAAAGTATTCAAAATCTATTTATTGAAATGGGATTTGAACAGAGAAATATTAGATATAAATTTGACTTTAAAAATGACAAGGGAATTATATTAGATAATTTATTAGAAGTTACTATATATAGAATTTGTCAAGAAAGTTTAAATAATATAATAAAGCACTCTCAGGCAACATCTGTATACCTTTATATATCTATTGATAATATGATAAATATTATTATAGAAGATAATGGTGTTGGTATTGATAAATCTTATGATGGTAGAGGGCTAGGTTTAGTTGGTCTTAAGGAGCGCATATGCATCTTAAATGGCGATTTTACTGTAAAAAATTTATCAGTAGAAGGTAAAAAAGGAACAAAAATAGTTGTTAATCTACCAGGCTCATTGTTATGACTAAAGTATTTGTAGATATAGATAGTAAATATAAGTATTGGCGGTTGCATTTAATGCTAGTTATGTATGTAGGATATGCAGGCTTTTATTTGACTAGAAGAAGTGTGAATTATGCTCTTCCTGCAATTATATCCGATTTAGGGATTGATAAGTACGATATTGGTATTATGGCAACTAGCTTTTATATTACTTATGGTATTTCTAAATTCATTTCAGGAATTTTTTCTGATAGATCGAATCCTCGTTATTTCATGGCTATAGGATTAATTATTACTGGTATTACCAATATATTATTTAGCTTATCTAGTTCCATATTTTGGTTGATTTCATTTTGGATTATTAATGCTTGGTTTCAAGGGTGGGGTTGGCCAGCATGTTCAAAATTATTGACAACTTGGTATTCTCGCAATGAGAGAGGGTTATGGTGGTCAATTTGGAATACTGCTCATAATGTTGGTGGAGCTTTAATTCCTTTAATTATTGGTTATGTTACATTACATTATAACTGGCGCTATGGATTAAATTTTGCAGGATGGTTAGGTATTTTTATTGGATTAATATTATTGATACGATTAAAAAATACACCAGACACAATGGGGTTACCTAGTGTAGGTGTTTGGAGAAATGATCCTTTAGAGCTAGCTCAAGAAGAAGACGGTAAAGATCTATCTTGGCAAGATATTTTGAAAAAATATGTATTCTTAAATAAATACATTTGGTTATTAGCTTTTAGCTATACGTTGGTTTATGTAGTAAGAACTGCGATAAATGATTGGGGAAACATTTATTTAACGGAACATTATCATTATGATCTGGTTACAGCTAATACGATATTATCATTGTTTGAGGTAGGCGGTTTTATCGGTTCTATCGTTGCAGGATGGGGATCTGATAAATTTTTTGCTAGCAATAGAGGACCAATGGCCTTGATTTTTGCTATTGGTATTTTTACTTCTATTTCTGCTTTATGGTTAATGCCTAAAATGGATTTTATATTGCAAGCAAGTTTATTTTTCTGCGTTGGATTCTTTATATTTGGTCCACAAATGTTGATAGGAATGGCTGCCGCCGAATGTTCTCATAAAAAACTATCAGGAACAGCGACAGGTTTCGTTGGCTTATTTGCATATTTAGGTGCAGCTTTAGCAGGATATCCATTAGCTTTAATTGTTCAATCTTTTCATTGGTATGGGTTTTTTATTGTTATTTCATGTTCAGCGTCAATTATCGCTCTATTGTTGTTACCATTTTTAATCAGTAATCAGTCAGAATTTTTTTAATTACATTAAAAAGCATTGAAACAGTGATATTCTTTACCATTTTCAATGCTCTTAATATAGAACGAGTAAATAATTTGTTCTATTTAGCTAATAATAAATTAGCTAATGTTTTGATTCCAATACCTGTTGCACCAGCACTCCATAGATCACTTGGTGCTTTGCGATAAGTTGCAGAGCAGTCAATATGTAGCCAATTTTGTTCTGGTTTTTCTAGGAAATAAGATAAAAATGCAGTTGCAGTACTTGCGCCTGCACCCACTGGTACAGAACCTGTATTGGCAATATCTGCAAATGATGAAGAAATTTGTGAGCGGTGGAAAGACTCAAATGGAAGTCGCCAAAATGCTTCTTTTTCGGCTTTTGCAGATTGGAGTAAATCAGCCACTAAATTATCGTCCATGGAGAGTACAGAGTGGTAATCGTTGCCCACTGCGACTTTAGCCGCACCCGTTAAGGTTGCACAATCGACGATAAATTGAGCTTGTTGTTTATCTGCTTCAATCAAACCATCAGCAAGCACAAGGCGACCTTCTGCATCAGTATTTAATACTTCAACTTTTACTCCATTGCGGTAGGTAATAATATCGCCTAGTTTAAATGCACGGCTACTTACCATATTTTCTGCACAACAGAGATATAATTTCACACGCTGATTCAACCCACGAGCAATTGCTAAGCCTAATGCACCAGTAACTAAAGCCGCCCCGCCCATATCTGTACGCATAGTGGACATACTTTCACTTGGTTTTAAGCTGTAACCACCTGAATCAAAGGTAATGCCTTTCCCGACTAAACAAGCAAGCACAGGGGCATCTGGATTGCCAGTTGGGTTAAAATCAAGTTGTAACATTGCAGGAAGATGAGCAGAACCTTTTCCTACTGCCCAAATACCATTATAACCACGTTCGTGCAAAGCTTCTCTTGCAACAATTTCAAAAGAAACTTTGCCTGTTCCAAGGTGTTTTTCAGCTTGCTGAGTGATAAATTGTGCCGCTTTTTCTGCAAGGACTTCTGGTGTGAGTGTATCGGAAGGCTCGTTAATAATGCCTTTTACAAAAGTAGAACAAGCGATACGTGAATCGAATTCAGCTTGGTCTGTACCTAATTCAGGGAATTGTATTGTGCCAGCATTTTTAACACTGGTAAAGCCTTGTTGAAATGCCCAACATTCTTCAAGCGTCCATTCATTACCCTTTAAAGCTACATTGAGAATGCCTTGATTTTTGATTTTTCGTGCAGCTTGTTGAATAGTAATGAGAGGATCTTTCTGTAGATGAATTGTCATGCCAGTATCATTGGCGGAAAGAATTGCGTTTTTTCCCCAAACCTCATTGGCAGGTTGTTGGGATAATGTAATTTGCATCATTGTCATAATTTTTCCTTAATTGAATAATATAGAAAGCGGTAAGATTTTAGCAAAATTTTGCAAAATAGGATGAGGAAATTACCGCTTGTAGGATAAATCATAGAATATGATAAATAATAGAAATGGTTATTGTGCCATTTTTTCTACGACTTTCATAAAACCATCAGCAGTAGAGTAGACCTCTTCTTTACCTTGTGCTTTTAGGATCATATCGGATAATTCACGAAAAGCAGAATGTCCCCCTTTTCTTGTCAATACTAAGTCTGCTTGTTGTTTAATATAATCAAAGGCATCGCCGACTGCGACAGAAAGCCCACAAACTTCAAAAGCAGGTAAATCAAGGGTATCATCCCCTAAAAAAGCTGTTTCATCGGGTGTTACCCCTGCTTGTTGCATCAGATCAAAACAGGCTTGGCGTTTAGACATTTTACCTAATTGGCTAAAGGGGATGCCAAGATCTTTGATTCGACGACGTAAAATAGGTGTATCTCCGCCTGATAATACGGCAACTTGTATCCCACAAGCGAGTAACATCTTAATCCCTAACCCATCTTTTACATTGAAATATTTGAGTGCTTCGCCATTTTCATCGTAGTAGAAACTACCATCGGTTAATACACCATCAACATCGGTAATGACTAATTTAATTTTTGCTAATCTATTCATCGGCTTTCCTTGATTTTGCTATGGGGGAGTTTTATCATGCCTGCCATTATAGCTTTTTGGAGAGACTAATGTCGATTGCACAAAATCTAGCAACGATTAAACAAAAAATTGAACAGGTTGAAAGCCAAGTAAATCGCCCACAAAATTCGGTAAAATTATTAGCGGTGACTAAAACCAAACCAGTGACCGCTATCGAGCAAGCGATTGAGGCGGGACAACGTTGTTTCGGCGAAAATTATGTGCAAGAAGGCATTGAAAAGGTTCAATATTTTGCGGGTAATGAACAGCTAGAATGGCATTTTATTGGGGCATTGCAATCCAATAAAACACGTTCTGTTGCAACCTATTTTGATTGGGTGCAAACGGTCGATCGCCTTAAAATAGCTCAACGTTTAAGTGAACAGCGTCCTGATGATTTAGCGCCATTAAATGTATTAATTCAAATTAATATCAGCGATGAGAATTCAAAATCGGGTATTGCACCGGAAGAGATGTTTACATTAGCAGAACAAATTGCTGATTTACCTCGCTTAACATTGCGCGGTTTAATGGCAATTCCAAAACCTGAATTTGATCCAGAAGCCCAACGTATTGCGTTAGTTAAAATGGCAACGCTTTTTGAACAATTGAAGGCAAAATATCCTTCCATTGATACTCTTTCAATGGGGATGTCGGACGATTTAGTCAGTGCGATTGAATGTGGTTCGACAATGGTACGAATTGGTACTGCAATTTTTGGTGCGAGAGATTAATTTGTAACAATGACTTTATCCCCAAACTACAATATACTTACATATACTTACACCCGTTTAGATTAAAAAATACTTTACCTAAAGGAACTGCTATGCAACCTAAAGCAAAATTTAGAAAAGATTATCGTCAACCAGATTTTACCATTACTGATATTTACTTGGATTTTCAACTTGATCCAGAAGAAACTTTAGTAACCTCAAAATTAACGGTAAAACGTCAAAATACAGAAGCCAAACAGTTACGCTTAGATGGGCATAGTTTTGAATTTCTTTCGGTTCAGTTAAATGGCGAAGTATTCAGTAATTATACACAAGATAATGAATCGCTAACCTTAGATTTAACTGATTTCCAAGCAGATCAATTTGAGTTAGAAATTAAAACATTATTAAACCCATCAAAAAATACGTCACTACAAGGGTTATATCAATCAGGTAATGGCTTATGTACTCAATGTGAGGCAGAGGGTTTTCGACAAATTACTTATATGTTAGATAGACCGGATGTGCTTGCAAAATACCGCACTAAACTCACCGCTTCTAAAGAAAAATATCCATTCTTATTATCGAATGGTAATCGTATCGCTCAAGGTGATTTAGAAGATGGCCGCCATTGGGTTGAATGGGAAGATCCATTCTTTAAACCAAGTTATTTATTTGCAGTGGTTGCAGGTAATTTTGATTTATTACAAGATAAATTTACCACAATGAGTGGACGTACTGTCGATTTAGAGATTTATGTCGATCGTGGCAATTTAGAGCGTGCAACTTGGGCAATGGCAAGTTTGAAACGTGCAATGAAATGGGATGAAGAGCGTTTTGGACTTGAGTATGATCTTGATATTTATATGATTGTTGCTGTTGATTTCTTCAATATGGGGGCAATGGAAAATAAAGGGTTGAATATCTTCAACTCAAAATTTGTCTTAGCAAACCCACAAACTGCAACCGATGAAGATTATATGGGCGTGGAATCTGTTATTGCTCACGAATATTTTCATAACTGGACAGGAAACCGTATTACTTGTCGTGACTGGTTCCAATTAAGCTTAAAAGAAGGGTTAACTGTTTTCCGTGATCAAGAGTTTACCTCAGATTTATGGTCACGTTCTGCAAAACGTATTGAAGATGTACGTTTCTTACGTGCTTTCCAATTTGCAGAAGATGCAAGCCCAATGGCTCACCCAATTCGTCCAGAGAAAGTGATTGAAATGAATAACTTCTATACGGTAACTGTCTATGAAAAAGGGGCAGAAGTTATCCGTATGATCCATACCTTATTGGGCGAAGAAAAATTCCAAGCAGGAATGAAATTGTATGTGGCAGAAAATGATGGAAAAGCGGCAACTTGTGAAGATTTTGTGTCAGCAATGGAACGTGCATCGGGTATCGATTTAACCCAATTCCGTCGTTGGTATAGTCAATCAGGTACACCTGAATTAACGATAGCAGATGAATATGATGAGAAACATAATCTATATCGCTTACACGTTGCTCAAATGACCGCACCAACTGCCGACCAAGTGGAAAAAATCAATTTGCATATTCCACTAAAAATTGCGTTATATGGCGAAAATGGACAAAAAATTAAGTTACAACACGAATTATTAAGCGTAAGTGATGTACTTGATGTTATTCATGACAATCAAACATTTGAGTTCCACAATGTCACACAACGTCCAGTACCTGCATTATTATGTGATTTCTCTGCACCAGTCAGAGTGGATTACAATTATACACCAGAGCAATTAGCGGTATTACTCAAATATGCAGAAAATGATTTTGTACGTTGGGATGCAGCGCAAACACTTTTTGTTAACGAGTTAAAAAATAATTTGCATCGCCACCAGCAAAATGAGCCAATGCAATTTTCTGAATCATTGTTAGATGCTTTAACCTTGTTATTGGATAATGCAAATCAAGATCCAGAACTCACCGCTTTAACATTAACATTACCAAAAGAAACTGAATTTGCTGAATCATTTAAAGTGATCGATCCAGCAGGTATTGCTGCGGTGCGTGATTTTATGCAGATATCGATTGCTGAAGCATTAAAAGACCGTTTCCTTGTGACTTATAACCACAATAAAGTGGGTGAATACCAAGTGGAAGCAAAAGATATGGCAAAACGTGCATTACGTAATGTGTGTTTATCTTACCTAGCCTTCACTGATGTTGGTAATACGTTAGTGCATAAACATTATCATCAAGCTGATAATATGACAGATACTTTAGCAGCCTTATCAGCAGCAACTAAAGCCCAATTAGCTTGCCGTGATAATCTGTTAGCTGATTTTGAAGAAAAATGGCACACTGATGGTTTAGTAATGGATAAATGGTTTGCATTACAAGCTACTCGTCCAGATACTAACGTGTTGGAAATTGTGCAAGAGTTATTAACACATCGTAGCTTTAACTTTAAAAATCCAAACCGTGTGCGTTCACTAGTGGGTAGCTTTGCGGCTCAAAATCCTCGTGCATTCCACGCAATCGATGGTTCGGGTTATCGTTTCTTAGTGGATATGTTGATTAAGTTAAATGAAACGAATCCACAAGTTGCAGCTCGTTTAATTGAGCCGTTAATCAAACTTTCTCGTTATGATGCACAACGTCAAACACTTATGCGTCGTGGTTTAGAACGTTTGAAAGGGTTAGATAATTTAGCACGTGATTTATTCGAAAAAATTGAAAAGGCATTACAATAATGCCTTGGTATAACCTACTTTTTTCATTCCAAGGTCGATTGAACCGAAAAGGTTTTTGGATTGGCTTTGGAGTGAATTTTATATTCCTTTTTATTTTTGCAAATTTCATCCTTAATCCGACCGCTTTCACATGGGTAAGTGTATTGCCCCTGTTGCTGTCGGTTTATAGCTTATCTGCCATTATCATAAAACGTTTGCATGATCGTAATCGTTCGGGCAAAGCGTTAGCAATGGTATTAGTTCCAATTATCTGTCATTTCGCCTCACAAGGTACACAAGGTACAATGGCGTGGATTCTTGGTATATTAATGCCATTATTTATCGGTATGATATTACTACTCGAATGGGGTGTATTTGCAGGAAATCCCGAACCTAATGCCTATGGCAAACAAGGTTTATCAATAAGACTAAAATAATGACAACCATAAAATTAAATTACCAAAAGACCCATTTTTTAACTTCAGCACCCGATATTCGCCATTTACCCGAAGATGAAGGTGTTGAAATCGCTTTTGCTGGGCGTTCTAATGCAGGAAAATCCACCGCATTAAATGCTTTAACCAACCAAAAAAGCCTTGCTCGTACTTCTAAAACACCAGGGCGAACTCAGCTTATCAATTTGTTTGAAGTTGAGCCAAACTGTAAATTAGTCGATTTACCCGGCTATGGTTATGCAGCTGTACCAGAACAAATGAAAATCCAATGGCAACGTGCCTTAGGTGAATATTTGCAAAAAAGAGAATGTTTACGAGGTGTGGTTATTTTGATGGATATTCGTCATCCATTAAAAGATCTCGATCAGCAAATGATTGAATGGGCGGTTTCATCGGATCTACCCGTGTTATTACTCTTAACTAAGGCAGATAAATTAAGCCAAAGTGGACGTAGTAAACAAGTGAGAATGGTAAGAGAAGCCATTTTGCCATTCCAAGGTGATATTCAAGTAGAAGCCTATTCTGCATTGAATAAAATTGGTATTGAAAAATTAGCAACAAAATTAGATAGCTGGTTTGCAGAAGCATTTGAGCCAGAAAGTGAGGAAAATTAAATGTACGATATGAATCAATTAAGACAAGAAACTGACGAAATTATCGCAAATTTATTACAAGATGGCTCAGATCCTGATGCGTTGTATATCGTTGAGCATCACATTGCTCATCACAATTTTGATAAATTAGAAAAATTAGTCGTTGATGCTTATAAACTCGGCTATGAAATTTCAGAGGCAGAAGAAATCGAAGAGGAAGACAAAATCTTTTTTGTGTGCGACATCGTGTCAGAAATTAAATTAGATGCAGAGTTAATTACCGCTCAACAAAAAGAGCTACTTCCTCTCATTGAAAAATCAGGTGCAGAATACGAAGGCTGGGGAACCTATTTTGAAGATCCAAATAATGATGAAGACGAATATGGCGAAGACGGCGAGTTTTTTGATGATGAAGATTTTGACGAAAAATAACCGAACTTTTTGTTATATATTCACTCTGTAAATAAACTAAAAAGGCTTTTGTGATAAACAGAAGCCTTTTATATATTCTCTGCTAGAGAAAATAATATAGGTTATTTTAAATTTCCAAGTCACTAATTATTTCCCTTATGAATTATTTATTCAAAGGTTTTCAGAAACTTCACATTACCATTACCTTTTTCGATTTAAAACCTTTGAAATAATTATTACGAAGTAACATAGAGGGTAGCTACATAGGAGTTTATCAGAATGAATATCAAACAATATCAAAATAAAGATTTTAGCATTTCAAGATTAGGTTTAGGTTGTATGCGCATGTCGGTCAATCCTAATTCAGATAGAAAAGAGAGCATTGCAACTATTCATAAAGCTTTAGATTTAGGGATTAACCTTTTAAATACGGGAGATTTTTATGGGGTGGATGGACACAACGAAAAATTACTTGGTGAAGCGCTGAAAAATCAAGATAGGGATAAAGCCTTTGTTTCAGTAAAATATGGCACCTTTGGTAATCTTTTTGCGGGTGGAAATGCCGTTGATGTTGGGCCTAAAAATGTAAAAAAATACATTACTTCCTCTCTCAAAAATCTTAATCTTGATTATATTGATTTATACCAACCTGCTAGGGTCGATATTGGTATTCCTATTGAAGAAACTATTGGAGCCATTGCTGATTTGGTAAAGGAAGGCTATGTAAAACATATTGGTTTGTCGGAAGTTGATGCTAATGTACTTAGAAAAGCTAATGAAGTACACCCAATTAGTTTGGTTGAATTAGAGTATTCGATTGCCAATAATAGAATTGAAAAGGAAATACTACCTGTTGCTCGAGAATTTGGAACAGGGGTTGTGGCTTTTGGATTGATGAGATTAAATAGATTATTAGGTGTTCGAAATGATCCGCTAATTGACGTGGTTAAAGCCATCGCCAATGAAAAAAATGTATCTATAGCGCAATTATCCCATGCTTGGATATTTAATCAAGGGAACGATATTATTCCACTTACGGGAGCAAGAAAGCGCTCTCAATTAGAAGAATCCATCGAAAGTCTTGCTATACAATTTACTGCCAGCGATATTTCAAGAATTAACGAAGCGATTGATAATAGTAAGATTGTTGGTTCATATATGTCTAAGATTATAATTAAAAATGGTCTTGTGATAAGTCATTAGTTTCTAAATATGTATTAAAAAAATAGCAAGACCAAATTTAGCCTTGCTAGAGAAGTAGTATTTTAGACAGAATAAATTAAAACTTATAAGAAAAGTTTAATTTATATGTTCTACCACGTGCAAAGTTATTTTGATACTCTTTTACATAGTTATAATCACCTGCACTATTTGGAATCGGGTGAATAGCATCTGAATATTGAGATGCTGAGTCGTTATTTGCATCAAGTGGATTTACGTATCTTCTATCAGTTAAGTTATCAACAGCTAATTTGATCATAAGATTTTCAGTAGGTTCATAAATCGCATAAATATCATAGACCATTGGTTGATGATTGATTTCTTCATACTCTGCAATCGAACCTGCTTTATGGGTAGTGTCCAAATAGCCTGGGCATACAGGTCTATTTCTTTGTTTATCAAAATAGATTCTACCACCACCTTCACAAATACCGACAGGCTCATATTTACTTCTCTTACTTTTACCGTAATATTTAGCTATCACTCCTAAAGTTAGCTTGTTATCAAAGAATCTTGTACCCAGTTCAAGAGAACCATAGCTATTTGGTAAGATTGTTACTTTGGTTAGCCCAAAGCTTTGTAGTTCCGCTTGATCTGTATTGATATTACTACCAGTTCTTGCTAAGTCACTATACGAAGCTGGCTGGTTAGTTATTTGTCTTGAATAAGCTAAATTTGCGAAGAATTTTCCCATGTCATAGCTTAATTCCGCTTCAAAGCCTTTAATTTTTACTGGAACATCATAGTTTCTATGGTAAATTGTCATAAGAGTTTGATAACCGAATATAGGGTTAATTCCTCTCACTTGCACCGCGCGGTTTACGTTATGAATGAAATTATCAATTCGTGTTTCGTACCCTGTAAGCTTATAACCAAGTTTATCATTATCTGTTATTGCACCATCAATAAAACCATTAAAACCAAGTTGTTTAGTTTTTGCTGTTTCGGGTTTAAGTTCTAAATTCATTCCCGCATCAGTTAAACTGGAAAAGAACATTTCTTGAATTGTTGGCGCTCTATGTGTTTTGGAATATCCAATAAATGGAGTGAAGTAGTTACTCACATTCGCTGTTAGCATCGTAGAATAATTCACAAAATGATTTTTTACAGTATGGTCATGTTTAAAAACTGGTCTTTTCTTGTAACCTTCTTCACGGTCATATTCGTATGTTTTATCAAATCTTTCTTGTGCTTCTTCTAACTCATGGATCTGAGCAAGAATTTTTTTATGTTGTTCTTTCGCACCTTCTGAGTTTTCAGGAATTTCTTTTAAAACTTTATCTAGCTCATCAATTTTACCTTGGATCTTATAATATTCTTGATCAACAGAATTGAGACTTTCGCCTTTATTCTTGTATTTTACTATGTTTACATTGTAATTTAGTGTGAATATATTCCAATCCAATTGGTTATCCCAGTAAATTGTATTTAATCTTTGATTCCCTTTAGGAAAGAATGAGTTCGTTGGTAAAGATGCGTTTACTGTTTCGTAGAGATTAAGATCTGTACGAGTAGGATCATAGCCTCCAGAAGTACTAAAACATTGTTCATCACCATCATATTCACAAGGTTTAAAAATTCTTAGTTCATTAGGATAACGATTTTTAGAGTATTTGTTTTTGAGCAAATTTATACCAGGTGTAATAGTTAGATTTGCCTCAAAAGGTAAATCAAATCTAAATGTATTATTGATATCTAAGGTTGCGGATTCATTTTTCCCGATTAAAGGTGCTACAATCTTTCTGTTAATGATTGTGCTTCCAATATCATAATTTTGCGTATTTTTATTTTTTGCATACAGGATGTTAAAATCAATAAAATTATTATCAGGTAGGGTTAAATTATATTTAACTTGTTTTGTATCACTTTTAATCGTACGTCCAGCTAAGTGATTATTTGTTTTTCTATATTGTAACTCAAGTAAGTTATAGGCATCAGCATATTCAACTTTAAAAATATGGCTAATGGGTTTTTGTTTTACTTTTTCAGGATCATAAGGTGTAATATCGTAAAGTTTATCTGAATCTATACCATAGCTATTTATATAATCTTTTCTAATTTCTTCAGTCGCTGTTTTAGATATTTCTCTATGGGTTTGCCCTCCACCCACTTTATAATTTTGCGTGATAGTTTTACGACTTTGTCCATATAACACACCAAGTGAACCACCATAGTCAAAGATTTTTTTGCCAGCCACAGCCATCATCCATTCTGGTTTGGTATCATTTGTACCAAATTGTGATTTGATCATCCCTCCAATATTTCTATCAAATCGTAGAATATCATCAACACCAATTGTCTTAAAGTTGGAAGAACCCATGAGTGTATTAGATCCACCTGCACCACTAAATGAACCTCTATTTACTTCCACACTTTTAATAAATGCAGGATCGATGGCAGCACCGAATTGAGAACCTGCACCTCCTTTACCACCAGTGTCGCCTCCGCTACTGTAAAAAGTTTGTGAAACACCATCTACCATAGTGTTAACACGACCAAATCCAGTTGCGCCTCGAATATTTACACTAACTGCACCAGCTGCTTTATTCATTTGTGTAAATGTTCCGGGAGCAGAGCGAATAATTTCATCTAAATTTTTATCAGATTTATTAATTTCATCTCGGATACTAACTGCACCGCTTTTTTTGTAGGTTTCTTCTCGTTCTTTAAAACCTTGAGTAACAACTTCGATGGTGTCAAGCACCATTTTGCCACCTATCTCATCGGCAGCATATGCAATTGATAATATATTGCTAATTACAGCAGTAGCAATGGCAGTTTTGACAAATTTCTTCACAATAGCTCCTTTATCGCATTTCTTTTCAGAATATCAGTGGGTGGATTGTATATTAGATGAATATAAAAATAAATGATTATCATTATCATTATCATTAAAATAACCATAATAAAATTATTGTTATTTTGAGATGCGAATTCTAGACATGTTTCTATAAGTTTTCAATAACGATTCTCATTTTATTTATAAGGGTATAGTTTGAGGAGTTTGTGAAGTAAGCGGTTTATTTTTAAGGTATTCATTTATAAAATTCCCCTTTCTCACAAGACTTCCGTTATAATTCCCACCAGTTTTTACATAAAGATTAAATAATGACAACAGAAACAACTTATTTCGCAACCACTGCTCGTGGCTTTGAAGAAATGTTAAAAGCAGAATTAGAGCAAATCACTTCAGGACAATGTAAGGTCGCACAAGGTGGTGTTCACTTTACAACTGACCAAACAGGTATGTATAAAGCATTGCTACATAGTCGTTTAGCTTCTCGAATCCTATTACCACTAATTTCCACTAAGATTTTTAGTGATAATGATCTTTATGCATCTATTGTTAGTTATGATTGGGTGAAGTTAGTTGATGCTCGTGATACTTTTTTTGTCGATTTTAATGGGACAAATAGAGAAATTCGTCATACTCAATTCGGTGCAATGCGAGTAAAAGATGGGATTGTTGATTATTTTGAGCGTAAAGGCTTTGCTCGCCCAACGGTTGATAAAATTTCTCCAGATATTCGCATCCACGTTTATTTAGATCGTGAAAATGTGATTGTTTCTCTTGATTTAAGTGGTGATGCGTTACACCTTCGTGGTTATCGTGAAGATACAGGTAAAGCCCCACTGCGTGAAACTTTGGCTGCAGCGATCATTTTACGTTCAGGTTGGGAAAAAGGCTCTCCACTTGTTGATCCTATGTGTGGTTCTGGAACACTATTGATCGAAGCAGCACAAATGCAAGCAAATATTGCTGCACAAATTAACCGCCAAAAATGGGGTTTTGATTTTTGGAAAGGCCATCAACCAGCGGTATGGCAAGCTGTTTGGCAAGAGGCGAAAGATTTACAAAATTCAACGGAAAAGTTACCGCTTGCAAACTTCTTTGGTTTCGATTTAGATCACCGAGTCTTAGCTAAAGCAAAACAAAATGCTGAGAATGCGGGAGTTGCCGATTTGATTCAATGGCAACAAGGGGATGTGTCAGCATTAAAAAATCCTATTCCTGATCAGGTCGGTACAGTTGTGTGTAATCCTCCTTATGGGGAACGTTTAGGAACGACTCCAGCACTTATCGCACTCTATTCTGTTTTGGGGCAACGTTTAAAACAACAATTTGCAGGGTGGAATGCCTCAATTTTTAGTGGCGAACCAGATTTATTAAATTGTTTACGTTTACGTTCTTCTCGCCAATTTAAAGCAAAAAATGGGCCTTTAGATTGTGTCCAAAAAAATTATTCTATCAGTGAAAGAAAAGTTTCTGAACAAGAAGAACTTAAATTTGAGCAGAATGGACAAGTTGCACAAGATTTTGCAAATCGCTTAACGAAAAATATCAAAAAAATTGAAAAATGGGCGAAACAACAAGGGCTAGAGGCTTATCGACTCTATGATGCTGATCTACCTGAATATAATTTAGCAGTCGATCGTTATGGTGATCACATTGTTGTGCAAGAATATGCAGCTCCTAAAAATATTGATGAAAATAAAGCCCGTCAGCGTTTATTAGATGCGGTATCTGCAACATTGTATGTGACTGGTGTCGAAACAAATAAATTAGTCTTAAAAGTTCGCCAAAAACAAAAAGGTACAAATCAATATGAGAAATTAGCCAATAAAGGTGAGTATTTTTATGTTGAGGAGTATGGAGCGAAGTTGTGGGTTAATTTAACGGATTATCTCGATACGGGCTTATTCCTAGATCATCGTTTAACACGAAAAATGGTGGGCGAAATGGCAAAAGGGAAAACCTTCTTAAACCTATTTGCTTATACAGGATCTGCAACGATTCATGCCGCACTCAATGGAGCTAAATCAACCACGACCGTTGATATGTCTAATACTTATTTGAATTGGGCTGAACAGAATTTAGAGTTGAACGATTTATCTTTAAGAACTAACCGCTTGATCCAATCCGATTGCTTACAATGGTTAACAGAATGCCGAGAACGTTTTGAAGTGATTTTCGTTGATCCTCCTACATTTTCTAATTCAAAACGAATGGAAAATAGTTGGGATGTGCAACGCGATCATATTGAACTAATGAGAAAGTTGAAACGCATTTTAACTCAAGATGGAACTATCGTTTTTTCTAATAATAAACGTGGTTTTAAAATGGATTTAGAGCGGTTAGCAGAGCTTGGCTTGAGTGCTGAGAACATTACCAAGAAAACATTACCTCTTGATTTTGAACGCAATCCGCATATTCATAATTGTTGGATTATCAAAAATGTAGCTTAACAAGCGGTTAGATTGATCCAATATTTTGCAAAAATAGAAAATATAGAAGAAGTAAAAGATGTTAGATATTGTATTATTTGAACCTGAAATTCCGCAAAATAGCGGAAATATTATTCGCTTATGTGCAAACTGTGGTTTTCGTTTACATATGATTGAGCCTTTTGGTTTCACTTGGGATGATAAGAAATTACGTCGTTCAGGTCTTGATTATCACGAGTTTGTTGATATTCAGAAATATCATAGTTTTGAAGATTTTCTCGCAAAAGCACAACCTAAGCGATTGTTTGCATTAACTACAAAAGGCGAGCCTAACCATAGTGAAGTACAATATGAGTTAGGGGATTTTCTGATGTTTGGGCCTGAGAGTCGAGGTATTCCAAAAGCTATTTTAGATACTTTGCCAATGTCACAAAAAATTCGTATTCCAATGTGTAAGGATAGTCGCAGTATGAATTTATCTAATTCTGTGGCGGTTGTTGTATATGAGGCTTGGCGACAATTTGGTTACCAAAATTCAGTGCCTCGCCAAAATATTTAGTACAGCTTAATTATTACGTATTAATGACTTTTTCCATAATTTATCTTCCTGACCACGCCATAAACGCTGAATATTGTCGTGATGGCGGTAAACCAATAGACAGCAAACTAATGCCACAGGGAAGGTAAATTCTGGTGCGAACCACCAAACATAGAATGGCACCATAATTGCCGTAACAACTGCACTTAATGAAGAGTAGCCGAAGAGTAAAAAGATAATGACCCAGCTACCTAAGGCTAAAGCGACAATAGCATAGCCTATAGGGAAAATTGCGCCGAAGGCTGTTGCGACTCCTTTTCCTCCTCTGAATTGAAAAAAGATTGGGAAAATATGCCCAAGGCAAGTAGCAAGTGCAATAAAACCAATCTCAGTTGGTCGTAATGCTAAATAAATTGCAATTGAAACGGGTAAGAACCCTTTTAAAATATCAAAAAGTAAGACACCTAAAGCTGATAGTTTTCCTCCGATTCGTAGCACATTTGTTGCTCCTGGATTATGAGAGCCTTCCGTTCTAGGATCGGGTAAGCCTGCTAGGCGGCAAAAAATAATAGCACTAGAGATCGAACCTAAAAGGTAGGATCCTGCGATGAGAGAATAGGCAGTAATGCTCATATTTTTCCTTATTGATGAAATGATTGTGCTATATTCTACCTGAACTTTCTAAAAATAAGGAAATAAAAATGAGTGACAAAGTTTTTATTCACGAGTTAATCGCATTTGCAACAATCGGAGCTTATGACTGGGAGCATACGATTAAACAGAAATTAGTATTCAATATTGAAATGGAATGGGATTTTACTCAAGCGGTAGAATCGGATGATGTAAATTTCTGTTTAAATTATGCTGAAGTTTCACAAAAAATTTTAGATTTTGTTGAAAATACGCCATTTAAACTGGTGGAAACAGTTGCGTATAAGGTTGCTGACCTATTGCAAAAAAAATATAAAATACAATGGATTAGGGTTGAGTTGCATAAACCAAAAGCTGTCGCTCAGGCATCTAGTGTAGGCGTTATTGTTGAAAGAGGAAACAAATAATGAATATGGGAAAAAATGATGTTGTAGTACGATTAGAACAATTATTAGCTGATAACAATAACGAAGTTGCTGTTTACGTCATTGAACTTCTTAGATCGCAGCATTTTGTGGGACAGCTTAATAAAACTGATGTTGAAAGTTTACGTAATAAGTTTAAGCTTTCAATTGTTGAACTTGCCTTAGAATGTTTACCTATCGCTGCATGTTATGCCACTGTTCCTGTTTCTCATTTCTATGTAGGAGCAGTGGCAATTGGAGAATCGGGTAATTTTTATTTTGGTGCAAATCAGGAATTTGCTAAAGATGCCATTCAACAGTCCGTACATGCGGAGCAAAGCGCAATTTCTCATGCATGGTTAGCGAACGAAAAATCAGTGACTGATATTGTTGTTAACTACACACCTTGTGGACATTGTCGCCAATTTATGAATGAATTGAATACATCAGCAGATCTAAAAATTCATTTGCCCCACAGTCAAAATAATTTATTGCATAGTTATTTACCTGATGCATTTGGCCCTAAGAATTTAGATGTTGATTTATTGATGTTTGATCCGCAGAAACAAGATTTCAAATTACAAGGTGATGAATTAGTTCAAGCAGCAATTAAGGCAGCAAGTTTATCTTATGCACCTTATAGTGATGCTTTTAGTGGTATTGCTTTGCAAGTAGATGATCAAATTATTACTGGTCGTTATATTGAGAATGCAGCATTTAACCCAAGTTTTTTACCATTACAATGTGCTTTAAACTATTTGCGGTTACAAGGTTTTAATAATGATCAAGTCATACGTATTGTATTAGCTGAAAAAGAAGCTGTAGTGAGTCATAAGCATATTACATCCTCTTTAGCGAAAAGTTTATTTGATCTAGAAATAGAGTATATTGAGTTAAATAGAACTTTTTGATTAGCTTATAAAATTTGATTAAAGCTAAGGAACTGTAAAATAAGTTGCATATAAAAACATGAATTGTCAATAAAATGCTATAATTGAACCACAGAATAGTAATACATTATTAACTATAAATCTTTATAAGGGTAAAAAATGGAAAATCCACAAATTTTAATTGTTGAAGATGAAGTAGTGACACGTAATACATTAAAAAGTATCTTTGAAGCAGAAGGATACGATGTATTTGAGGCAAATGATGGTATTGAAATGCATGCTGTCTTGAGTAGTCGAGAAATACATTTAGTGATTATGGATATTAATTTACCTGGAAAAAATGGTTTAATGTTAGCCCGAGAGTTACGTGAGAATATGGATATTGCATTAATGTTTTTAACAGGAAGAGATAATGAAGTAGATAAAATATTAGGATTAGAGATTGGTGCTGATGACTATATTACAAAACCATTTAATCCTCGAGAGCTAACAATTAGAGCTAGAAATTTGTTACAACGTACAATGTTTGAAAAAGATAAAACAGATAAGGAAAGTAAGCCAATTGATCATTATCGCTTTAATGGTTGGATGTTAGATATTAATAGTCGTAGTTTGATTAATCCAGAAGGTGAGGTGATTAAATTACCACGTAGTGAATTTAGAGCATTGTTACAGTTTTGTGAAAATCCCGGTAAGATTCAAACTCGTGATGATTTGCTAAAACGCATGACTGGTCGAGAATTAAAACCACATGACCGTACTGTTGATGTAACTATTCGACGTATTCGTAAACATTTTGAGGATCATGCGGATACACCAGAAATAATTGTTACGATTCATGGGGAAGGTTATCGTTTTTGCGGTGAGCTAGAGCATGAATAATTATCCTTGATATAAAATATAAAAATCCCTATGTATTAAATATAGGGATTTTAAAACATAAAATTGTATTTCAAATTACTTTTTTAAAGTTTTTCTTACTTGTGGAGCAATTTTATCTCCATATATTTCAATTGATTTCATCATAGTTACGTGATCTGGTGCGCCTACGTCCATGTGAGCAGAAAAACGAGTAAGTCCTAGAGTTTCAATAGCTTCAATTATTTTTTCAGCTGCGTGGTTAGCATCACCTACAATTAAATGTCCTAATTTTTTACGACCATAATCATACTGGATTCTTTGGTATGGTGGCCAGTTTCTACTTGCTCCAATTCTATCCATTTGTCCTGCATATAGTGGAAAATATGAATCAGCTATTGCTTGATCATCTTCGCCAAATAATGAGTGCATATGGACTCCAACTTGATAATCTTTTATATCATTACCAGCTTCTACCCATGCTTGTTTATAATATTCAAACAATGGTTTAAATCTGTCTATGGTACCTCCAATAATTGCAAACATGACAGGTAAACCTAATTTAGCTGCTCTAATCACAGATTCTGGTGTACCACCTACAGCTACCCATATTGGTATATTACCATTTTTAGGTTGAGGATAAATTGACTGATTATCTAATGATGCTCTGAATTTTCCTTTCCAAGAAATTGTTTCTTTTTTATTTAATTCAACCAAAAGGTTTAACTTTTCTTCAAAAAGAACCTCATAATTCTCCAAAGGATAGCCAAATACTGGAAATGATTCAATAAACGAGCCTCTACCTGCCATTATTTCAGTACGTCCATTAGACAATAAATCAACCATGGCAAAATCTTTGTACAATTTTACAGGGTCTGCAGAACTGATTACAGAAACAGCACTACTCAATTTTATATTTTTTGTTACGGATGCTACAGCAGCTAAAAAGATTTCTGGTGAAGATACTGCATACTCTTCTCTATGATGTTCGCCAACAGCAAAGAAATCTAATCCAACCTCATCCATCAATTTAACTTCTTCCACCATTTCTTGCATTCTTTTAGCAGGTGATTTTGCTTTCCCTGTTTTAGGGTCTATTTGTAAGTCCCCAAACATATCTATACCTAATTCTATCATTTTGTTACCTTCCTAAAATTTTAATGTAGATAGTACAATGGTTATATTTATTACTGAACAATAAACAAGGCAAAAGTTCATAAATATTTACTATTTCTCTACTAAGAACGTTTTGTAGAAAAATAATAGTAGTAGAGAACTTTTATATTTAAAAATTAATAACTTAGCAAATTTATATAAAACTGTGAATCTATAAAATTGATATGTAAATATTATTAATAAGTTAACAATAGAATTAAAGGGGAGAGAATTTTGCCAATTAAAATAATAAGGTTATAGAATTGCTTAAATTTGTATTATGGCATAAATATAAAATCGCTCGAATTAATGCTTTGTAGTGGTTAGATTCGAACGATTTTTTACAATTTTATTCAGCTTTATCGCCGATTAAAACAGATTCTAACGCAATTTCAATCATGTCATTAAAGGTTAATTGACGTTCTTCTGCAGTAGTTTGCTCATGAGTACGGATATGGTCTGATACAGTACAAATTGTTAATGCTTTTGCACCGAACTCTAAAGCTACACCATAGATTCCTGCAGCTTCCATTTCAACGCCTAAAATACCGTATTTTTCCATCACATCAAACATTTCTACATCTGGTGTATAGAATAAGTCAGCAGAATACAAATTACCTACACGTACATTTACACCTTTTTCTTTTGCGGCTTGAACTGCAGCAAGAGTCATATCAAAATCAGCAATAGCAGCAAAGTCATTATCTTTAAAACGGATACGGTTTACTTTAGAGTCTGTACAAGCACCCATGCCAATCACTACATCGCGAACTTTTACATCAGAACGAACTGCACCACACGAACCTACACGAATAATTTTTTTAACACCATATTCAGTAATTAATTCTTTTGCATAAATTGAACAAGATGGAATACCCATTCCATGTCCCATTACTGAAATTTTACGACCTTTGTAAGTGCCAGTATAACCAAACATATTACGAACATTGGTAACTTGTTGTGGATTTTCTAAGAAAGTTTCTGCAATATATTTTGCTCTAAGTGGATCACCAGGCATTAATACAACATCAGCGAAAGCACCTTCGGGTGCGTTAATATGTGGAGTCATGTTATTTTCCTCGTTAGTTAAAAATAGAGTATTCAGTTATTGTCGTAATTGATGGTAATAGCTGAAATTTAAAATGAGTAAAGTTTTACAAAATAATGTTGATATCCTACCGCTTTACTCTTTGTTGTTGACATTAATAGCCAGTTGTTTCTTTTGCTTCCTGACCGTTAATGGTTGTCAATAAGTTACCAAGTAAACTGGATGCGCCAAAACGGAAATGATTAGCATTAACCCAATCCTTACCAAGAATTTCTTTTGCAAGTGAAAGATATTGTTCAGCTTCTTCTGTAGTTCTTACTCCACCAGCAGCTTTAAAGCCAACATGGTCAGATACTTTAAGATCACGAATAGTTTCAAGCATAATACGGGCTGCCTCTAATGTCGCATTAACAGAGACTTTACCTGTTGAAGTCTTAATAAAATCAGCACCTGCTTTGATCGCTATTTCACTTGCTTTACGAATCAGAGCTTCTGTTTTTAATTCTCCAGATTCAATAATAACTTTTAATTTGACATTATTTGTTTGACAAACAGCTTTACACTGTTGAACAAGTTCAAAGCCAATTGTTTCATTTCCAGTAATTAAAGCTCGATAAGGGAAAACCACATCAACTTCATCAGCTCCATAAGCAACAGCAGCTTTGGTTTCTGCTACTGCAATTTCAATATCATCATTACCATGTGGGAAATTTGTTACAGTTGCAATTTTAACTTGTCCAGTACCTTGTGTTTTTAATGCTTTTCGAGCCACAGGCACAAAACGTGGATATACACAAACTGCTGCTGGCGTACCAAACTTAGTTTTACCTTGTTGACAAAGTGAGATTACTTTTTCATCTGTATCATTATCATTAAGGGTGGTAAGATCCATTAATGATAAAGCTTGTTGAGCAATTTCTTTTAAGTTCATCTTATTCTCCTAACCTACGCAATCGTTTTCTTATTCTATAAATGACAACACCACAGTTCCCTGTGGTGTTTTGATTTAATCTAGGGTTGACATTATAACACAGCGCCACCAATACCGATAAATAATCCAGCTATTGCAGCACTCATTAGATTTGATAATGTGCCTGCAGCCACCGCTTTTAAACCCATACGAGCAACATCACTACGGCGATTTGGCGCCATTCCACCTAATCCACCAATTAAAATTGCGACAGAACTTAAGTTTGCAAAACCACATAATGCAAAGGTAATAATTGCAACAGTTTTATCACTTAATGTTACAGCACTTTCTGGATTTAAGTAATTAGCAAAATCTGAATAAGCTACAAACTCATTAATAATAAGTTTTTGACCAATTAATGATCCTGCAATTTGGGACTCTTGACCCCATGGCACACCAATTATCCAAGCAAGAGGTTGAAATACATAGCCAAGTAATGATTGCAATGTTATGTCTTCAAAACCAGCTAATCCACCAGCCCAACCAATAATACCATTTAACATTGCGATTAGAGCAATAAATGCAAGTAACATTGCACCAACATTCAACGCTAAGTGCATGCCTGAGAATGCACCGATTGCGGCTGCTTCAATAACATTAGATGGTTTTTCTTCAATATCAGATTCATCTAACTCATCTTTAAATTGTTCTGTTTGTGGATGAAGAATTTTTGCGAATAATAAACCACCTGGCGCCGCCATAAATGATGCCGCAATTAAGTAAGTTAATGGTACCCCCATACTTGCATAACCAATCATTACTGCACCCGCTACTGATGCTACACCGCCACACATTACGGCAAATAATTCAGAATTTGTCATTGCTCTAATATAAGGTTTTACAAGTAATGGAGCTTCTGTTTGACCTACAAAAATATTTGCTGCTGCAGACATTGATTCTGCTTTTGATGTACCTAATGCTTTTTGTAACAGACCACCAATCAATTTAATAATGATTTGCATGATGCCGAGGTAATAAAGAACCGAAATTAATGATGAGAAGAAGATGATTGGAGGTAATACTCGAAGAGCAAAAACAAATCCACCGCCACCAAAGATTTCAAACATCTTATCACTGACTAAGCCACCAAATAAGAAATTAAGACCATCGTTACTATATCCATAGATTGCACTTACACCTTCAGCTGCTGCAAGTAATCCATTACGTCCAGCAGGGACATAAAGGATTAATGCTCCGATACCAACTTGAATGATTAAAGCACCAAGAACAGCCCTATAGCTTATCGCTTTTTTATTATTAGATAGTAAAAATGCAATCAGAAGAAGGACAACAATGCCAAGAAGGCTAATCAGTGTATCCATTTGAAAATACCTCTAAAAAGTTAAAAATAAATTGATTTGAGTAATAAAAACAATTAAATGAAAAGAGTTGCGCTACTATACCGATTTTTTTTATTGAGATCTCTTAGTTTTTAAAATTTACTTTAAAATAAGATTAAAAAATTTGATCTATCTCTTACTTTTTTTTCCTACATATTGTTTCTAAATTATAGCTGTATTATTCTTGGAGCTAATATTCTTTTAAATTAAAAATAATGGAGTTTTTATGTCAAGATTAACTAAAGAACAGATTTTATCTCAATTAGAAAAAGGACTTATTGCTTCTTGTCAACCTGTAGATGATGGTCCTATGGATTCTCCTGAAATTGTTGCTGCAATGGCTGCAGCTTCAGTGGTAGGAGGAGCGGCAGGCTTACGTATAGAAGGAATTGAAAATTTAAAAGCAGCTCGTAAAGCTGTTAGTGTACCAATTATTGGTATTGTTAAGCGTGACTTAGATGATAGCCCTGTCCGTATTACCCCTTTCTTAAAAGATATTGATGATCTTTATAAAGCTGGTGCAGATATTATTGCCTTTGATGGAACAGATCGCATTCGCCCGACAACAATTGAGGCTTGTGCGAAACGTGTACAAGAACTTGGAGCAATGTCTATGGCAGACTGTTCTACTTTTGATGAAGGTATGTATTGTCAAAAATTAGGTGTAGATCTTATTGGTAGTACCATGTCTGGCTATACAGGCGGAGAAATTCCTAAAGAACCAGATGTACAACTTGTTAGAGATTTAGTAGCAAATGGCTGTCGTGTTATGGCAGAAGGTCGTTATAACACACCGGAATTAGCTGCTATGGCTATCGAAAATGGTGCTTATGCCGTGACAGTTGGCTCTGCATTGACTCGATTGGAGCATATTGTGAGTTGGTTTGTTTCTGCGATAAATAATCGTAAAACAGGAGCATAAAATGACCGCTTGTTTAGCTATTGATGTGGGTGGAACAAAAATTGCAGCTGCTCTCGTTACTCTGAATGGAAAAGAAACGAAAATTGAGCAACGAGTACAAATTCATACACCTCAAAATCCAAGTGTTGATGCGTTAGATTCAGCATTAATTGAAATTTTAACCAAATTTAAAGGGCAGTTTGATCGTGTTTCGGTAGCTTCAACAGGAATTATTCAAAATGGCATTTTAACAGCCTTAAATCCTAAGAACTTAGGAAACTTAGCATTCTTTCCTCTAGAAAAAAGCATTGTAAAACATACAGGCAAACCCGTTACGTTACTTAATGATGCTCAAGCAGCAGGCTGTGCTGAATTTTTACGTCAAGATGATATAGATAATTTTGCATTTATCACTGTTTCAACAGGGGTTGGTGGCGGTATTATCTTAAACCGTAAACTTTTTACTGGAACAAATGGTATTGCTGGACACATTGGACATAGTCTAGCTGATCCTAATGGTGAGCTTTGTGGTTGTGGTCGGGTAGGCTGTGTTGAAGCTGTTGCTGCAGGACGAGCTATAGCCAGAGATGCAGCAAAATGGGATGATCCTTGTGATCCACCAGAAGTCTTTAATCGGTTTAGAGCTGGCGATAAACAAGCGGTCGAATTAGTTGATAAATCTGCAAAAGCTATTGCTAATCTAATTGCTAATTTAAAAATTGGCTTTGATATTCAACGTATTGCCCTCGGTGGTAGTGTTGGTTTAGCTGAAGGATATCGTGAGAGAGTAGAATATTTTCTTTCTACAATGCCTGAAATTTATCGACCAGAAGTTGTACCCGCTTATTATGCTCAGGATGCAGGATTGATTGGTGCAGCTTGGTGGGCTGACAATCAATATTAATAATAATTTTAGACTTTTAAATAAAAAAGCAGATAAGTATGACCTTATCTGCTTTTTATGTTCATAGTAATCTTACAAGAATTACTATTGCAGTATAATTTTTTAGTTTAGTGCTTCAAGTTGATTAATGAAATCTTCATTTGCCTCAATTTTAGCTCTTGCTCTTAAATCTTTTAACAAATCACTTTGTAATATTTCAGTATTAGCTCTTGTGATTTGGCTAGATATTACATTGTACTCA
>NZ_JARIDQ010000061.1 GCF_029256985.1 Otariodibacter sp. | reverse complement strand
TGATACCACGCGCTTTTTCTTCTGGCGCATTATCGATTTGGTCAAATGCACGAGCTGCACCACCGAATTTTTTCGCTAATACAGTTGTGATTGCTGCTGTTAAAGTTGTTTTACCATGGTCAACGTGACCGATTGTACCCACGTTAACGTGCGTTTTTGTACGTTCAAATTTTTCTTTAGACATTGCTAATGTTTCCTTTGTTAAATTCCGTAGTGCAAAATACACTACGGATTTTTGAGTAATAAATTATTTTTTACGTGCTTCAATTACTGCTGCAGCAACACTTGAAGGAGCTTCAGCATATTTCAATGGTTCCATTGAATATGATGCACGACCTTGAGTTTGTGAACGGAGATCTGTTGCATAACCAAACATTTCTGAAAGTGGTACTTCAGCATTGATCTTAACAACAAACTCACTTGCTTCTTGGCCATTAACCATCGCACGACGACGGCTTAAATCACCAATTACATCACCAACATAATCTGGTGGAGTTTCAACTTCAACTTTCATAATTGGCTCAAGAAGAACTGGATTTGCCTTAGCAAACGCTGCTTTAAATGCTAAAGAAGCAGCTAGTTTGAATGCCAATTCAGACGAGTCAACATCATGGTATGAACCGAAGTGTAAACGTACACCAATATCTACTACTGGGTAACCTGCCAAAGGACCAGATTTAAGTTGTTCTTGAATACCTTTATCTACAGCAGGGATATATTCACCAGGAATTACACCACCTTTGATTTCGTTAACGAATTCATAACCAGGACCTTCAGGATCTAATGGATATAAGTCGATAACAACGTGACCATATTGACCACGACCACCAGATTGTTTTGCGTGTTTACCTTCAACATCGTTAACACGTGTACGGATAGTTTCACGGTAAGATACTTGTGGTTTACCGATATTCGCTTCCACTTTAAATTCACGTTTCATACGGTCAACGATAATATCTAAGTGTAACTCACCCATACCAGAAATAATTGTTTCGCCTGAATCTTCATCTGTGTGAACACGGAATGAAGGGTCTTCTTGTGCAAGACGACCTAATGCAAGCCCCATTTTTTCTTGGTCAGCTTTAGTTTTTGGTTCAACAGCTACAGAAATTACTGGCTCAGGGAATTCCATACGCTCAAGGATAATTGGCGCATCTAAAGCACATAATGTATCACCTGTCGCAACATCTTTTAAACCGATAGCGGCTGCGATATCACCTGCACGAACTTCTTTAATCTCTTCACGTTTATTTGCATGCATCTGTACGATACGACCAAAACGTTCACGTTTTTGTTTTACTGAGTTAAGAACTGTATCACCAGAATTAATAACACCAGAGTAAACACGGAAGAATGTTAAGTTTCCTACAAACGGGTCTGTTGCAATTTTAAATGCTAATGCAGAGAACGGTTCATTATCATCTGCATGGCGTTCACCTTCAGTTTCATCTAAGTTAATACCTTTGATTGAAGGAATATCAGTTGGTGCTGGTAAGAATTCGATTACCGCATCAAGCATTGCTTGAACACCTTTGTTTTTAAATGCAGAACCACAACAAACTGGAATAATTTCATTTGCAAGCACACGTTGACGTAATGCTTTTTTAATTTCTTCTTCAGTTAGTTCTTCACCAGAGAAGAATTTTTCCATTAAATCTTCAGAAGCTTCTGCAGCAGCTTCTACAAGATGGTTGCGCCATTCTTCACATGCTTCTGCCATATCAGCTGGAATATCTTCATAGGTAAATGTCATACCTTGATCTGCTTCATTCCAGTTGATAGCTTTCATTTTAATCAAATCAACTACACCCGTGAAGTTATCTTCTGAACCGATAGGTAGTTGTAAAGGAACAGCATTACCACCTAAACGAGTTTTGATTTGTTCAACAACACGTAAGAAATTTGCTCCAGTACGGTCCATTTTGTTTACAAATGCAACTCTAGGCACTTCGTATTTATTTGCTTGGCGCCATACTGTTTCTGATTGAGGTTGTACACCACCTACAGCACAGTAAACCATTACTGCACCATCAAGAACACGCATTGAACGTTCTACTTCGATTGTAAAATCTACGTGTCCCGGAGTATCGATAACGTTAATACGGTGTTGTGGATACTGTTGAGACATACCAGACCAGAACGCTGTTGTTGCAGCAGAGGTGATTGTAATACCACGCTCTTGTTCTTGTTCCATCCAGTCCATCGTCGCTGCACCATCGTGTACTTCACCAATTTTGTGACTTACACCGGTATAGAATAGGATACGCTCTGTGGTAGTTGTTTTACCTGCGTCGATGTGAGCACTGATACCGATATTACGATATAGCTCAATGGGAGTTTGACGAGCCATTATTATTACCTTATTTTATTTTTAACCTAATTATCAAATTAGTTATATAGTAAGAGGCTTCATCACAAACGTTGAGATGAAGCCCAAAAACATCAAAAGCTTATTACCAACGGTAGTGGGCAAATGCTTTATTAGCTTCAGCCATGCGGTGAACGTCTTCACGTTTCTTAACTGCCGCACCTTTGTTATCTGCTGCATCAGAAAGTTCGTTAGCTAAACGAAGTGCCATTGATTTGTCACCACGTTTACGTGCTGCTTCAACAATCCAACGCATTGCTAATGCGTTACGGCGAGTTGGGCGAACTTCTACTGGTACTTGATAAGTTGAACCACCAACACGGCGAGATTTAACCTCTACTGTCGGACGAACATTTTCAAGTGCAACTTCAAATGCATCCAAAGCTTCTTTACCAGAACGCTCAGAAAGCGTTTCTAATGCACTATAAACGATTGATTCAGCGATAGATTTCTTACCATCTACCATTAATACATTAATAAATTTTGCAAGCAATTCTGATCCGAACTTTGGATCTGGGAGGATCTTGCGTTGACCTACATCACGACGACGTGGCATTTTAATTTCTCCGTATAATAAATCTTCAGGATATCCAAAACTCATCTTAGTGCGAACATTGTCGCATTTTGACTGGAGTTTATGGTTTAAATAGTTAAATAACTAAGTTAGACGTTTGGCCTTACTCAACGGAGAACCATTAAGATTTAGGACGTTTTACGCCATATTTAGAACGTGATTGTTTGCGATCTTTTACACCTGCGCAGTCTAATGCACCACGTACTGTGTGATAACGCACACCTGGTAAATCTTTAACACGACCACCACGGATCAATACAACACTATGTTCTTGAAGGTTGTGACCTTCACCACCGATGTAAGAAGTAACTTCAAAACCATTCGTTAAACGAATACGGCATACTTTACGTAATGCTGAGTTTGGTTTTTTAGGAGTTGTAGTATATACACGAGTACATACACCACGTTTCTGTGGACATGCTTCCAATGCAGGAACGTTACTTTTTACAACCTTTTTCACACGCGATTTGCGTACTAGCTGGTTGATAGTTGCCATTAATTAAGCTCCAGTTAAAATTAAAAAAATACAAATTGCCTCTCATAAAAGAGAGGACGGTAAATTTTAGGCGACTAATTACCCAATGTCAAGAGTAGAATAGAGTTGCTAACATGACCTCTTACTTTAATAAATGGCACCAATTGAATTTATTTTTTATAATAAAGCTCCGATAAACTGAGGAAATACTATGTTAAAGCCTAAAATAGGTGTTCTCTTAAGTAATTTAGGTACGCCAGATGAACCAACACCAATTGCTGTTAAACGTTACTTAAAACAATTTTTAAGCGATCCAAGAGTGATTGACCTTCCTAAAGGGAAGTGGTTGCCTATTCTTAATTTTATTGTATTACCAAGACGTTCACCCACAGTTGCCAAAAATTATCAGTCTGTTTGGGGAACTGATGGCTCACCTCTTTTAACTATTTCTCGTCAACAACAAAAGGCTATTCAATCCTATTTTGATCAGCAAGATAAAGATTTTATTATTGAATTAGGTATGACCTATGGAAACCCAAGTATTGATCAGGCGATGAAAAATCTTTTAGCTAATAAAGTTGATAAAATCATTGTACTTCCACTCTACCCTCAATATAGTTCAACTACAACTGCCCCAGTCTTTGATGCTTTTGCACGAAGTCTAACGCACTATAAAAATATAGTCCCTTTTGAATTTATTCATAATTATTACGATCATCCACTTTATATTAATGCTCTCGTTAATTCTATTAAGCTAGAACGAAATGAGTTCTTGGTATTTTCTTTTCATGGCATTCCTCAACGTTATGATGATGAGGGTGACTACTATGCCTATCATTGTCGTGAAACTGCTCGCTTAGTTGCCCAATCTCTCAAATTAGAAGATCATCAATGGTGCATCGCATTTCAATCTAGATTTGGAAGAGAGGAATGGCTAAAGCCTTATACTGACATCATATTACAAGAATTACCTAACAAAGGTATAAAAAAAGTAGCAGTAATTTGTCCAGGATTTTCTACTGATTGTTTAGAAACATTAGAAGAAATTGCCGAAGAAAATAAAGAGTATTTTTTATCATCAGGCGGTGAACACTACCGTTATATACCTGCATTGAATGATAATCCCGATCATATTGATTTATTAACTAATTTGATCGAGGGAAAATGTTGAACTATATACAACAAAATAGTCAAAATAAGCAAAAAAATAAGCGGTAGGATCACTCGTTTATTATGCAAATATTATGCAAAAAAACCTTTATATCTAACCGCTTGTACGATTACAAATCAAAAATAAGGAAAGAATATGAAGACGCCTATATTATTTTCATTTGTGGCCTGTGCAGTTGCTCTTGCAGCTTGTACCCCTAAAACCTATCACAGCACATTAACTGAAGGTATGGATCCACTTGTAGCTCCTCAACAAGATTTTTACCGTTATGTTAATGGTAAATGGATGGATTCTGCCAAAATACCTGATGATCGTACCTCTTGGGGAACATTAGCTGAATTAAATGATATGAATGAAAGACGTTCTTTGGAATTATTACAAGCGGTGATTTCCGATCCAAAATTTGCAAATGATGTAAAAGCGCAACATTTAAAAGCTTTATATCAAACTTATACTGATTTAGATGCCCGTGAAAAATTAGGCTTAGCACCAATTCAAGCCGATCTCACAAAAATCGATCAAATCAAAACCTTTAGTGATTTAGAACGTTATATTATTGAAGAAACTAAGCAAGGTAATGAAGTTTTATTTGGTTGGTCAGTATTTGCTCATTTAAAAAATTCTCGTCAGAATGCTATCTATTTTAGCAATAGTAGCCTTGGTTTAAGCAAAGATTATTTTCAAAAAGATACGGCTGAAAATCGTAAGGTGTTAAAGCAATATCAAAATTTCGTAGCTAAAATGCTAAAATTTGCTGGAGTTACAAATACTGAAAACAAAGCAAAAGCAATTGTAAATTACGAAAAAGAGATTGCAAATACGCTCTTTACTAATGAAGAAAGCCGTGATGTTCAAAAACACTTTAATCCAATGACAATGAAGCAATTTGCTTCAGCAAGTAAAAATATCAACTTAGCAAACTATCTCAAGGAAGTGGGGGTGAATACAGACGAAGTCATCGTATGGGAACCTAATTTCCTTAAAAAATTTGATATCTTGATTAACCCTAAGAATCTTTCAGTTATCAAAGATTATTTACGTTTTCAAACCATATCAGGAGCTGCCTCCTATTTAACTAAAGCGTTAGATGATGCAAGTTTTGATTTCTATGGTAAAACACTTGTTGGTCAGAAAAAACAGAGAGAGATTGAAAAACGTGCATTACGTTTAGTTAACAGTAATGTTGGTGAAGAATTTGCCCAATTTTATGTGAATAAATTCTTTCCTGAAACGGCAAAACAAAATTTATTAAATATTGCGAATTATTTAATTAAGGCTTATCACAAGCGTATTGATAATCTCACTTGGATGTCTGAAGAAACCAAGCAAAAAGCACGAGAAAAATTAGATAAATTTATTGTCGAAGTGGGTTATCCAAATAAATGGAAAGATTACAGTAGTTTGAATTTGAAAGATGTAGCACAAGGCGGTTCGATTTATACGAATCTACAAGAAATCGCAAAATGGAATTACCAAGATGCTCTAAGTCGAGTTGGGCAACCAGTTGATTTAAACGAATGGGGAATGTTACCACAAGTAGTTAATGCCTCTTATAGCCCATTAATGAACCGTATTGTTTTCCCTGCGGGAATCTTACAACCGCCACTTTATGATGTTGAGGCAGACCCTGCGGTAAACTTCGGGGCAATTGGTGCTATTATTGGCCATGAAATTACTCATGGTTTTGATGATAGTGGGTCACGCTTTGATGGCGATGGTAATTTAAAAGATTGGTGGACGCCAGAAGATCGTAAAAAATTTGAAGCATTAGCTAATAGACTGGTTGAACAATTCAATCAATTTGAAGTCGCTCCACATGTTTTCGTCAATGGACGTTTTACTTTGGGTGAAAATATTGCTGACTTAGGTGGATTAAGCATTTCTTATGATGCACTTAAATTGTATGAAAAAGATCATGGTGTCACACCAAAAATTGAGAATTTGACGCCAGATCAACGCTATTTTATGAGTTGGACTCGCTCATGGCGTAATAAAGCGACTGTGCAAGCACTTTCTCATCAAGTGAAAAGTGATCCACATGCACCGGGACAATTCCGAGCATTTGCACCGATCTTAAATATCAGTGGATTTCATAATGCATTTGGTACTAAAGAAGGCGATGCGATGTATAAACCAATTAATGAACGTATTCAAATTTGGTAAAAGCTTGACTCGTAATATACGTAAATAACAATCGGGCTTGTGAAACACTCTTATTCACAAGCCCGATTTTTTAATGACAACAAATAGTTAACTAAGTTAATTTATTTTTTAATCTTTTGAGCAATAAAATCAAATAAAGTATCTTTTGAGATCATTTCTTTTTCGCCTGTACGACGGTTTTTGTATTCGATCTCACCTTTATCTAGATTTTTCTCACCGATAACTAGCATATGTGGAACACCGATTAGCTCCATATCTGCAAACATCACCCCCGGACGCTCTTTACGATCATCAAAAATAACTTCTACACCTTGAGAACGTAATGTTTTATATAAATCTTCCGCAAAAGCTTGTACTTTTTCTGATTTATGCATATTCATTGGCACAATTGCCACAGTAAATGGTGCAATTTCATCAGTTGGCCAAATAATTCCACGATCATCGTGATGTTGTTCAATCGCAGCAGCAACAACACGAGTTACACCGATACCATAACAACCCATAATCAGTGTTTGTGGGCGTCCATCTTCACCTTGAACGGTTGCTTTCATTGCTTCTGAATATTTAGTCCCTAGTTGGAAAATATGTCCAACTTCGATACCACGTTTAATCAGTAAGGTACCTTTACCATCTGGGCTTGGATCACCCTCTACCACATTACGTATGTCTGCAACTTTTGGTAACGCAACATCTCTTTCCCAGTTGATATTGAAATAGTGTTTACCATCAATATTTGCGCCAGCAGTAAAATCGTTCATAATCGCGACACTTCTATCAATAATCACTGGAATGTCTAAATTCACAGGACCTAATGAACCAACGCCTGCACCAATTTTAGCTTTGATATCTGCTTCATCGGCAAATTCAAATGGCTCTGCAACTTCAGCAAGTTTAACCGCTTTAATATCATTTAATTCGTGATCACCACGTACAACTAACGCCACTAAAGGATGTTCTGCCAAAGCACCTTTTACAATTAAAGTTTTAACCGTTTTCTCTGCAGGTACATTAAATTGTTCAACTAGTTCAGCAATAGTTTTTGCATTAGGCGTATCAATCAATTGCATTTCTTGCGTTGGTGCTTGACGTTCACCTACTGTAATAGCTTCTGCTAATTCAATATTAGCTGCGTAATCAGACTCTGTTGAGAATACAACATCATCTTCTCCGCTCTGTGCTAATACTTGAAATTCATGAGAAGCACTACCACCAATTGAACCCGTATCAGCAGCAACAGGGCGAAAATCCAATCCTAAGCGACTAAAAATATTGCTATAAGTTTGATGCATCACATCATAGGTTTCTTGTAATGATTCTTTTGTTACATGGAATGAATAAGCATCTTTCATTAAAAATTCACGACCACGCATTACTCCGAAACGAGGACGAACCTCATCACGGAATTTAGTTTGAATTTGATATAAATTTAAAGGTAATTGTTTGTATGAACTGACTTCACGACGTACAAGATCAGTAATCACTTCTTCATGAGTTGGGCCTAAAACAAAAGGACGATCACCACGATCTTTAAAACGTAATAACTCAGGACCGTAATCTTCCCAACGTTCAGATTCAATCCATAAGTCAGCAGGCTGAACCACCGGCATTTCAACTTCTAACGCACCACTTTTGTTCATTTCCTCACGGATAATATTTTCAACTTTCTTTAATACACGTAAACCTGTCGGTAACCAATTGTATAACCCTGATGCAAGCGGTCGGATCATCCCCGCTCTTAGCATTAATTGATGGCTAACGACTTGAGCATCGTTTGGCGTTTCTTTCAATGTAGAAAATAAATATTGGCTCGTACGCATAGTTTTCCCTATTTGTTTTAATTAAATTCAGTAATATAAAAATGACGTTTATTCTAAATCAAAATAGAAAAAATCGGCAAAAAAATTATGATTTACCAAAAATTTAATCTATCCTACCGCTTGTTTTCACGAAATTGTGATGTTCGTCAAAATCCACTATGGATAAACCCTATTCATAATGATAAAATCAACATCGCTTTTTCGCTCAATTGATGGGCGAGACCACTAAGAATTTAGCTGTGTGAAAAAGCAAGGCTAATTTGACATCTCATAAAATAGTTGAATTTATGCCAATTTTCTTTACACTACTCAACTCTCGCACTTAGGCGAATTTACAATAGGAAACAAAAAATGAGCATTGAAGAACGCGTAAAAAAAATCATTGTTGATCAACTTGGCGCAAAAGCAGAAGACGTAAAACCTGAAGCTTCTTTTATCGAAGATTTAGGCGCTGATTCTCTTGATACCGTTGAGTTAGTAATGGCTTTAGAAGAAGAATTTGATATTGAAATTCCTGATGAAGAAGCTGAAAAAATTACAACTGTTCAATCTGCGATTGATTACGTTCAAAACAATCAATAAGATTTATTTATAAGAGGTAGTCAGTTACCTCTTTAGTTCATTTTATGAAAAGCAAAAGGGATCATAATGATCCCTTTTGCTTTTTTTGCTATTTAGTTAATAAATCCAATGCTTCTTGATATTTAGCAACAGTTTTCTCAATCACATCGCTTGGTACTTTCGGGGCTGGAGCTTGCTTGTTCCAACCGCTATTTTCCAACCAATCACGTACAAACTGCTTATCAAATGATGGTGGGTTTGTACCTTCTTGATAAGTATCAACCGACCAAAAACGGCTTGAATCAGGCGTTAAAACTTCATCCATTAAAGTTAATACGCCGTTCTCATCTAAACCAAATTCAAATTTGGTATCGCAAATAATAATGCCTTTAGTTAGCGCATAATCTGCCGCTTCTTTATAAAGAGCAATAGCTGATTCTTTGACTTGTTTAGCTAAATCTGCACCGATTTGACGCTCACACTCTTCGTAACTGATATTGATATCGTGGTCACCCACTTCTGCTTTACTTGATGGAGTAAAAATAGGCTCTGGTAATTTACTTGCTTCAACTAAACCTTCTGGCAAAGCTAATCCACAAATAGCCCCTGTTTTTTTATAGTCTTTTAAGCCACTACCTGTTAAATAACCTCTCACAATAGATTCGATTTTTACTGGTGTTAAACGCTTACATACAACTGCACGATATTGAATAGCTTCCGCTTCTTCTTTTGGTAACACATCAAATACTGAATCACCAGTAAAATGATTAGGCATAATGTGTGATAATTTCTTAAACCAGAAATTAGAAATTTGAGTAAGGATTTCACCCTTACGCGGAATAGGATCATCTAAAATCACATCAAAGGCAGACAAGCGGTCAGTTGCGACCATTAACATACGTTTTTCATCAATTTCATAAAGATCACGTACTTTCCCAGAGTAAATTTTTTTAAGGCTGATTTGCATATTAGTATCCTATGGATTATATAAAAATGAAACGATGCCATTATACCAAAGTTACGCAAACGTTTGCGATAAATTAATAAATCTAGCGAATAAATCGTACCAATAAAATTGGTATTTATTATTCAATGAATATTACATCAATATTAAGTTCTCTATCTATATGTTTATTAAGGCATTAGAATGATATTGAGAAGAGGATAGACGAGGTGAAACGCAAATAAAACATAATATGGAGATTATTTATACTTCAAAATTTGAGAAGAGATTAAAACTAGCAGAATAAATCGGTGCTGAAGCACTACTTGAATTAGCTATTAGGTATAGTGCTGGTATGGGGGTATAAAGAAATAATGCACAAGCGGTAACTTAATTTCGGAAATATGCAAAATAAGGGCATACAGAGGCACAATTGCATCTAGGACGAATATATAAAATAGGGGATGGGCTTAAGCAAGATATGGCAACAATCCTATAAATTCTTTGTAGAAGATCAAACTTAATCTGACAGGCATGCTATTTTAAATGGGAAAATACCAGATTAGATCTGCTCTTCTCTGGTAAATTCTATTTTAGCTAGCATGCTGTAAAGCTTACAACTCTATCTCCATACATTTTCTTAACTCTTCCGACTGTTGCTCTTCAGATAAGACTTTAGATACAGCACGTTTAACAGCACGCCATATATAAGGATTTAGCTTAGGATCTTTCTGATCTTTCTCTTTCCAGCCATACCTATCCCAGCCTTTTAATTTAGAAACATGATTGCTTTCAAAGTTTAATTCATCAAATAAAACCTTTATAAATCGAGTACCATAGGCTCTATTATCCTGTAGTACAGATTTGTTGTTTGAATAGGTAATCGTATCTAAATCATTAGGGACAGTAAATGTATCATTTTGATCGATTAATCTGAATAGTCTTGTCCAAAACTTACTAGCGCCATAGCTTGAATCCATGACTTCTAAAAGCTCTTCCTTAGTCTCTGGTAATACTTCTTCTTCACCTGTTCCTTCTTTAATTAATGACTCAGACCATCTTGCCGTCCCCTCTGATAACCAGCTCTGTTTAAACATCATTGCACTATTTTGATAAAGATGAAAAAGCTCATGAGCTGGCGTTACATTTTTAATAGCATTAACCTTATTGCTTATTTTCATACCAATAAAACAATTAGAAAGGCCTAATTCATTATTTGTTACAACTTCATCATACGCTGTACCAAAAATTTTATCTGAATATTCAATGGTAATATTTATAAACTTAGCCTTATCATAGCGTTGGCTAGATAAAGGATCTTCTAACATTAATACATTCTGAAATAATTGATTTGCTACGGTTAATTGACTATGAACATTAATAAGATTGTCTTTATTAATAAAACTTAGTTCATTCTCTTCTAATCCGGCATCTTCACCTTCAACGGAGAACTTAAAACTTGAGTTTATACCATTGAAACTTAAAGATTTTCTTTTAGTATTGAATAAATGGCACTTACCATATGCCAATCCTTCTCTATCTAAAATAGAGATCTCCTTACTATTAGCTACTACTTGGTTTTCAATATTTGAGACACCAAAGAGGTTACCGGATAGAACAAAAAGAGCTGTTACTAAAAACATATCCAAAAAAGCCTTTAATCTAGATATATCTAATTTTTATCAAAACTGAAAATCATGTAACTTTACTTAGTTATTTTTTCAATAAAACTCTGCCATACAGGAGCAATATTATCGTCACTAAAACGTTGTGAGCTCTCATAAGCATTTTTTGAAAACTCAGCATTCAAACTTTCATCCTTTAATACTTTTACAATTTTATCCACAAAAGCGGACTCATCATCTCTGTCTATTAGATAACCATTTTTTCCATCATCTATCATTGATGAAGGCCCATAACGAATATCATTTGCTATTACTGGACAACCACACGCTAGACTCTCCATCACCACAAGCGGAAAACCTTCATATTCACTGGTCAAAAGTGACAACTTAGCTTCCGAAAATTTCGCATAAATATCTTTAGAAAAAGGGTTTATAGAAATATTCTCTTCCATATTTAGATCTTTAATAAGTGACTCTAGTTTACTTTTCAGTGGACCATGTCCATATAGATCTAGTGTTGCAGATGGCAATCTTTCAACTACTTTTGCAAAAATACGAATCATTAATTCATGATTTTTTTCTGGACTATAACGCCCCACAGCTATGACTTTATTAGTTATACGGCTATCAAATGGTACTTTTTGAGGAAAATCATTAACAACATGAGGTATACAATACGTATTATCATACTCACCAAATCTTTTGACAATATCATATCTTTGCTGTTCTGTGAGTATAATCAGACCATCAATATCTCTTATATTATTCAAATAATAAGCATAACTACGCAACCTACTTTGAGGATTTGATAGACCCTGTAAATGATAACTATGTATAATCGGATAAATTTTTAAATTTGGGATTACTCTATTGTCCATTCCATCAATTAATCGTACGTTTCTATCAACTATGACATTAACCTGTTCATTTTCACTGTATTTATTAAAGTAAAACTCTAATAGAAACTTGGTAAAATCTTCTTCTTCATTAAAGACTTTAGTTGGTCTACCTACCTCGTCAGTAACAGTAATTCTGTCAACTACATTCTCTCCATTTTTATGGCTATAGAACTTTTGAAAACACAGCGTCCCATCAGCACGATAGAAAAACTCTGACACCCTCTCTCTTGTTTTGCCAGTGGTGAAAACACATACTCTTGATAAGAAACCTGTGGGATCGAAGTTATCTAACCTATATATTTCTCCATTATCATCATAATAATGTATGTAAGAGATTAATCCAGTCTCAAGGTTGTAAAACTTAGTGAAAAGTTTTTTTTGATTCTGAGTGATCTGTACTCTAGGTTCAGTAAGATTTTCAATTGGCTCCAGATAACTTATAGCTTTAGTTACACTTTCAGTCTGATAGAACTGATATAAATTAACATGTTTAAAAGAGTCTGGGATTTTCTTTAGCGCCTTAAGTTCCTCAACTATAGACTCTGTATTTAAATTATAAGCCATAGTCAAAAATACAGGTATAATATTGAGTTTTTCAATGAATATCTTACTTCTCTTAAGTGCAGAGCTTTCAATCCCAGTATAGTTTTTTCCAAGCCTATTATTAAGAAAGATAAAATGATTGTTTTTTAAAAATGCCATCTCGCTGTCCCTTATTTTTTCTAATATCACCGTCACAGGTGTTCATATCTAATTTCCCAACAAACCATATATTCGGTTTGGCTCAATACTAAATCTATTATTACCTAATTATTAAAAATTAAGTCTTGCTTCATAATAAGAATCTACATGATCAAAGTCACGCCATCCTTCAGCTTTTGGCAAAGCCATTGGATTTATTTCTGAAAATGTTTCACCATCTCCAAAAAAAGGTCCATATCTTCATCTTGAAGATTAAGACTATTTTTTAAGTCAGATCTAAATTGACATCCTTGAGCAAATAAGAATAAACCAACACAAACGTTAGCTACTTTTCTTTAATAAAAGCTTCTCTATCGCTTTTTATTCGCACCATGTCATTCTTATGACTGGTTATACTCGTCCAGCGACATAAATCAGAACATTTTTGAATATAAATATCATCTACTGAAAAATCATAGATCTTATCTATAAGAGTGTCAACTATATGGATAATGGCATGCCTATATTTAGGTAAGCCAGATAACCCCTCCAATACTGAATGACCAATACTATAACTTTGGTTCAAGCGGGCAACTTTTACATCAAACCCGGGAACTAAACTCAAGTCAATATCCGGCGCACACTTTCTCTCAATACAATAACGAAATCAGCTTTATCTCTAATTTTTTCATATAATTTTAAAATATGTATCCATAGAGACTGCCTTTTCAAAGAAATAAATACAAGGAACTTTGTTACAGTCTCTGCTTACATTTGTGGGCTTTGCACTCACTAACTAGGAATAACAACCCTAAATGCTCTCTCATTATCCATTTTATACCCTACATATTTTGCTGTTATATTAATTTTGTAATGATAGGTGAGTTACTTATTCGTAAACTCAGTCATTATCCACTCGGATAGGTCAATACATTCTTTTCTATTAGCTGCACCTAGAACGACACTTATATAGCTTTTATCATCTTTGACCCAGTAATTGACCAAATTCGTACCCACTCCTTTTAAGTTACTATAATTAATACCTTTAACATTTTCGAATTTATGCACCAGCCTATTAGGATTATTAATCACATGTCCTTTATATGTATACTGTTTTTTATTACACATATTACTAATTTCAGAATAATGTGCTATAAACTCCTCTATTAGTTTTAGACAATCATTAACAGTGGTATAAGCATCTCTAGTTAAGCCAGAACAGCTAGCCCAATAAGTATCCATTAACTTTAACTGGCTAGATTTGCTGTTCATTTGATCAATAAAAGATTGTTCATTACCTGAATGCCAACAAGCAAGTACATAGGCCGCCTCATTCGAACTTGAAATAATCATAGCTTCAAGAAGTTCAATAAGAGCCACTTTTTGCTCATCATAAAATATGTGGTTATTGAATTTTTTATTTAGATCATCAGGTATAGAGATTTGTGTTGCATTAATATCCAGCCCCTCATCTCTTACCTTGTCCATAACAAGTATAGCAGTAACAATTTTTGCCAAACCGATAGGGGATGTTATTTTATTACCATTTATCACCTTTAAAATTCTTTTACTTGTCAAAGAACCATTTTTAGAGCCAAACTCTGCTATTAATATAGAAGACTCTGTTGATATACCTGTAAGTGGCTTATCTTCAGTTTGATCTTGAGTATAATTGCTCATTGCAAATTCAGATAAGGCAAAGCAACTTTTACGATTTTCAGCGCATAGAACAATACTTAAGTAATGATATTTATCATCGATCCAGTAATTAATTAAGCTTGAACCTATGCCTACAATATTTCCTGTTTTTAAACCTTGCACCCTTTTATCTTGATGTATTAAGCGGTTTGTATTTTTTAATACCTTTTTACCTCTTTTAAAAAACTTGTATGAACAATATTTACTAATTTCACTATAATCACTGATGAAGGTTTCTGCTATTTTAAGTAGATCGTTTGCTGTTGAGTAGGCCTTACTGCTAAGCCCTGAACTACTAGCCCAATAGGTTTTTTCTAAACCTAAGTTAATTGACTTTTGATTCATTACTTCAACAAACTCTTTTTCACTACCTGAGTGCCAAAGCCCCAGTGTATACGCTGATTCGTTAGAGCTAATAATTAAGGTTGCTTTGATAAGCTCAATTATTGGGACAACTTCATTTCTTTCAAAAACCTTATAGGCCTCACTACTTCCTGGCAATAGATCTATAGGGAATTTTATCATTGTTTTAAATGGATCAATTTTATCTTTTTTCAACTTATCCCAAACTATCATCAAAGTCAGTAACTTAGCGAGTGATGCTGGAACTTTAGCCTCATTTGCTCTAACTGTAGCTAATGTACTTCGTTCAGTAACTTTATTATTTTTTAATGAGAATTTTTGTACAACAAATGCTGCTTGATTTGTAAGACTATTAATTATCTTACTAGATACTGGTTGTTCCTCATTTTTCCCAAAAAGTGTATCCAACCCGACACCATGAGAAGCTTTAATCAAAACTGAATCATGATCATTAATAATATTTGATAATTGTTCAGCTAAAGAATTCCTATCCCTGAAATGATGTACCACTTTACCTAATTGCTTAAGAATGTCTTGTAATTCTGAAACTAACTCTCCAACTAATATAATTTCTCTAAAATCAACGTTTTTAATATCTGGAACTAAATTTAAGTGATATTGTTGACTATTATCACCAAGCTCTAACATATCACCTAGAATTAATAGCTTGCTCTGAGCCGGTACATCAACTTCTGAGAAACCTCTAAGAGCTGCTTGCATAGACAATGGGTTAGCATTATATGCTTCATTATATAGGGTTATCTGCTTACCTTTATAATTAATTCTGGATACTTCTCCACGACCTTCAATAGCAGTAAAAGTATTTAGCTTATTGATTACTTTAGAAAGATCTAAAGACTTATGATTAGCAATAGCTAAAACCGCCATTGCATTAAGTACCATATGCTTACCGATTGAGGACATTTCTAAAGTATATATCTGATCCCCTATTCTAATCTTTGCAGTTCTCGATACATAGTCAATTAGACGGATGTTAGACTCATGATGCTCACCATAGGTAATGATATTAAGACCATGCATTTCTGCCTTTTCTGCGATTAGGTTATATTGTTCAATATCACGGCAAATGATAGCTAATTCACCTGGCTTCATACCTTCAAAAATCCGTGCTTTTTTAATAGCTACCATATCTAACGTATTATGATATTCTAAGTGAGCTGCTGCAATATTCGTAACTACAGCGATATTAGGTCGTGCTAATTCAGTGTTTAAAGCCATATTACCAATAGACATCTCAAGTACCCATGTTTTAGCAGTTTGTGACATAGAAGCCATATTCCAAGCTATTCCAATAGGTAAATTGGCACTGCCTTTTGTCTGAGCAATCTCACCTTGAATTTGTAAAGTATGTGCTAACATAGCTACGGTAGTTGTTTTACCCGCACTACCTGTTACACCTATTACATCACCTTGATAATACTTCCTACTCCACTTACCAATATCTAAAGTTGCTTGCCTAACATTTGGAACATACAATACAGGTATACCAAAATCTAAGTACTCTTTTTCATCATCGGTAATGATTGCTCCTGCGTTTTTTAGAGTAAATGATTTGACCGCAACTTTGGGAAGATACCCCCTCTCCATATTTTTACCCCGCGCGACAAGTAAACATCCCTCCTTAAAACCACCAGGGTGAATACAAAGCCCCGTTGCTGTCCATCCTTTTTTGGGACTAACTAGCCAACGTCCTCTGGTAGCTTCTTCTAAAGCTAACGGTGTTAAGACTTGGGCATCGTCTAAGATCTTACGATTAGTCTGATTAGCTGATTTAGGGTAATTTTGTAATGCTAATAATGTATGATAAGCGACCCAGCCAGACAAATAATGCTGAACATCATCAATGCGGACTCTAAATGCATGGTGACGAATAAAGCAACCATGCAAAATAGTATTAGGTTCCTTATAAAACATAGCCATTTCTGGGAAGAAATAACCATTTACTAGATAATTTGCCCGTGTATGTAAAGCTTCATAGAAATCTGCTACATCGAATCCTTCTAATACATCCTTATGCTCAGGATGCTCGTCAAGTTTAAGTAACATTTTATGAAATGCCATACTTAATTCTAACAGTGTAGGATAAGTAGTTATCCTATTTTTGATAAAGTCAGTGAAACCTTTAACATTATTGACAGCAAACTGGAAGTATCTTTTCTCTGGTCTATAAATAACCATCTCATTAGTACAATACGATAACCAATGGTCATGAGCTCCATTATGTCCAGATCCTGACTCAATAAAATAATCAAACGCTTTCTCTACACAATCAATCCAACGTTCATCTTTATCAATACCATATAAACGCATCAAACCAAATACAGCTTCACCATCATAATAGATAACATGACTTTCCGAAACGATGTCTAAAGTATCCGCATTTAAAACGTGAACAAATTGACCAGAAGGTTTTTGCATTGCAAGAATGCCATTTGCTAACTTTTTGCTAAGTTCTAAAAACCTTTGATTATATTTAGAATCTTTAAATACTTGAATATATTTGACTAACGCCAATATATATACCGCATTTGCACCTAGCTTAATTGTATTATTAATCTCTAATACATAAGCCCTATCATCAGAATAATATTTGACAGCGTTGCTCTCTAAATACAGTAAAGCGGACTCAATCTGAGTAGAAATATACTCAAGCTGCTTTGTATTTGTTTTATTATCACGGCAAAACTGATACCCTTCTATTAACGAATAGATACTACTTGCATGACGTAATGTGTTATATGTTTTAATATTTCTACCAAAACAAGGAAAATAACCATATTCAAAACATCCATTATTTTTTACTTGATTCGCTAGATATTTAGTTGTATTACTTATCAAATTCTCTGTAAATTTTTGAGTTAATAAAGGTATTTCACGATGGCCATGACGTCTTGGTAAGGTACATAACGTCTCAATCTCTCCAGTTTCAACATCATAAAAAATTCCAGATGTTTGAAAAATCAATATCTGAGTATTGTTATCTAAATTAGGCCAATTATTACTACTATGTCGTGAATTAAAGTATTTTTTAAAATTTTTAATGTTTACTTGAGCATAGGGTATATCTGAATCTGGGTAAAGGCAGGCGTTGGCATTAAGCTCCATCTCAGTGAGTAAGCACCATGGTTTAGTTTTTCCTCTAAAAGCAATACCTGAGCGAAAATAATTACGTTTATAACCTTTAAGCTCTTTTTCAAACTCATTCCACAGTAACTCTTTTTCTTGTGTAACCCACTCTAATCGTAACCACTTTAAAGGGTTTTCGAATTGGCTAGTTGCCCATTTCAATTTGTTTAAAAGTATTTCTAGAATGTGCTGTCCATCTTCTTCAATCATATCGTCTTTACTCATAGTAGGCGTTATGACTTTTGCACGCTTATATCCATCTGAGATGGACACAATTAACGTATCTGCTAATTGTCCTTCACGATTTGTATTTTTCCAGTGTTTATAAAAATCTGAAAAATGGTCTTTTAAAAATAATTCTAAGTTTTTAGCGTTCATTTTCTTCTCGAATATTCTAATAATATTGTATTTAAATATTTTTTAGCACCTTATCATTATTTAATATTTTAATGAATACTAAATAGGTAATAATTTGAATTAACCTATAAAAAACGCCCTCATTACGAGAGCGTTTTTTTTAAAGTTATGTACTTATCAAGTACTCTAATTAGATAACGAAGAACGTATCTTGGATATAGACTGTCTCAATATGTCCATCAGCAGCAGTCGCTTTATAGACATTATAAGTATGTGTTTCACCTGTTGGATCTTTAGCTTGTACATTTTGTTCAGCAAGACTAAATTCACCAAGGTTTGGTTTAACATTGTTCATACCGTTATAGTTATACACTTTATTATTACCACCTAAGTCGATAGTATTTAGTTTATAACCATTCAGATCGGCAACATTAGAGTTGATAAATACTGTATCTAACGTATCTCCTGACTGAGTTAAATCAGACAAAGTTAAATTAAATTGATTTCTTTGACCAGCATTCACACCGCCTTGAGTTCCATCAATCTGAATCAGCTCAATATTAGCAGTAGTCAAGTTATTAACAGATGCTCCATCATGGAGTTGTGCACCATGATAATAAAGAATATCTAGACCATCACCTCCATCAATAACCGATCCTTTACTACCGACGTTAACAGATGCCGCAAAATCAGTAGGAGCGTCAGCATCACGTTTACCTAGATGAATAATATCATCTCCAGCACCTGTGCTAACTTTGGTACCATCACTAACACCAACTAGCCATAATAAATCTTTACCATCACCAGTAGTGATTGTCGATTTAGTTACTGCAGCATTGACAGTTAAGTCGTTATCACCATCACCTAAGTTAATGGTTGAACCATTCGTTACCTGACGATTAATGTAGACTGTATCGTTGTCAGCTCCTGCTGTAATAGTAGAGTTATCAACTGTTCCATATTGTCCACCTTGGCTTTCTAAGGTACCACCAATATTCAAGACATTATTACCATCTCCAAGATCAATAGAAGAGTGATTTACAACGTCTTGTAAGACCTTAACAACATCTTTATCGTTGGTCGTAT
>NZ_JARIDQ010000018.1 GCF_029256985.1 Otariodibacter sp. | reverse complement strand
GTAATGGTTGCCAAATGGTATCTAACCTTGCTGAAATTATTCCGGGTACAGAAAACTGGCCTCGCTTTGTTCGCAACAAATCAGAGCGTTTTGAAGCTCGTGTTGGCTTAGTACGTATCAACGAAACTAACTCACACTGGTTTAAAGGTATGGCTGGTTCACATATGCCAATCGCTGTTTCTCACGGAGAAGGTCGAGCAGAATTCAAGCGGGCAGATCAGCTTGATAATTTGCAAAAACAAAATCTCGTGATTGCACAATACATTGATAATAATCTACAACCAACGGAAGTTTATCCAGCTAACCCGAACGGTTCAGCCCAAGGGATTACCGCTATCAGCAACGCAGACGGACGTGTAGCAGTAATGATGCCTCACCCAGAACGTGTATTCCGCACAGTCAGCAACTCTTGGCACCCTGAAGACTGGAGTGAAGACGGTGCTTGGATGAGATTATTTAGAAATGCGAGAGTGGTATTTTAGAATCTATCTATGTTAATTTATTGGCTAATTGAATATTACTTAATACCAAGAGGAATGAATTATGGCTGATACCAAAAAAAGTAAAATCCAATATATCAATATGGAAAAAAGATTTGGTTATATTTCTAAGCTAACAGAAGAAGAATCTAAGGATTATTTTTTCCTAGAAAAAGATCTTATTAATATAGATTTTGATAAACTATCGAAAGGTTTAACAGTAATATTTCAGATAGAAACAAGAAAAAATGTGAAATATGCAAGAAATATAAAATTAGATTCTGAGAATATTCCTGTAAGTATAACTAATGATGAAAATATAGAGGATAATATTAATCCATATAAAACTGATAATTATTTGTATCCAGGAGCAACTATAAATGATAGTGAATTAATTATAGGTATAGTTAGTCCTGTAGGAGCGGAATCTGACATAATTATAGATTCGTTAATAACTAAATTACAGAAATTTAGTTATTATGCTGATACAATAAAATTATCATCTCTCCTTCCTAAGTTTGAGACTAAAAATGATACAGGAGAATATGATAGAATAAAACATTACATAAAACAGGGTGATCTGTTGAGAGAAAGAAGTCAAAATAATGCAATTTTAGCTACTGGTGCAATAAAATTAATAGCTGAAAAGAGGGAAGAAAATAAACAAAATAAGAAAGTATATATTATTGATTCATTAAAACATCCAGATGAAGTAGAACTTTTAAGAAAAGTCTATGGAGAGGGTTTTTATTTATTCGGAATACATGCTGATAAAGACAGAAGGCTAGATTTTTTAAGTGAAAAGGGATGTGAACCTGAGCAAGCAAACGAATTAATTAACACTGATGAAAATGAAAACATTTCTCACGGTCAAAAAACTAGAGATACTTATCACCTCTCTGACTTTTTCTTAAATATAGGGAATAACACAGATCAAGTTAGAAACACTTTACAAAGATTTTTAGATTTAATTTTTTCTAATCCATACCTAAATCCAACTTTCGATGAGTTTGCGATGTTTATGGCATTTAATAGTTCTGTGAGATCGGGTGATTTATCACGACAAGTAGGAGCTGTTATTAGTAAAAAAGAACAAATTGTTGCAACTGGAGCAAATGATGTACCAAAATTTGGAGGTGGATTATATTGGGCAGTCCAAAATAGTGACGGAAAAATAGAAGATATAGAAAGTGGGAAAGATTATAAGAAAGGATTTGATTCAAATAAAAATGCACAAAATGAAATGATTCAGAGAATTTTAAGACAATCAGATAATTTATTTTCAGAAGAAGAAAAACAAAAGAAGAAACTGATGCTTGAAGAAATATTAAAAAAGAGCCAAATAGCAGATCTCACTGAATTTGGTAGGGTTGTTCATGCAGAAATGGAAGCTATATTATCATGTGGAAGAGAAGGTATTTCTACCTTAAATTCTGTTTTATATTGTACAACTTTTCCCTGCCATAATTGTGCAAAACATATAATAGCATCTGGAATTCAGAGAGTTGTTTACGTTGAACCTTATCCGAAAAGTAAAGCGTTAGATTTCCATTCAGAATCAATAGAGTTGAAATCATCTTTTGATATCAATACACCAATTACAAATAATAAAGTAATATTTGAGCCATTTATTGGCGTTGGTCCGCGTAGATTCTTAGATCTATTCTCGATGAGTTTAGGTGCTGGTATCAAATTAAAGAGAAAACAAAAAACAGGGGCAATCCTATCATGGGATAATGATTCTAAATCAATTAGAACACCTTTATTAACAGAATCTTATAGAGACTTAGAAAAAAAAGCTTTATCTATTTGGGAAGAAGGATCAAATTAACCACTTACACATACTAAACCTGGAAATTAGTTATTCATTAAATTAATACCTTAAGGCTTTTTTATTTAATATAAAATGACGAACACTCTACTCACAATCCTATACTGTTTACCGGTGGTAGCAACTTTGCTACCACTGTTACCTATTAACCATTGGACTGTGCGGATCTTTGATTTTCCACGGTTGCAAATTGCAGTGTTGAATCTGATCTGCTTGGTGCTTAGCTACTTCTTTTATGTTGAGCCAACATGGTTGTCGGTCATACTCCACTTACTCAATATTGGCTGTTTTGCTTATCAGTTTTGGGAAATTTCTGCTTATACTCGGTTAGCGAAAAAACAAGTCGTGCAATATCATGGTAAGCAAGATGGACGCAGTATTTCATTACTGACAACCAATGTATTAACGCCTAATCGACAAGCCCACAAATTGCTAGCACTCATTGAAAAATGGCAACCTGATGTTGTACTCACCCTAGAAAGTGATAAATGGTGGGAAGAGCAACTTGCTCCAATCGAAAAAAGCTATACCTATACAGTAAAAATTCCGTTGGATAATTTATATGGAATGCATTTGTATAGTCGCTTGCCATTACGTAATACCGAAGTTCGCCATTGGGTACAAGAAGATATTCCCTCCATATATACTGAAGCTTGTTTACCTTCTGGTGAATGGATTCATTTCTATTGTTTGCACCCTATGCCACCGACACCAACCGAAAGCGCTACTTCAACCAATCGAGATGCAGAATTGCTGTTAGTTGGGCAAGAGATAAAAAATAACAATAAAGAAGTGTTAGTTTTTGGTGATTTGAATGATGTGGCATGGTCATCCACTTCTCGTTTATTCCAACGAACAAGTGGATTACTAGATCCTCGTATCGGACGTGGATTATTCAGTACCTTCCATGCAAAATATCCTTTCTTACGCTGGCCACTCGATCATATTTTCCATAGTAATGATTTTATGGTGCGTGAAATTCGAGTGTTACCTGAAATTGGTTCAGATCACTTCCCTGTTTATGGTAGTTTCCAATACAAACCTGAAGTAGAAAATATTCAAGATACACCTGATGTTGATAAGGAAGATCACAAAGAGGCAAAAGAAAGGATTGATAAGGCAGATCCTGCAAAGAAAGTGATTTTTGAGAAGTATCAAAAAGTTTACGAAAACTAACATGATTTTGTGAGCTTTTTATCCGTAGTATTAATTTTATACATAATATGCACTTACTTTATTGTAAATCACTAATTAATTAGACAATTATGCAACATATAACTTTTGAGCATCATCATGCTCACCATTATAAGATTCAAACAGAATCCAAAAAAACACTTTGGATTTCATTAGTGTTAACTTTACTGTTTGCTTTAATAGAATTAATTGGTGGCTTGCTGAGTGGTTCCTTAGCTCTTATCTCTGACTCATTTCATATGTTTTCAGATGCCTTAGCACTAGTGTTAAGTATGATTGCCATCTACTATGTTGCGAAAAAATCAGATAAACGTTTTACCTATGGCTATGCCCGATTAGAAATTATTGCAGCATTTCTGAATGGGCTAGCTTTGATTATCATTGCTCTAGGTATTTTATATGAAGGCATTATTCGATTAGTTAATCCTATTGCCATTGATTTTAATCTTATGATGACGGTTGCTATCATTGGACTCGTTATTAATATTATTTTAACTTTTATTTTAATGCGTAGCTTAAAAGCTGAAAATAACCTAAATATCAAAAGTGCCTTATGGCATTTTATTGGTGATTTACTCAATTCAGTTGGTGTAATTATTGCTGCAATACTTATTAAATTAACAGGTATCTCTGAAATTGATGCGTTAGTCAGCTTAATTGTTGGAGTAGTAATCTTCTTAGGTGGTTATAAAATTTGTAAAGCCGCATTTTATATTTTGATGGAAGCCGTACCTAAAGGATTGAAGACAGATGAAGTTTATAAAACAATTTTATCAATTGAGGGGGTATCAGATATCCATGAATTTCATTTATGGAGTATTTCAGACGATTTATATAGCTTATCTTTCCATGTCATACTAACTCGATACGACAGTTTCAATGATTACAAAATTGTGCAAAACCTCACCAATATTTTAAAAGAAAAGCATGGTATTAATCATGTCACTATTCAAATAGAAAACCCTAAAATTAATAATCATTTTGAAGTATAAATAAAAAATCCTCTGGCAGAAAATGCTATCAGAGGATTTTTGTTATTATAAATTAGGGTGAATTAGGTGAATTAAGGTCTATAAATAAATTCAACACCTTCATCATCTTCTTCTGTCCAACCATCGTCATCCAGATCATCCCAATCGTCTTCAGTAATTGGATTTTTCATCGCTTGTTGATGATAATCATCCCACTTAAATTCAACTTCTTCGACTGGTTTATCTTCTTCCTCAATACGTGGATGCGCTTCAATAAAGTCCATGATATTGTGGAGTAACTCTTGAACATTATCGCCCGTAGCCGCAGAAATAATATAATATTCGCCTTCCCAACCAATTTGCTCTGCAATTTCAGCCGCACGTTTTTCTGCTTCTTCTTGCCCAATCACATCTAATTTATTGAAAACAAGCCATTGTGGTTTATCCGCTAATTTTTCACTGTATTGGTAAAGTTCAGATTCAATGATTGAAATATTATCTGCAGGGTCACTTTCATCAATCGGCATAATATCAACTAAATGGATCAACACTCGGCAACGCTCTAAATGTTTTAAAAAACGAATACCTAATCCTGCACCATCAGCGGCTCCTTCGATTAGCCCTGGAATATCTGCAATCACAAAACTGCGATCAGAACTTGCACGAGCCACACCTAAGCTTGGTACCAATGTGGTGAATGGATAATCTGCTACTTTTGGTTTTGCCGCTGATACAGCACGAATAAAGGTTGATTTACCCGCATTTGGTAAACCTAACATTCCTACATCTGCTAACAACATAAGCTCTAGCATAAGATCACGTTTTTCACCTGGAGTACCATTCGTTTTTTGGCGGGGTGCGCGGTTTACTGATGATTTAAAGCGAGTATTACCTAAACCATGAAATCCACCTTTTGCCACTAGCATTTTCATACCGTGCTTGGTTAAATCACCAATAATCTCTTGCGTATCGTTATCTATTGCTCTTGTTCCAACTGGTACACGTAACGTAATATCTTTACCACGATGCCCTGTACAATTTGAACCTCGGCCATTTTCACCACGACCTGCTGCAAAGCGTTTTTCGAAACGGTAGTCAATGAGGGTATTTAGGTTTTCATCTGCGATTAAATAAACATCTCCACCATCACCGCCATCACCGCCATCAGGCCCACCTTTTGGGATAAATTTTTCACGGCGAAAACTCACACATCCATTTCCACCATCGCCTGCTTCAATTCGAATCAGCGCTTCATCTATAAATTTCATTTTTTCTCCTATTTGCTCAAAATAGCAGACAAGCGGTAAGATCACACTTATCTTTTGCCATTTTTAAGCAATCTATTAAATCCGTCGCATTTGACGACGGTAAATTATTTTGTGTCCTGCAGCAGCCGATAATGCCCCAAGTACAACTAATCCTGCACCAATATAACTTAACGTATTTAAATCTGGTTCAGTAAAATGTTCAGGAGCAATCAAATAAGCTAACTCAGTAAAAATAATGGTTAATATTGGCATTTGAGGCATCAACATACTGACTTTCGCTACTTCCCAGCGATTTAGCGCTTCTGCATAACATCCATAGGCAATGATGGTATTCAAACAACAAAAAATTAAGCATCCCCATGTAAATGGCGTAAGATTACTAATCTGACTCACATCTTTAAAAGGGGTAAATACAATTGCACACCCTATATAAATAAAGAGTAAAATTTGTTGTGAACTAAACTGACTTAACATCATTTTTTGGGCGATACCATAACCCACCCAAACTAAGCTTGCAGCAACGCTAATTAAGATCCCAATAGCATAAGTATTCATTTCACCAAAGTCGCCAAAGCGATCATTAAAAAATAATGCTAGTCCAATTAGCAGTAAAACTAAACCTAATTTTTGATGTAACCCTAAACGTTCATTAAATAAAAAGATCCCACTTAAGATCATTGAAAAAGAAGAAAGAGGACTCAATACTTGACCAGCTGCTGCTGGTATATAATTTAGTGAAAAGTTAAATAAATAAAAATTTGCAGAAAGCCCTACTATGCCTAAAAGGATAAGCCAACGATAAGTCTTGGTTAAAGCGGTCAGTTTAGGTAATTTTTTTGTAAAAAGTAAAATCAAGAAAATACCAATTGCCGCAGTCACAAATCGAAACCATACTATCGTTTGTGCATTCATTGCTGTTAATAAAGGTTGTAATACTACTGGAAGTGTACTCCACATAATAGCTGTTATTAATGCAAGAAAAAAACCAAGAACAGGTTGTTGTTTCATATTTTTACTTCTTCTAATACAAAAAACCCCGCCAAATTAGCGAGGTTTTCTTATTCTTAATTTGAAGATTACTCAGCAATAATACTTACGTATTTACGGCTTTTTTCACCTTTAACTTCAAATTTTACTTTACCGTCTGCAGTTGCAAATAAAGTATGATCTCTACCCATTCCTACATTTGTACCTGCGTGGAATTTAGTACCACGTTGACGAACGATAATGCTACCTGCTAAAACAGACTCGCCACCGAAACGTTTAACACCAAGGCGTTTAGCTTCAGAATCACGACCGTTACGAGTCGAACCACCAGCTTTTTTAGTTGCCATCTACTTGATCTCCTCTGAAATTATGCTTGAATCCCAGTGATTTTCACTTCTGTGAACCACTGACGATGACCTTGTTGTTTACGACTATGTTTACGACGGCGGAATTTAACAATCTTAATTTTATCGCCACGACCGTGAGAAACAACTTCTGCTACCACTTTACCACCAGCAACAACTGGGGTACCAATTTTAACATCTTCACCATTAACGACCATTAACACTGAGTCAAACTCAACTTTCTCACCAGTCGCTACTTCAAGTTTTTCTAAACGAACAACTTGACCTTCGCTTACTCGGTGTTGTTTGCCGCCACTTTGGAAAACTGCGTACATATTTACTCCGCTAATCTGTGCTTTTCGCTACGCTTTCAGCACTTTTAAATTCACATAAAATAGGTGTGCGATTTTACGCAAAAACTGCTCATAGGGCAAGTAACATTTTGAGAAAAATGCAAATTTTTCGTATTCTTGTAAAAGCCACACTGTATATAAAAAAGGTTGTCTAAATAAATCAATTCAAACAACCTTTAGAAACCTAGAGTTAATTATTAATCTCCACGATTTTAATTAGCCCATTTAAATTCACCATTAACAGCTGTACCTAACACTTTAAAGCGATGATCAAATACAGCAAGGTTTGCGATCTTACCTGCTTTAATTGATCCTAAATGATCGTCTACATGGATCGCTTTTGCTGGATAGATCGTACACATCCGAATCGCTTCTTCAAGTGAAATTCCTACATGTTGAACTACATTTTCAATAGATTCAATCATTGTTGCAGCCGATCCGCCCAAGCTACCAAATTCATCAATACATTTACCATCTTTGAATAATACCTTCTTACCGACAAAGATAAATGAATCAATATTTGCACCAGCAGGTGCAACAGCATCAGTTACAAGCACTAACTTCTCACCTTTCACTTTTTTCGCAAGGCGGATATTACTCCATGCAATATGATGACCATCAGCAATAATACCAGTATAAACATCACTATCTAATACTGCACCCACAACACCTGGATCACGCCCTGAACTAACAGGTGACATCGCATTATGTAAGTGAGTTGCAAAACTTGCCCCTTCTTTAAAGCGTTGTGTAGCTTCTTCATAAGTTGCATTTGAATGACCGATAGACACAATAATACCTGCATCAATAAATTTATTAATGTGGTCTGCTGTTTTATTTTCAGCCGCCAAGGTTAGTTTGGTAATAACATCGCCATTTTTGCAAAGATAATCGATCATCTCATCGCTTGCTTCACGAATAAATTCTGGGCGGTGTACCCCTTTTTTCTTCACACTGATATAAGGGCCTTCTAAGTGTAATCCTAATGCTTGGTTTTTATATTTTGCTAAATAATCACGCATCACTTGAATCGCCTGTTTCATATCTTCATCTGGTGAAGTAATGAAAGTTGGCAAATAACTAGTTGTACCTGATTTCAAGTTAGTTTCTTGCATTATTTCAAGGGTGCGCACACTGATATCCTCATTGAACATCACGCCGCCACACCCATTGATTTGTACATCAATAAATCCAGCGGTAAGATTAGCCCCTTTTAAATCTACACTTGGAATGGAAGAATCTAAATCCTTTTCAAAAACGATTGCTTCAATTTTATCATCTTTAACAATAACAGCATGTTGGTAAAGTACATCATCTTCTGTATAAATAACGCTGTTAGTTAATGCATAATGATTCATAATATTCTCCTAACGAGCCACATGTTGCTCTAGCTGTTTAAAGTATTTCACTGTTTTTACTTTAAGTTCCTGTGTTGCAGGTTCATCACATACAACTACTGCTTTTTTATGCATTTGTAATGCACTAATTGTCCACATATGGTTTACTGGACCTTCAACACAAGCTTGTAGTGCTAATGCTTTGTTATAGCCTGTCACTAAAATAAGTACTTCTTCCGCATCCAATAATGTGCCTACACCAACCGTCAATGCAAATTTTGGTACTTGGTTAATATCATTATTGAAGAAACGAGAATTAGCGATCAAGGTATCTTCGGTTAATGTTTTGATACGTGTACGTGATCCGAGTGAGGAAGCTGGTTCATTAAATGCGATATGTCCATCAACACCTACCCCCCCCATAAATAGATGAATTTTGCCATAAGAACGAATTTTTGCTTCATAACGTTCACATTCTGCATCAACATCATTTGTCATACCATCAAGCAAATTAATATTTTCTGCTGGAATATCAATGTGATTAAATAAATTTTCATGCATAAATGTATGATAACTTTCTGGGTGTTCTTTTGGTAAGCCTAAATATTCATCCATATTAAAAGTAACAACATTCTTGAAACTCACTTCACCAGCTTTATGTAATCTAATTAATTCTTGATAGGTTTTTTGTGGTGTCCCACCCGTTGGTAAACCTAATACAAAAGGTTTTTGGGCTGTTGGTTTAAACGCATTAATTTTATCAACGATATAACGAGCAGACCATTGACTTACTTGCTCGGCAGAATCTAAAGGAACTAAACGCATATAATCTCCTTGATAGTTATAACTTGAAATAAAACTTCAATATTAAAATTATATAAGAAAAATCACTTCATTTGTAATGATATTTGCCTAATTTTTGAAAAAGATCATATTTTAACTTATTCAACTAGAATCAACTGTGATAAAACTTGCCCTGTGACTTTTTCTTTAATAATTCGCCAATTTGCAGGTAAGCTCAAAGGTGGATGTTCTTTTTCTGTTTCCACATAAATCAAGGCATTTTCTGCAAGCCATTTATTCTTTTCTAAGTGAGCCAACACTTGCGGAACAAATCCAAAATGAAATGGTGGATCAACAAATACAATATCAAAGGGTACTTCACTATTTTTTTGAGCAAGAAATTGTAAACTATCCGTATGAATTACTTCCCCTTTGTCTGTTTTTAGGCTAACCAAATTCTTTTTTAATTGATTAGCTGCATTTGTAAATTTTTCTAAGAAAGTGACCGCTTGTGCCTGACGAGACAAGGCCTCAATGCCAAGTGAGCCACTGCCCGCAAAGCAGTCTAAACAGCGAGAATGAGGGATATCACTCATTAACCAATTGAATAAGGTTTCTTTCATTCTATCTGTGGTAGGACGCAAACCCTCCGCATTCAATACTGGTAATTTGCGTCCCCGCCATAGTCCAGCAATAACACGAACTTCACCCATTGATAACTTTTGTTTAGAAATCTTTATTTTTTTCATATCAAACAGCAAAAACCATTACTAAAAAATGATAAACTATAGGAGATAGTGTATTCCATTTTCAACAAAAATGGATTTTTAATTGAGGAGAAAAGAATAAATGGCAGAAGAGAAAAAGAAAAAAGGATTTTGGTCTTGGTTGGGATTAGGTAAAAAAGAAGAAAAAGTAGAAGAATTAACCACTACTCCAGAAGAAGAACAACACTCTCCAGCATCTCAAGAAGCAGTAGAATTAGTTACTGAAACTGCCGAAAAATTAGATCCTATTAGCGAAAGTGATGATAGTACTATTGTAGTAGCAGAAGAGCAAACTGTTGTAGAGCAAATTGAATCATCAAATTCATCACAAATAGTTGAAGAACACATCAAAGAACTAACAGAGGAAACAGCGAAGCCTGTTGATGCCATTACTGATAAAGAAGATGATACGACTATCGTAAAAGAAAACATTCCTGAAGTGGTGAGTCCATCGAATGATATAAATGTAGGAATAGAAACTACACAAGATGAACTCAATAACACAGAATCTGTTATTGAGGAAAAGCAAATCTCTACTGATACTATCGAATTAGCACCAAAAGAAGATGAATACCAAGAAAAACCAACGAGTGAAAGTAGTTTTTTCAGCCGATTAGTTAAAGGATTAATTAAAACCAAAGAAAATATCGGATCTGGCTTTCGCAATTTCTTCCGTGGTAAGAAAATTGATGATGAATTATTTGAAGAATTAGAAGAACAACTTTTAATTGCTGATTTAGGTATGCCGACAACCACAAAAATTATAGATAATTTGACTCAGCATGCTTCTAAAAAACAACTACAAGATGCTGAATTATTGTATCAACAACTAAAAATTGAGCTAGCAAATGTACTTACTCCTGTTGCAGAACCATTGATTATTACCAACAAAAAACCTTATGTCATTTTAATGGTTGGAGTAAATGGTGTCGGCAAAACAACTACAATTGGTAAGTTAGCTCGCAAATTTCAAGCTGAAGGAAAATCTGTTATGTTAGCAGCAGGCGATACTTTCCGAGCAGCTGCAGTGGAACAGCTACAGGTTTGGGGTGAACGCAATCATATTCCTGTTGTAGCACAAAGTACTGGTTCAGATTCTGCCTCCGTTATTTTTGATGCAATGCAATCCGCTGCCGCAAAAGGGATTGATGTACTAATTGCTGATACCGCAGGACGTTTACAAAATAAAAATAATTTAATGGATGAGTTGAAGAAAATTGTCCGTGTTATGAAAAAACATGATGAAACAGCTCCTCATGAAATTATGCTGACCTTAGATGCAGGGACAGGACAAAATGCAATCAGTCAAGCTAAACTCTTTAATGAAGCCGTTGGACTTACTGGCATTACCTTAACTAAATTAGATGGTACAGCCAAAGGTGGTGTCATTTTTGCAATAGCAGATCAATTCAAATTACCTATTCGTTATATTGGTGTAGGTGAAAAAATTGAAGATTTACGTCAATTTGATGCAAATGAATTTATTGACGCCTTATTTAGTCATGAGGATAAAAAATAATGATTACATTTACAGATGTAAGTAAAGCTTATAAAGGTGGAGGAAAACTTGCACTACAAGGGATTAGCTTCCACTTACCTAAAGGCGAAATGGCATATATTACCGGACATTCAGGTGCAGGAAAAACAACTCTACTTAAACTGATCATGGGTATAGAACGGGCTAATGGTGGACAAGTAGTATTTAATGGGTATGATATTACTCGTCTAGCCGAACATGAGCTACCTTTTCTTCGCCGACATATTGGTATGGTACATCAAAATTATAGTTTACTCACCGATCGTTCTATTCTAGACAATGTAGCACTGCCACTCATCATTATGGGATTAAACAGAACTACTGTAGAAAGAGAAGCAAGAATGGCTTTAGCTAGAGTTGGGTTAGAAAATAAAGCTAATTTTCGCCCTCTACATCTCTCTGGTGGAGAACAACAGCGAGTCGATATTGCTCGAGCGATCGTCCATCGTCCACAACTACTACTAGCTGACGAACCTACAGGAAATTTAGATGATAAACTTTCTTTTGAAATTTTCCGTCTATTTGAAGAGTTCAATCAAACAGGAACAACAGTTTTAGTTGCGACCCATGACACACATATTATCGCACAACGTCCCAAACCTTGTTTAGTATTAGAAGAAGGTCACTTAAAAGGTTAAAAAATAATGCTTAATTCAATGAATACACAAACCCGTTATATTTTGCGTTCTGTATGGCTAGATCTTAAGCAACGTAAACTTGGTACTTTTTTAACTATTCTCGTTATTGCTGTTTCGTTAACCATTCCAACCATTAGCTATCTCCTTTGGAAAAATACAAAACAAGCTGCTGATGAGTTTTATCCTGAACCAGAATTGACGGTTTATCTACATAAGAATTTATCAGATCGTGATATAGATACTGTAGTTGATAATATCCGTCAATTTGATGCCAATAAAATAGAATCCTTAGAGTATATTTCACGCCAACAAAGTCTAGAGGAATTTCAAACTTGGTCTGGTTTTGGTGAAGCATTAGAAGTGTTAGATAATAATCCTCTTCCTGCAGTAGTTATTTTAAAACCTAAAAAAGAATTTACTTCTTCTGAGGATATGCTTACTTTCCGCGACGGACTACAAAAAATAAAAGGAATTCAAGAGGTTAGATTAGATAATGGTTGGTTAGAAAAATTAACTTCTTTAAACCAACTAATCGCTCGAATTGCCATAACTTGTACTTTACTTATGCTTGTAGCCGTTTTCTTAGTTATCAGTAACAGTGTACGTTCAGATGTTTCAAATAGTCGAGCATCCATTAATGTAATGCAATTACTCGGCGCTACAGACTATTTTATCTCACGTCCTTTCATCTATATTGGAATGATTTACGGATTATTAGGTAGTATCTTAGCAATTATTTTTAGTTTGATGACTATAAGCTATTTTACGAGTGTCGTACGTTATGTTACCGATATGTTCACTGTCAAATTTGAATTACATGCTTTTGATTTTAGTGAAGTAGTATTAATTATTGTTTCTACCATCTTCTTAGGCTGGTTATCCGCACAAATTGCCACAAATAGTCATATTCAAAAAATTGGTTCAAAATACTAGTTTTGACAAGCGGTGAGATTATGCAAAAGTTTTACTTAATCTTACCGCTTTATTATCACTCCTCACTTAAAATTATTTCTCGCATTAGGTTTCTGTAATTGAATATTTTCATTCTTGAGTGGTAAATTTTCATCCATCTGCCAAGCATTCCAACTACCATCATATACAGTCGTATTTTCCCACCCCGCTAATTGCGTTATAAACCAAGCAATTGTTGCTCGCCATCCTGTTCCACAGTAAAAAGCTAAAAAATCACCCTTTTGAATACCTTGCTCTTCCCATAGCCGAAATATTTCATCAGGATTGCGTAGCGTCCCATCTGGCGAGAAATAATCATTCATATTAGAAATATCCGTACCTGCAAATCCCCAGATAGCATCTATCGGTTCGCCTTTTCTTGAAATATAGGTATAACCACTTGTTTGCCCAATATACTCATCCCAAGATCGATTACTAACTAATTTAAGTCCTTGTTGCTGATGATAAAGAATATCTTTCGGTGTAGAAATATTAAAATGAGGATTCAATGGAATATCTCCTCCGAACTCAACTTCTCTAATTGGGTAATTTACTTCTTCCTCAACCTCAAAACCCGAAGATAACCAGCTGGAAAAATTACCGTCTAACACACGGACATCATTTACACCAGCCCAACGTAAAACCCAAAATATTCGATAGGCAGCTAGTTGATTAGTCGAATAAAGAATAATAGTTTTGTCTTGTGTAATACCATTATCTAATAGATTTTGTCTAATTTCTTCTGCTGGTAAAAGATTCCATACAGGTCCAGACTCAATCCAATCTGTATCAAAATAATAGGCGGTTGGAATATGTATTTTATAATCTTCTGAAGATTCTTGCTTTCCCCAAGACACATGAAATAGCATAAAGTTATTGGTTTGTATCGCCTCAATCTCTTTCCCTATCAGCAAGTTATTTAACCATTCCGCAGATATGCTATATTCAAAATAAGGAAAAATGACAAGCGGTCGGTTACTCTCTATATATTGCAAAAAATAGGGAAAAATTAAAACACGAAACCCATGTAATAAAAGACTCTTACCTAGATCTGTTGCTCTAAGTAAATCCATATCGTAAATAATTAATATTTTGGATTTATCTAAACCTTTATCGCCTGCAAAGGTTGTAAATTTTGAGGGAGTAATGTGAGCTAACCAGTCAGCATTAAATTGTATGGCATTAGGAATATGCCCACCTCTCGTTATATTTTTATGTTTGAAACCATTAAAAAAGTAATTATTACGACTATCGACGAGAATATAGTTAGGATTATTGACTAATTCATTGAAAGATTTATAAGAAATTGTTTTCATTAACATTGATTAAACCTTAATACGAATGTTGTGAAACTCAAATAGAAAAACAAAAGGCGTACCTACCGATACGCCTCTCTTATGCCTAATTCATCAATAATTATTTGATGATTTTCGCTACAACGCCCGCACCTACTGTACGACCACCTTCACGAATCGCAAAACGTAA
>NZ_JARIDQ010000001.1 GCF_029256985.1 Otariodibacter sp. | reverse complement strand
TCTTCTGGGTTCATTCTTGGAATATTGAATGGACATCCAGCAATACAATAACCACATCCAATACATTTATCAGATTGGAAATCCACTATACCATTAGCATATTGAATAATCGCACCTGGTGAAGGACACGATTTCAAGCAACCTGGTTCTGCACAGTGCATACAACCATCTTTACGAATTAACCATTCTAAACGGTCATTTTCTTCAACCTCGTTGAATTTCATCACCGTCCACGCCTTCGCATTGAGATCGATAGGGTTATCATATACCCCTATACATTTCTCTGGCTCTGCTCGAATATCATTCCATTCAGAACATCCCACCTGACAAGCTTTGCATCCAATACAAGTTGTAACATCAATTAATTTTGCCACTTCAACTTGATGATCTCTTGCTTGTGGTGGTGGAGTTAAGCCCGATGTTGCAGAGGCTTTAATAATATTTTGAGATTGTACTGTTCCCATCTTATGCCCCCACTTTCTCAATATTAACTAACATACATTTAGATTCTGGTGTTTGAGTATTACCATCACCCGCGCGAACGGTTAAATTGTTCGCGAAGAATCCTTTTTTAGTACCAATTCCAGAGAATCCCCAGTGGATTGGAATACCGACTGTATGAACAGGTTTACCATCTGCAACTAGAGGACGAATACGTTTTGTTACTACTGCAACCGCTTTAATATAGCCACGTTTAGATGTTACCTTAACGATATCACCATGTCCTATACCTTTTTCTTTGGCTAATGCTTCACCAATTTCAATAAATTGTTCTGGTTGAGCAATAACATTTAATAGCACATTTTTAGTCCAAAAGTGGAAATGCTCAGTTAATCGATAAGTTGTTCCAACATAAGGAAATTCTTCACTTGTTCCTAATTCAGCCTTATCACTCTCAAATATACGAACAATAGGACTTGAGATCACATTTGGGTGCAATGGATTCGTACCAATTGGTGTTTCTACTGGTTCATAATGCTCAGGGAACGGGCCTTCTGCCATACGATCACGGGCAAATAATCCACTTACACCATCTGGTTGCATTATAAATGGTAACGTTGGACTATTTGGTGGAGCATTACCAAAATCTGCTACATCCACATAATTCCAGTTCTTACCATTCCATTTTACTAATTGACGTTTAGGATTAAATGGTCTACCTGATAAGTCTGCACTTGCACGATTATAAATAATACGTCTATTGAGTGGCCATGCGAATGCCCAACCTAGCGTATTACCTAAACCTGACGGATCAGAATTATCACGATTCGCCATTTGGTTACCTTTTTCAGTCCATTGACCTGTATAGATCCAACAAGCACCTGAAGTTGTACCATCATCACGCATTTGAGCAAAGCTAGACAATAATTGTCCTTTTTTAAGGATAATGTTACCGCTTGCATCTTTAATATCTACAAGTGCATAACCATTATTTTCTTTTGCCACTTCCTCTGGAGCAGGGGCTAATGGATTTGCATAATCCCATGCCATTGCCTCTAATGGTTCAAGTGGCGCTTTTCCGCCTTCTTCATGATAAAGATGAAGTAATTCAGCACGAAGTTCAGATAGAATTTCACCATCAGTTTTTGCTTCACCTGGTGGCTCTGCACCTTTCCAGTGCCATTGTAACCAACGACCAGAATTTACAATTGAACCTTCCTCTTCGACGAAACAGGTAGTCGGTAAGCGGAATACTTCAGTTTGAATATCTTCAGTTTTCACATCGTTATATTCACCATGATTCTTCCAGAATTCAGATGTATCAGTAATTAAAGGATCGAAGATAACTAAATATTTTAAGTTACTTAATGCTTTAATAATTTTGCCTGAATTAGCAAATGAAGCTACTGGGTTCATACCTTGGCAGAAGAAACCATTTACCTTACCTTGGTACATATCTTCAATATAACGGAATTGGTCCATTCCACCTTTAGGTAATTTAGGTAAATAGTTATAACCATAACCATTTTCTTTAGTCGCTTTATCACCATAGAATGACTTAAGCATACTTACCATAAATTTAGGAGTATTTTGCCAATAGTTAATTTGATCGCTGATCAATGCTTTTGGTGTAATACGTCCAAGGAATGAATCTAAATCTGGATCAGATTCTGTTGGTAAAGCAATATAAGCTGGTAAACGGTTAGGGAAAAGCCCTAAGTCTGTAATACCTTGAACATTTGAGTGACCACGTAACGCATTAACGCCACCGCCAGCAACTCCAATATTACCTAACAACAATTGAATCATTGCCATAGTACGAATATTTTGAGATCCAACAGTATGTTGAGTCCAGCCTAATGCATATAAGAATGTTGCAGCTTTATCTGGTGCAGATGTTTTGGCTACTTCTTCACAGAATACTTGGAAATCTTTTTGAGGAGTACCTGTAATACGCTCTACCATTTCAGGTGTATAACGTTCAACATGATCACGCAATAAATTGATTACACAGCGTGGATCTTGCATTGTCATATCACGTTTAGCATTACCATTCTCATCAAATTGATAACCCCAACTTGAACGATCATATTGGCGTTTTTCTGGATCATATCCAGAGAACAATCCATCTTCAAATTTGAAGTTTTCATCAATTAGGAATGTTGCATTAGTGTAATGCTTAACATATTCATGCTGAATTTTGTCATTCTTTAATAAATAACGAATAACACCTGATAAGAAAGCAATATCAGTACCAGAACGTAATGGCATGTAAATATCTGCGACTGCAGCTGTACGATTGAAACGTGGATCAACCACCATCAATTTCGCACCATTTTGTTTTTTAGCTTCCACAGCCCAACGGAAACCAACAGGGTGTGCCTCTGCTGCATTACCGCCCATTACGATTACTAAATCAGAATTTTTAATATCAACCCAGTGGTTGGTCATCGCACCGCGACCAAATGATGGAGCAAGACTTGCTACCGTTGGTCCGTGTCAGATACTCGCTTGGTTGTCTGTAAAAATAATCCCGAGTGAACGTACAAATTTTTGAGTAAGAATCCCCGTTTCATTACTACAAGCAGATCCTGCTAAGAATCCTGCTGTCATCCAACGGTTTACTTCTAAACCTTCTTCATTATGAGTGACAAAGTTTTCATCACGGTCTTTTTTCATGTGTTTAGCGATACGGCTAATCGCTTCTTCCCAAGAAATTCGCTTCCACTCATTTGATCCCGGTTCACGTACTTCTGGATATTTAACTCGGCGTTCGCTATTCACATAATCTAACGCACCTGCTCCCTTTGGACATAATGCACCACGACTAACTGGATGATCTGGATCTCCCTCAATATGAATGAGTTTTCCTTTTGAATTCATTGCACCATCGCCCATGCTATATAATAGCATTCCACAACCGACGGCACAGTATGTACAGGTATTACGAGTTTCTCTCGCTCGTAATAATTTGTATTCACGAGGCGCTGCTAGCGCTGTTGCTGGAGCAAACCCCAACATTGCAGCAGATGTTCCCGCCATACTTCCTGCACAGATCTTAAAAAACTTACGTCTACTGATCTGCATAACCACTCCTAAAAAATCCGTATTTACGGAACTAAATAATAATTGCTACTGATAAAATACATACATATTGATCATATTAGTAATAGATGAAAGAATGTAATAATCAGAATACAATTATACAATGTAAACTAAAATTCGTAAAATTATACATTTTCTTAACAAGATAAACTATCTTTACCCTTACTTTTTTGAGAGGAAAAATTGAGTTCGATCATAAAAACATCATCAAATCGCATCATAATTGAGAATGGTTCTTTTTTTCAACAAAAACAAGAAGATAACCTAATTAAAGAAGTTCCTATTGCTCTTGTTTATAACGGTATATCTCATGTAGTGATGATGTCTACGCCTTCAGATCTAGAGGACTTCGCATTAGGTTTCTCTCTATCTGAAGGAATAATTGTTAACAAAAATCAACTATTTGGATTAGACATTATTGAAGGTCCAAGTGGCATACAAATTGAATTAGAAATCGCAACTCGCCAATTTGTGGCACTAAAGGAAAAAAGACGTTCTATGGCAGGACGAACCGGCTGTGGTATTTGTGGCGTTGAACAATTAGAGCAAGTACAACAAAATTGTAAACTATTTCCACGATCTCACCGCTTATATAATATTAGCCCACTTATTTTTGATAGCTGCTTAGAGCAATTGGAACAAGCACAATTACTTTCTCATCAAACAGGGGCAAGCCATGCTGCTGCCTTTTTTACACCCAATGGAAAATTATTAGCTATACGAGAGGATGTAGGAAGACATGTTGCTTTAGATAAATTACTCGGATGGTATGCGAAAGCGGATAATCCTATCGGCTTTGTATTTGTTACAAGCAGAGCCAGTTTTGAAATGGTACAAAAATGTTTAGCTTGTGGTGTAGAAATGCTTTGTGCTATCTCAGCAACAACTGAAATGGCATATCAATTAGCAAATGAAAATAACTTTACACTTTTAGCTTTTACAAGGAAAGGGAAAACAACCATTTATTCTGGTCAAAAACGTCTAAACCTAAAATAATAAAAGCTACTCATTATAGGAAATAAACAAGTAGCTTTTAAATTAACCGCTAAATTAGAATCGATATGAAAGCCCTGCAAAATAGATTAGTGGATCAAGTTTAATCTTAACTTCATGATCTGCACCTAATGCTTTAAAATTAGCTTTTGTTTTAATATGTGTATACCACAACGCAGTATTGAGATATACATTATCCACCAATTTAATGTCGATACCTGCATTTACAACTGGGCCAACTGAATGCTTTTTAACTCTCAGATCTGTAATTGCAGAATTTAATGATTTTGCATTAAAAAAACGAGTATAATTTACACCTGCACCGATATAAGGTCTGGCACCAGCATTTTTATCTAGAAAATAATATTGCAAATATAAGCTTGGCGGTAAATGTTTTACTTTAACTGCATTTGGAATACTCACCCCCAATGGTTCTACTGTAGCATCTATCTTATGTGAAAATGGGGTTGCTCCTAACAATTCTACGCCCAAATTATCTGTAACCATATATGTTGCAGTCAACCCTAACTGTGCATTGTCTCTAACATCTAAAGTAATATCTACTGGTGTTGTTGTCTTAGAATTAGAGTTTGCATTTACTAGAATACCCCCCATACGAAAAATTGTGCTACCAGCCTCATGAGCTGAAGCCACCCCTATTGATAACATTGAACCCAAAAGTACTGCTAAAGTTGATCTTTTCATTTTTAGTCTCCTATAGATATAGGTAAATATAGATAGTGTGGATATATAACCTTATTAAGGTAGTTTATTATAAAAATAATTTAAATAAATTATTTTGATAAATATCAAAAATATTTTATTAATAGTTTGATCTAAAATAATTTAGTATCTATATGATCAGACTTAATATAATAATTTACATAAACGAGAGGTGGTTTCTTGTTTATAGTATGAGTATCTAAATTTACTCTAAACAGAAACTCTTATATTCTAATAGGTTTACCAATTTTAGTAGAAGAGCTAAGTCATATCCCAAAAGCGTACAAGCTAATGGGAATAAGCTATATAGGTTTGTAGAAGAATAAGTTTAATCAAGTTTTCTTATTTTATAACTCATTATAATATTTTAATTTTTTAAACTTGTATCAATTAGTATCGTATTCTATCATTCTACATTTGAATTTTAGATGTATGTTATCTAAAAAAATCATTATTCCGTATATGGTTTGATAACAATAGATAAAATTATCTCAGTAAATAATTTTCACTAAATATAAAGAGGAAACTAGATGAAATATGAATATAAAATGGTACAAACCGTATCTAATATTATTGCATCCAGAAAGAAGATTGATAGTGCTGCAGCTGATTATTTAGAAGAGTTAGTAAATAGATATGCAATGGATGGCTGGGAGTTTTTCCGTATTGATGATCTCACTACTGAAGAATCTGCTGGTTGTTTTTCTTTCGGGAAAAAGATATATAAAACACATAAAGTTATTACATTCAGACGAGAAAAAATGAGTGATCTGGTTTAGCATTCAATTAATATTACTTTATCAGCGACTTGCACCACACAAAATACGTGATGCTTGTCGTTTTGAACCAACCTGTTCCAATTATGCCATTATTGTATTAAAAAAATATGGCTTTCTTAAAGGCTGGAGAATGACATTTAACAGGCTAAGTCGCTGTAAATATCCTAATGGAGGCATTGATGAGCCTTAATACTTATGTTACTAGGGTTCTACACTGTGTTTATCTAAAAAAACATCTTAAATTAACAATAAACTCTTAATATAAGAAATTTTATTATAAAACAATGAATTAAACTATAATTATAAAATCACTTTGTAATAGTAGAAAATTAACTATAAATTGATAAATAATTTTTCTATTTATCCATTGCTTATAGTATCTAGATACTTATGACATAACTTCATACAGTTTATAAGAATACCTCCATTCATCTCCTAACATGTTATAAATTTGCTCAATTTAGTGTTTTATGCTAAAGTTTTACAAAAATTTAATATTATAGTTATATAAAATTACATTTTTTTGGTGAAAAATATTACTTTATTCCAAAGGAGATAATCAATAATGCAAACCCTCACAGCTTACATCCACGGGCAATTTGTTGCTGTTCGTGATAATGCAGAAAACTTTAAAAATATCAATCCAGCCACTAATACAATCCTATCTCAAGTTCAACAAAGCGATGAAAATGAAATACAACAAGCTATTGAATCTGCCAAAAAAGGTCAAAAAATTTGGGCAACAATGACAGCAGTTGAGCGTAGTCGTATTCTTCTTAAAGCGGTTGAATTGTTACGTGAACGAAATGATGAATTAGCAAAAGTAGAAACGCTAGATACAGGTAAACCATTATCTGAAACTTTATATGTTGATGTGGTAACTGGTGCGGATGTTATTGAATACTATGCAGGTTTAGCTCAAGCTATCGAAGGTCGTCAAATTCCTTTGCGTGAAACTGCCTTTGTTTATACCCGACAAGAACCTTTAGGTGTTGTTGCAGGTATTGGTGCTTGGAACTATCCAATACAAATTGCTATGTGGAAAGCAGCCCCTGCTCTTGCTGCCGGCAATGCAATGGTATTTAAACCAAGTGAAGTCACACCAACAGGGGCATTAAAACTTGCTGAAATCTTTACTGAAGCGGGCCTACCTGATGGTGTATTCAATGTAGTTCAAGGTGACTGGCGTGTTGGTGAAGCATTAAGTACTCACCCTGAAATTGCTAAAATCTCTTTCACTGGTGGGGTTGTTACTGGTAAAAAAGTGTTATCCCAAGCGGCCAGTTCCTCACTAAAAGATGCAACTATGGAATTAGGTGGTAAATCACCATTAGTGATTTGTGAAGATGCAAATTTAGATTTAGCCGCTGACATTGCTTTAATGGCAAATTTTTATAGCTCTGGTCAAGTGTGTACAAATGGCACACGTGTATTTGTACCAAATAGTATTAAGTCTGCATTTGAAGAAAAAGTACTGGAACGAGTAAAACGTATCCGCATCGGTGATCCTCTTGATGAAAATATCAATTTCGGTCCACTAGCAAGTTTCCCTCATATGGAAAAAGTCTTGAAATATATTGAACAAGGTAAAGCTGAAGGAGCAAAAGTACTTACTGGTGGTTATCGCTTAACAGAAAAAGGGCTTGATCAAGGAGCTTATGTTGCACCAACCGTATTTACCGATTGTCGTGATGATATGTCAATCGCCCGTGAAGAAATCTTTGGGCCAGTAATGTGTATTCTAGG